>NZ_JACBZW010000006.1:0-406650 GCF_013408065.1 Bradyrhizobium sp. IAR9
TATCCGTCAGGTGAGCATCCGACTGAACGCGAGATGCCCAAGCACGACGAGCTGCGCGATTACCCATGAAGGTCTCCCCAGGTTTGCGGTTGAACAGGTGATGACTAGTGGGCTTCCGCAGCCCGTTTGCTAAATGGGCACCCCGAAATCTGCAGGAGTTAAGAAGCCAGCGCTGGCCACGTAAAGGACGGCGCGCTGGAACGTTTGGTGCCGCGGAGCGTCCTTGAGATATCGATCCAGTTGCTTGTGGGTCGACCGATGGACACAGTAGCTGCCTATGCGATCTCGGCCTTTATCGTCGGCTTTGGCATCGGGATCTTCATTGCCGGCCTAAACTCTGGCGCGCCAGCACTGTGGGCCTGCGTCGCCCTGATACCAGTCGCGATCGGGCTCCTCAGCCTTTTCGGTCCCAAATAACAAATCCATCCCGAAAAAAACGGCCCCAGCCGTCTTGGCAGCGACTGGGACCGTTGGACTTACCCCGACCCGCAGGGGGCATGGAGCCGGAGCACAGCACCAAGCCTGAGGCTTGCCGGTCGTTCCTAGGGAAGAGGCTGCGGCAAGCTTCCGAGAACCGGTCCATCGTCAAACGCGCGTTCGAACGATGGACCGTCCCGGGTGGATGTCGCGAAGCTAGAGGGATCTAGAGTATCGCGCCACAGACCGATATCTCAATTGAAGGGGCGGAGAGTCGTTCCTTGGCCGCGCCGCCGACTTAGGGGCCTTCCTTCAGAAGCGCCAGAGCTTTACGGGTGCCTGCGCCTTGAGGCGCGCCAAAAACCGACCAGCGCACGCCACTCAAACACCACGACGACGATGGCTACCAAGGCCGTCCCGAGCCCCGACATTATCAAAATCATTTCGAGCATCGAATCACCCCGCGGTGGGCGATAACGAAACCATCTACAATCAGTTCCCGCAATGAAACTGCACCGAGACTTCTTTTGTTCTTACACAATCTTAAATAGATTTATCCGGTTGTGCGGTTGTGTTTGGGCGAGCTGCCCGTCCCACGGTGGTTAGGCAATCAATGAATTTCCCTATGCGAACAACGGTAGGAAAATTGCCTAACCTTGGCATCAAGCCCTTGAGACAATTGAAATCCATCAGTCCTGCTGGGATCGCCAGCAATTTCAACAGCATCACGGTTTCTCGTTGCTGAAATGCATGTTGCGCCTGATGCTGACGAAAACCCTTGAATTCCAGGCTGTCCCGCTCTGTCCCGTCTAGTTGACGCAACACGGACGCTCACGGCGCTTCTTGATTTGTTCGCGTGAGCGCTCTCCCGCCGCCCCTCACCGGCGGGCGATTGGCGCTTTAGCTAAACCGACTGTTGGGAGATCGTCCGAACGCAATCTTGGGCGCTGACGAGCAAGTTCATCAGGTCGTCCCAATCAAAAGCATTGTCGGCCGGCCGCTTACGAGTGTTTTCCGGTAGAGACCTCTTCGACTTATGTGAGGACAGCGAGCAGCCCGGCCAACGTCGTCGGCACGCTTGTGGCGAGTTCGTGCCTGACTTCGGCTTCTCGATCGCCGAACGTTTCTTCCTTCTCCGGATCGGGATCGAGTGTCCCCGTCACCAGGTCGCGAATTGCTGCCGAGTAGTCTGCACTCGCTTTCTTTATGAGCCTCGATAGCGTCGATGATCGGGTCTGCCGCCGCGTCCGCAGGAGAGCATGGACCCGGGGACTGCCGTAGCGCTCGCCGCTCTCGCGATGGACCTGCTGGATCTCGGCCAGCATCGCAGAATTGGAGGTTGCGCGGGTGCTCTCCGGGCGTTCGCGCCAAGCGTAATAGCCGGCCGTCCGCGTGATGATCCCAGTCTCACACCGGGAGCAGTGCGGGCGCGGCGCGCTAGCGAAAGTCTCACAGGCATCCCACCCGAACCGGTTGCACTCACGCGGCGCCCCTAGAAGAGCGCGTATGCGTGCAGCGATTTTCCGGGCCTCCTTCGGCCCGAGATTGGGTTTCACGCAACGAGTATGTCCACCATTGCCTGAGCCTCGGCGGCATTAGATGTGGCGGCTTCGCGGTCTAATGGGCTCAGAGACTGATCGGCCACGCGGGCCTGATTGGCTGCAAGCACCGCAAGCGCTTGCGACCGCAGGGACGTGATGTGCCGCTCGAATATGTGCATCCGTTGGCCCGTACTGCTCTATGGGTTTGCACCACAAACTTCGGTGGCCAGCCCGTCCTCGAAGACTGAGGCTGGCCACCTTTGCTCCCGAGAGGCTCAAATTCTCAAGGGGTGCGATCAAGGAGTATCGTGAGACCTACCGGAAAGCACCTACCAGCACCGGTGGGTTGCCGCATCCCCGCGTGCCTCTCATAGTAAAACCCTCGACCTGCGAGTGTTCGAGCTGGCTCTTCATACCAGTAACCGCCGTGCCTAGGACCGAAGTGGTAGCGGCAATCCAAGCATTCACGGACTACGTCCCGTGGGCCAAGCCATACACCGGAAGACACGTACGGGCCACAGCGAACTGAAGAACAGCTGGCCGATTGGCGATCCCAGGTTGAAGTTATCGGCTCAAAAATGGACGCGGTGGCGGATTGCTCTCTCTCGACCTTATCCGAGTTCGAGGCGCTCAGGCGCGAGATGGGGACAGATTTTCCCGCAACGCCACCCGCTTTATTTAACCGTGTAGCGGACGCATTTGGGAACGTTAGCGGCCACGTGACTCGGCGCTTTGAAGTGGACCGATAAAGCGCTGTCCCTGCCACGTGCCGCTAACTTATCAGCTTCAAGCGGGGGCAAGAAGCTGACAGGGGTGTATTCTCAGGACGAATGCCCTAGAGCAACTACCAAAACAAGGCGGTGACTTGGCGATCAGTCTCAGGTGGCAGGCCTTGCGGGCGAGACTCGGCGCTGTTCGGTGTCCCTGCCCCGCCCGCACTACCATTTGAAGTTAGCGGGAACATGACTCGGCGCTGACCGTTCTGGTGCATTGCGCTGTCCCTGCCACTCGCCACTAACTTCAAAGGCGTTTTACGCGGACTACCTTTCCGAAAGCTGACAAGACGGGCGGCTATAGATGGCCGTCACGCTGCGGGCCTGCTCAGAATCTCACGTAATATGTTTTGTGAACAAACCATGGATTTGTCAAAACACTGTTGCTAACCGCTGGTATTGAGCCGATGACCGGATCGGGCTGGAGGTAACGCCCCAAGGGATGGCATCGGCAGCTGGCTGATCTGCCGGTTGGAGTCG
Organism: Bradyrhizobium sp. IAR9; assembly: GCF_013408065.1. Lineage (NCBI taxonomy): Bacteria > Pseudomonadati > Pseudomonadota > Alphaproteobacteria > Hyphomicrobiales > Nitrobacteraceae > Bradyrhizobium > Bradyrhizobium sp. IAR9. The sequence continues at coordinate 3,212 of NZ_JACBZW010000006.1, forward strand.
TTGTTGGGCATTGGTCTTCCCGCGCGGCCCCTACCCAACCGTTGCCAATACTTTCAGCCCATAGACGGCCGAGGCTGCGCCGCCCCCTATGGCGCGCAAGCCGAACGACACATGATGGTAGCCGTCCGTTCCCGCCTTCTGGGTCGCGAGGCCAGAGGCTGGGATGCGGTACATCGCTCCTTGAGGATTGACGTCCCAGTTATCTCCGACCGCGCCGTCAAAGAAGATCGCGAAACCGCACGCGCCCGCATTTGTAGAGTTTTGTCACTGTCCCGGTGATTTTAGCGTCAATGACCTCATCGGCCAAAGCGACGAACTCAGCCTTGAAGACTGTCTTCTCAGTGTAGGCGCCCGCTCCGGTGTCCGTGGACACTCCGTCTATCGCACCCGTGACGCCCCGGCAGCCGCGGTTGAACCACGAGGCAACGAGCGGTTTGCGCCGCTGTGTCCGCAAATGCTGGGCCAGTGATGACGCGCGCCATGCCGACCAGCGACCGCGTACCATCGCCGCTCTTGATCTCGGTGCCTTTGTTGCCGGCCCTCGTCGATGTCGCGTGAGCGGTCGTTGACGCTTCAAGCGTCATCGTGCCGGAATTCATATAAGCGCAAATGAGATAAGTCGTGCCCGGCATCAGGCCGGTTGCCGCAAGCGAAACGCCCGCCTCAGGAACGATCTGCGGAGCGCCGCGATCGTTAGAAGATTTCCATTCCAAGGCGCCAGCACCAGGTTTCCGCCGGACAGTGTCAATCGGCACTGTCCATAGGTCTGCGGCACGCCGAGATTGTCCCTCGCCGTTGCTGCGTTCGCTACTTCCGATAGGTTGTTGTCGCCGGTCATAACGCGGCGCCATGAGCCCCCATGTGCCTGCGACGCAAACGCGCACATATGTTTCGCCGGGAGATTAACACGCGTGGCCAATGCTTGATGTATGTGCTTGCTCCGAACGCTTCTACCGTCAGATACCAGAAGTCACTTGCGGCCGGGGGGTTTGTTCCGGTCGAGTCCGATGAATAATAAGTGCCGGGAGCAACAACGGCATTGAAATCTTGCGACGCGCCTAACTGGACGGTTTGTTTGATACCGAGATTGCTGCGCGCCGTCGCCGCTGTTGCAGTTAGTTCAGACAGGTTGTTCGCGCTCGTCAGATCGCCGGCCCCGAACTGGCCGGCAACATTGAAATCCCAATCTACCAGCGTGCCACTGCCGCTGATCTTGTCGACATTGATGGCGATAAACGCACCATCATAGTAGGTCGCAACGCCTTCCGTCCACTTGGTTGTATCGCCATTCGACGTCGCCCGAACGCGCGCGCCGATCTGATAGGCCAGACCGGCCTGGCTGGCGAGATCCTTACTCCCCGTGCCGATCGTGCGTGGCGAGGTCGACGTTCCGCCATAGCCCTTTGCCGGCGCACCGCTCTGAAAGTGCCGTCAATGTAAATTCCTTGCTGCTCTATGGGAGCCATTTGCCATCGATTTTCCACCTGACTTTGCCGGTGGATGGTTGGAAGGCAATCCAGCCGCGTTCGTCCGGTGGCGGGCCCAACCACATCTTCATGCCACCGATGAATGATCCGCGTGCTGATGCCGCTTGCGGCAACGTAGTCTCGCCCGGCGATATCACGCTGAGTTTCCAACACGGTGATGGCGTATCCCTCAAGTTTTGCCGGTGCGGTGGCCAATGCCGATCGTATCTTTTGCTCGTCCGCCTCGGTATTGCTGGGGCACGGACTAAAGCCGCGCGGAAACTCAAATGCTCGCCATGGCTCCAGGTGCTCGCTACCGGCCTCCAGTACGTAATCCGAAAACCGGACGGGCCATGCTGTTCCGAAATTCCCGCGACCGACACATCGAATGGACTCGCCGCGCCCATTGCGTCCATCCGGTCGTTCAGCTCCATTAGCGTCGGACCAACCGTCTGCTTAAACTCGGCAAACCCGCCTGCGGTCATCGTCGATAGAGCGAGCCCGACCGCCTGGAAAACGACGAACGCCTCCGCTCGAACCGTCGCCGCAGCCCGAAACTGAGGGAGCAAGATCGCCCTGTTGCAGATCGCGGTAATCGTTTGATCTGCCGTATTCCAGACTAGCGCGTCTGAAACGAGATGCGCACCGTCTGAGGCGACGATGAGGTTGCTGCCGACATTATCAAATTCCTTGAATTGAAAGTTGACTGTCCGTGCGGCACTCACATGGAACGAACCGCCAATGGCGATGCCCGCGCCGATAACCGTGCCGGCTATGGCTGGGAGGGCAAGCGCGCTCGCAATTGCACCGCCCAACGGACGAGCAACGCCGCTACCGCGACAAGCGCAATCAGCCCAATAGCCTGCTTCGCACCGCCGTTGCCTCCCGACGTCGCCAATCACGACGCAGCACCGCCTCGCCGTTCATCTCAAGGATGGTCGGCAAACCTTTCTTGAACTGCCAGCCATACTTGCGGCCACGCGTAGCCCAATCAGAGCGGCGCAGGAAGGCTGTCACGGTCTCGCGCGGCAGCGGCGTCTCGCGCGCGACCTCGGCGCGTGGCATCACGACATGCAGAACTGGCCGGCGGGTGTCGACGACTTATTGCTAGTCGTCATGTCCGACTCTTCTTTCGGAGTTGCGCCTGCAGTTCGAGGCACGACCTCCATCGGTTCACGGTCGCAGCCTCAATCGTGGCTGACGATCTAGCGGACTGGCGGCAAACTTGCTGCGGCCCAGCGCAGCAGCCAGGGCGTTCTTTAGGTTGCTCAGTTCGTACGGGTCGTGCGGGCCGCGCTGCAGTTCTATACCCCTCCGGAATAGCACCACTGCCTCAGGCGTGATGTGCACACGATGCACAAGCGCCGTTTCGGCGTTGGTGATTTCGCCCGAAACTTCTGCCCGGCGCATTCGGAGGTGGGGCGCAGCATCCTCCGGATCCCCAAGGAGACGCGGAACTCCAGCAGAGGCGGTGACTTCGGCTGCTCGGCGAACCTCTTGTCTAGATCGCCAGCTTCCTTTCGGAGGCCGGAAAGAAGGGCGCTGAGTTCAGCCTGTTTGGCAAAGAGCGCCGCGTATCCGGGCTCGAGTCCAGAAGCGTCGGGAGGACAAATGCGTCGGCGGGTTTCTTTTTCAAAATTGCCATTAAAATAGATCCTTCATGAGGTTTGCAAAAACCTCACCCTTGACGAGGCCAGCGATGCTATACGGGGCCTGTTGATGCGACGCGAGTGCGCCGGGCAACACGAAACGTGTTACACTGTCTTCCGGCCTATGTGCTGAAAGCTCGCGCCAGCCATGCACGAACTCGAAACGATGGCCGCGGATGTCGTCGACGGCTTCGGGCGCCCGGCCGACGGCGATCTCGGATTTCAAATCCAGAAATTCGAGCGCCGAGCGCGGAATGCTGTCGGGTGCATCGGTCGACAAGACCGCGCCGCCTGGCGTCATGGCGGAATAGGCGCGTGCGTGCTCCGCCGCCTCGTGCAATTTCGGAGCCGACATCAGCGTGGCAAGCAGGGGGCCGGCGTCGCGTTGAGCAAGTTCTGGTGCGTAGCCAGGACCACCGAGTGGTAGCAGATCGGCTTCTTGCAGCCGCCGAGCGACGCTATAGCCGCGCGATCGGCGAAAGCCAATGGTTCGCTCGATGCGTCGAGCACGCTATCTAGCGTGGCCAATTGGCCATCCTCCATAAATGTCAAGTTGCGAATGTTGGTGGAAATAATAAGCCGATTGGCGGCTTCACGGCTCAAGAGGTGGCGATGCCGGTTGGGTGGCCGGCGCGCCAAATTTTTGCACGTCACGTCGAGATAAGCACATCCCTACATGTCAATACGGTCCCACCGGCGCGCGGGGACGCGTGTCCAGAAAGAAAGTTGGCGGTTAGTTCAGAATGTCACACCAAGGCGGTGTGCATCACGCCAAACTACCGTGCATATCGTATCGACGTCCGCGCTTGGAACGCGCAGGCCGAAGGCTGCGGGCACGAAAGGCGCGTTAGGAGTCTGGACGACCGCCGAGGACGCGGTGAAGTGGCGGACCTTGCAGCGCAGCGGGCTACCATCAATCAAGATCTGTCCGGTGCAAACGTTGCTTTTCCGCTCGCTCACCACGTCTCGCCGCTCCCCAATATAGCGCTATGGGGGTATTGATCGGCGATTTCCGTCCAAAATTGGGCCGGACCGTGGTGATGCTACGCCGCGAGCCTTTCCTCCATGGCCGATAGCGTAGCCAGTGCAGCATCCTGCGCGGCGACCGCCCGTTCGGCCTGCTTTCGGAAGGCCCCGGCGGTCGGCGGCAATCTCGCGTGCTGTCAAACGGTCTAAGCTGGCTTCCAACACTTCGCGATGCTCTCCTAGGGCAGCAGCAACGTGCGGCGCGTCCATCGCCGCGACAAGCGCGTATTCATGGCCGCTCGCAGGGCCAACGAATGAGCGCGGCGTCGCGGTCGCATTGCGGTGCTGACGATAACCCATGAACTCGGCGCCTGGGGCAACCCCATCCTGGACAAGGCTCAGTAAAGGTGCAAGGCCAGCATTACTCCGAGCTGCGATGAACGACGCGCGAGAGCCATACCCGCGCGGTCTATTTCGAATCGACGATTGTCGTTGCAGAATGCCATCGTAGCGGCCCAGCGCGCGGCTCGCGTGCGGGTATAGTCCTCGCCCAACGGCTGCGAAGGCTGTTGCACGTCTGGGGCCAGGCGGCGCAGCGAGCGCGTTAACCCCTGGGAGTTGCGGGATTGCAAGCTCACGCGCTGCGAACCGACGCCCATGGCGATCCCCAAGGCTTGCGCTGCCTCGCTCAGATGCCGGTTGATGGCCTCAGCGCGTGGCATGCCGCCGGTCATGGAGCTGATCAGCAGCGGCGGGCGCATGGTCTTGCCCAGCAGCGAGGCGCGCAGGTCGATTTGCGTCAGGTCCACCCGGGCAATGCGCAGTGCTCCCAGCCGGCTGCGACCGTGGCCGGGGCCACTCGCCGATCCAGCACTCCTTGCGCCGGCCCAGGGCGGTGTGGCTCCTGCTCGCTCCATCCCATCGGGCGACGGCGTTGCGTCGGATCGGACCGCGGCAGCGCGCACGCCGCCGCCTCCCGCGCGTTCAGGCCGGCGCATGCTGGCCTCCCCCCGCAGGGTCGCTGCGGTAGCGGCTGGCCGAGGTCTGGTAGTACTGCGCGCGGATGGCCGCCATGGCCTCGATCAACGGTCCCCACGGCGCCGGAAAGCGTTCTTCCGCCATCACCCGGTGCAGCATGCGCGTATAGCCGGCCAGCTCGTCGTTGAGGAACTCTACCACAGGCATAGCTGGATAGCGCTGCAGCAGCAGGATCGCCGCGTTGTCGGCCTCGCCGGCCCACCTGTCCTTGTCGCGTCCATGCAGATCGTTCTGCAGGCGCCCTATCGCGGAGATGAGCCGCAGGACCTGGCGAAAGGCCGGACGCGCGCGCAAGGTCGCCATGTCCAGCCCCCACAGCAACGACAGGCAACAGAACACGTTCGCGTAGGCGATCGAATCGATGCCGTTGTGCAGGTACTCGGCGTAGGACCAGCGTTCCGCCCCTGCCGCCTGCGCGTGTCCGGCGCGCAGCGCCGCGCAGTAGCACCGGGTATCCTCGAGAAGCTGAGCATAGTCGCGACGATCGTAGGCGAGCGCGGCCAGGGAGGCGCGCAGCACAGCGCAGCCCTCGAATCCGGGGAGCGCGCACGGCTCGCCCTGCCCCAGCGCCTGTTCCACCGCGGCGACCTGCTCCGGCGCGATCAGGCCAAGGTCGTTGCAATCGTCGAGCCAGAACAGCAGCGCCAGTTCGCGATAGAACGCCACGATCAGCGTTTCGTCCTGCGGATCGCGACCGGTGCGGGCGCTGGTGTCGCGCAGGCTCGGGTGGATGCGCTGCAGGATGTACTGGCCGCCCCTGACCGCTTCCACGGCATGATCGTCGGCGAACCCGGTCAGGGAACGCCCCCACTCCAGCACCTGCTGCAGCGCGCGTTCGGTCTGGATCACGGCGCCGCTCCTGCTCCCTCGGCCAGGACGCGCCGCCCCCAACGATGCGCCAGCCACAACCCGGCGAGTTCGGCCACACGCACGACCCGAGTGGGGCAATACAGTTCCTTGCCGATCCACAGCGGCGTCTGCGGCAATGCATGCGCCGCATGGCGGGCGAGCATCCACTCCAGCGCACGCGCCACCACCTGCGCGATGCGCCGGCGCTCTGTCGCCTCTTCGCTCCAGTCCATCACGTGTAACGCGAACAGCGCATAAGCGGTTTCCTCGAGCGTGGACGCGCGACCGGCGCCCCAGCCGCCGTCGTCACGCTGCGCCTGCAGCAGCGCCGACAGCGCACGCTCGTCGCGCCACTGGGGCTTGCCTTGCGCCAGCGCAGCGACCGCATGCGCGGTAGGATACAGCCACGAAACGTGCCATTTTTCGTTGTCCCATAGACCGTGCGGGTTGCGATTGGCCTCGACGTACGCGCTGGTGCCCGCGGCGGGCTTTCCCAAGAGTCGCAACGCATGCAGGGCATGGATGTTGGTCGACACCGAGGCATTGCGCTCGCCGGGGAAGGTGACGAACAGCTCGCCGATTTCGAAACTGCGCAACGCATCGACCGCCGGGGCGCGGCCTGCAAGGTGAAGGACGCACAACGCAACGGCGGTGTCGTCCGCATCGGCCGCGAAGTGCAAGGCGGGGCCCAGGCCGCGCACGCCCAGACGGGCGTCGAGCTGCGCGACGATCACGCGGACCGCCTCGGCGAGCGCTGGATGCGCGAACAGCCCGGCCAGATGCAGGGTGTACAGCGACCAACATGGCTCGAACACATTGATCGGCCAGACGTTGGGGACGACACCTTCGATGCCGCTGCGCGTCGCCCGTGATGCCATCTCCAGATACGCGTCGACGCGCCATATCTGCGGCGTGCGCCCCCGTGTCATGGCATGCGCACGCCAGGCGGCAGTGGCCGCCGGACTGATGCCGATGCTGCCGTCGTCATCCGGGCATGCGGTGGTCGGCGACGTCCCCCAGGCTTCCCAGGAGTGCAGCAACGGATGGCCGCTCGGCAACATCGCCACCGCCCCTAGCTTGACCAGGCGCGCTTGACGCAACGGCAACAGCGCTGGATGGCGCGGAAGCACTAAGCCACCCAGCAAGGATGCGGCCTGACCGCAAAATTGTGGCAGGATCAGCTCCACGCCGATGGGCGCGTCTTCCGGCACCGCATGCGCGTAGAGATCGGGCTGGCGCTGGAGGAACCGCGTTGCAGCTTGGACCGCGTCGGCAGCACCAGGAACAGGATCACGCTGCAATGCCAGTAACGCCGCCCACGTGGGCGCATGGCGGAACAGCGGGAAGTCCGCGCTTCCCCATCCGCCGTCGGCCTGTTGCTGCGCGATGAGCCACGCGTATGCGTCCTGCCGACCGGCGACGTTGCCGTTGAAGCGCAGCGCTTGCGCCGTGTCGTAGACAGACGGACCGACGCTGCCGCCATCGCTCATTTCGCTCAGCAGGCGGCGCAAGTCGGAAAGGATCTGTTCGGACAGCGCGTTCACGCGGGATGTTCCTTTTGCACACGGTCGACGAGAACCAAAATTGGGCGACGCCGCGCATGCCGCCGCAGGCCCGTCGCATAGGCAGCGCCGGACGGCCACCGTGCTTCGGCGCGGCGACCCGATGCTGGCGCCGGTCCGCCGCATAGGCTTGCGCACAGCGCGCCGCGGCAGGCAACCGCTGCAATAAACGCCGCGGACTCATCGCAGCGGCACAGAGTGACACCGGCGCGCTCATGCGCATGGCGCGTGCCTGAACAGATACGCGTTGGCCCGCTGTAGGAGTTGCGCCAACCGTTCCGTACGCGGCCCCAGCGGCGCGATGGCCTCCCCGGCATCGCGCAACAGATCCAGCGCGAACTGACGTGCTGCCTGCACTCCCATGATCGACGCGCAGGTCGGCTTCTGCGCCGCCGCGTCCTTGCCGGGGGTCTTGCCCAGCGTTGCGGTATCCGCTGTCACGTCGAGAATGTCGTCGATCACCTGCAACGCCAAGCCGAAACAGGCGCTGTAGTGATCGAGCGCACAGTACAGCGCAGCGTGCGCGACATCCTCCGCGATAACGCATAGCGCGCCCATGCGAACGGACGCGCGCACTAACGCTCCGCTCTTCATCCGGTGCATCTCCACGATCTTGTCCAGCTCGACGTGCTTTCCAACCAGCGACAGATCCATGGCCTGCCCGCCTGCGGCACCCTCGGCTGACACTGCCTGTGCCAGTTCGCGCACGAGCGCGATACGGTTGTCGCCCGGCGCATCCAGGCTCGCCAAGGTCAGGAAGGCGTGCGCCTGCAGCGCATCGCCGACCAGGATCGCAGTAGCTTCGCCGAACTTGACGTGCACGGTCGGAAGGCCGCGGCGAAGCACGTCGTCGTCCATCGCGGGCAGATCGTCGTGGACCAGGGTACAGGCGTGCATCATCTCGATGGCGGCGCCCACGTCGTCAAGCATGTGCGCCGGCGTGTCGGCCAGTGCGCCGGCAGCCAGACAGAGCAAGGCGCGGTTGCGCTTCCCGCCATGCAAGGTGGCGTAGCGCATCGCCGCCATCAGCTCGGCCTCATGTTCGGCGCGGAGAAGACGCGCCAGCACGTGTTCGACCCGCTTTGCGCCGTCCTGCATCCAGATCTCGGGGAGCAGCCCGCCGGATGCGCCGCGCGCCTGAGCGCCCAATTCGCCCAGCGCGGAATCACCAGTTCTGTCGTTCTGTGGCGTGGAACCGGTCTGCATGTTCTTCATGTCCTTGTCCCCGACAGGCGAGCCGCCGCGGTGTTGTCGGCGTCGCACCGTGCGCGCGGGCCGAGTGCAGCAATGCCGCGCGTCGCCGTCGCCGCTGCCTCGTCACAGGGGCATGCGATGCCAGCTCAGGAGAATCCGATGCGGATAGTCATGGACGGATGTGCGGTCGGGTAATAGCGCTGGCCTCTTTCGACGCCGCTCAGCAACCGCGGCCGCGCCCCGGCCTCGTGCATGGTCAGCGCCAAGGCGATGCAGAACTGCACCAGTTCCAGCCATGCCAGGTGGTAGCCGATGCAGACGTGTGGGCCGGTACCGAACTGCAGCATGTCCGCCGGCCGGATCGGCTCGGTGCGTTGCAACCACCGCGCCAGGCGAAACTGATCAGGCGCGTCGTGCAGCAGCGCCGAGGTGGAGAAATGAAGCAGCGGGATGCACAGATCGGTGCCCGCAGGAATGCGCCGTTGGCCGAGTCGCAATTCACCAAGTGCGCGACGCACCAGGAGCGGCGTCGGTGGATGCACGCGCAGCGTCTCGCGGAACAGCGCCTCGGCGACCGGACACTGCGCCAGGTCCGCGTGCCGGGTCGGCACCGCGCCCACGCGTTGCGCCTCCTCGACCAGGGCGTCCCACAGCCCAGGCTGCCGCGCCAGCTCGATCACCATCCAGGCCATCGTTGAGGCGGTGGTGTCGTGGCCACCAAGCAGCAGCAAGCGGATATTGGCGACCAGGACCTCATCGGCGAGCGCATCGTCGCTGCAATCGAAGGCGCTCACCATGTCGTTGATCAACCCGGTGCGCGCGGCATGTTCACGCGCATCGCGGACGAACTCGCGCAACCGCGCATCGATCCAGTCGCGGGCGGAGCGGCCGCGCCGCAAAGGCAGTCCGGGCAGGTCGACCGGGGGCGCGACGATCAACTGCAGCAGTTGCCGGTACTTGCGATGCCATTCCGGCAGGTCCTGCGCGGGGATTCCCATGAGGCTGAAGATGAGCTTGAGCATCAGATCGCCGGTTTCGCGCAGGATGGTTATGTCGCCGCGGTCGCGCCACCTCTGCACCTGCGCCCGGATGACGGGCGCGAACAGCTCGCCGATGCCGGCCTGGGTCAGCCCCATAGGCAGGAACGCCGCCTGGATCGCATCGCGCGCCTGCCGGTGCGCGCCGCCATCCTGGGCGACCAACGTTCCGCCAAACAATTCGGGCGCGATCTCTTCGATCAGCGCTGAGGACACGTCCTTGTGCCGGAGCAGTGCGAACGCATCCGGATCCAGACTGGTCACCATGTGTCCGGCAGGGCCGAAGTCCAGCCAGAACTGGCTGCCCAGCGTCCGTTCCGCGCGCCGCAGCAGGCGCGGCAGGTCGCAGACGACGGCGGGAAGATGCCCGACCAAGGGGAAAGCGCCGGGCACGACCGGGATGTCGTACCGCAGCCGATGCCGACGGTTCAGCGGGTTGAGCAGCATGCCCATTAGCATCGCGCCGACGCGGCCGCTTCGGCGGTCTCGCCGGAAGGCCGCGCGGCGCGGCTGTTGCCACCGTCGGCGTACGTCGGCACATGCGCCAGCATGCCGCCGTCGATGCACACGACCTGGCCGGTGATGAACGCTGCATCGTCGGAGAGCAGGAACGCCACCAGCGCGGCCACGTCCTCGGGGCGGCCGACGCGCGGCAGGAGCTGGTGCCGGCGCAGATGCCGTTGCATGCACTCGTCCAGCTTCGCGAGGAGACGCTCGGTCATGATGAGACCCGGCGCAACCGCGTTGCAGCGGATCTGCGCATGACCGTACTGGGTGGCGAGCGAGGCCGATAGCATGTTCATCGCCGCCTTCGAGCTGGCGTAGGACGTCAGCGCGGTGTCACCGCTGAGCCCCTGGCACGACGACATGTTGACGATCGCGCCACCGCCGCGGGCGATCATCCGTGGGATGGCCTGCCGGCAGCAGAGCAACGTGCCGCGCAGATTGGTTGCCATGGTCTGATCCCAGACCGCCAGGTCCAGGTCGAGGATCGCGCGGTCGCGCGGAGTCAGATGCATGGCGCCCGCGTTGTTCACGAGCAGGTCGACCGCACTGAAGTGCCGCTCCGCCGTCTCGAACAGCGCTGCCACCGCCTGCGCCTCGGCGATGTCGATGGCCAGGGTCAGCGCGTGGCCCGCCTCGGCCGCGATTTGCGCGGTGCAGGCCATGGCCGCCGAGCCATCGATGTCGGCGACCACCACTCTGCCGCCCTCGCGCGCGATGGCGAGGGCGCATGCCTTGCCGATACCGGCCCCGGCGCCGGTCACCACGGCCACCTTGCCCTCAAACCGTCCCATGGTGTCCTCCTGGATTGCGTTGGTCTCTCGCGGCATGCCGCTCCGCCTCCGCCTGAGAAGGCGCACTGTCGGCGCTGGCGCGCTCGTCATCGCTAGCTTCGCTTTCAATGACCCGGATGGCGGCGACCGGGCACTGCCTGGCCGCGAGCCGCACGGCGGCGTGCAGCGCCTGCGGGACTGTCGCCCCGCACACTTCGGCCACGCCGTCCGGTTTGCGCTGGCGAAAGGTGCCCGGTAGCGTCAGCACGCACTGCCCGCTGGTCCCGCACAGATCCTGGTCGACCACGACGCACATCTCAGCCCTCTGCGCACGCAGCCGCACCGGCAGCGCGCGGAACGTCCTAAGGAACGCGGAGGGCTCCCGGGTCGGCTGCTCGGCCAATACCAGGGTGGGGAAGCGCGCCTGAATCCGCGGCAAGCTCTCGGCCAACTGTACCCGGGCCAGTTGCGCACCGAGGCAGAAGTGGATGCCGTGGCCGAAGCTCAGCATGATCTTCCCGTCGGTCGACATGCCAGGACTGGTGCCGTAGAACCGCGCGGGATCGAAGCGGTCGGGATCGGCGAAGGCGTCGGGGTCGCGATTGCCGGACGCGATCAGCACACGCACGTCCGCGTTCTTCGGGATCACCACGCCGCCCAATTCGATGTCGCGCTGGGCGATACGCGGAATGGAGCTGAACATTGCGGGCGCGTCGCAGCGCAGGACTTCTTCGACGAATGCCTTCACCTCCATGGCGTCTCCCTGCAGCCAGTGCCGCTGTTCGGGATACGCAAGCATCGCCAGGACCGCATGGTCGATGGTCGCAGCCGTAGTGGCGAAGCCGCCCAGCAGCATGCCCCACAACATGCTGATCAACTCCGCGTCCGACAGCGTGTCGGCATCATCGTCGTGTGCGCCGACCAGCATTGACACAATGTCGTGGCGGGCATCGGTGCGCTTGCGCAGTATGAGATCGCCGAAGTAGGCCTTCACTCTGGCACTGGCCGCGTCCGCTGCGGCGAGCTCGGGATCGCTGGCGTGCGGGCTCAGGCCTTCCAGAATGGCGCCGATGCCGGCGGCGAGCCCGAACATGTCGTCCTGGGGCATGCCAAACAGTTCGGCGAAGACCAGCATGGGCAAGGCCAGCGCGAATTCCCGATGCAGGTCCACGGCCTCCCCGCGCTCCAGCGCGGGTGCCATGCCGTCAAGGCGTGCCGCGACGATGCGCACGATGCTCGGCCGCAGATTGTCGATCTGGCGCATGGTGAAATCGCGCGAGATCAGCCGACGCAGACGCGTATGCGTTGGTGGGTCCTTCATCGCTAGCGTGGAGGCCAGCAGATCGAGCGACAGGCTGGTCGCCGCATGCGGAAAATAGCGCGCCAGTTCGCCTGGCGCCGGTCCCCGAAACGCATCGCCCGTGGCCTTGAGCGCCCAGTAGATGTCGGTGTGGCGGGTCAACAGAAAGAGGCCCGACGCCGCGCGATGCACCGGATCGTGCTCGCGCAACCACCGCATGAACGGATACGGGTCGTGGATGCACGCCGGCGACGCCAGTTCGGCGAAGGCGTCCCGGCATGCTGCCGTTGTTTCTTGCACGTCCATCTTGGTTACCTGTTGGCTGGCTGATCTGACCGGTGCGCGGCAGGCGCGCCGGCAAAATCGCGGAGACGATCGCGATCCCCCAGCGGCGTCCGCACCTCACCAGAGCACCGGGAACTCCTCGAACCCGCCAGTGATGATCTCCTTGCGCAACTTCAGTTTTTCGGGCGCCACGGCCAGGCGCAGCGCGGGAAAGCGCTGGAAGATCGAACCGAACACCGCCTTGAGTTCCAGCCTGGCCAGCGGCCCGCCGATGCAGGCGTGCGGCCCGTAGGAGAACGCCAGGTGCGGCTTTTCCTGGCGTCCGATGTCGAAGATTTCCGGGTCGTCGAAATGGCGCGGATCGAACGACGTTGCCGGCAGGCCGATGAGCACCTTGCTCTCCGCGGGAATATGCACGCCCGCGACGGTCACGTCGGTCCTCGGATAGCGCATGATGCCGTCCCAGCCCGCGCCCGGCGGGTACATGCGAAGGATTTCCTCCACCGCCTTGTCCACCAGGGACGGATCGCCGACCAAGCGTTCGCGCTGTTGCGGATGGCGGAACATGGCCAGCAGGCCGCATTCGATCTGCGCGACGGTGCTCTCGTGCCCCGCCACCAGCATGCCGGCCGCCAGGCCGATCGCTTCTTCCTCGGTCGCCACGCGCTGGTCGACCGCCGCGAGCAGATCCGTCAGCAGGTTGTCGCCCGGATCCTGGCGCTTGTCCCTCATCTTGCAGCGAATGTAGGCGCGCAGTTCTTCCCAGGCCAAGCGCGATGCGCTGCGCGGGCCGCTTTCATGCTGGTGCGTCATCACCTCATCGGACAGCCGGGCGAAAAAGGCGTGATCCTCGTAGAGCACGCCCATCAGCGCGCTGATGACCATGGCCGGAAGCGGAAAGGAGAGGTGGCGCCGCAAGTCGGCGGGCTGGCGCTGGGCCGCCAGGTTGTCGAACAACTGCGCAGCGATCGCCTCGACATGCGGCGCCAGCAGCTTCACCCTGCGGCTGCTGAAGGCCGGCGCCACGAGCGTGCGTAACCGGGCATGCTCGCCCCCCTCGTGCGAGACCAGCCACCCCGGCGAACCGAGAATTACCGAATCCGGGGTGAACGCCGTCGGCGGCATTCCCGCCGGCCGGAACGCTGCGTCGGACAGCGCCGCCTTGGCCTCGTCGTAGCCAGTCACCCACCAGCCTTCGTGCCCTGACGGGAAACGCACGCGGTGGATCGGACCGTTGGCGCGTATCGCCAACATCTCGGGCGAGGGCTCAATGTGAGCGACGCGCCACATCGGCAGCGTCGGTAGGGGTTGTTCGGACACGGTGGCACTTCACTCTCTAAGCGATGAAAGGGCGGAAGCTGCCCGCAGGCGCTGCGGGCAGCGGCTTCACGTGCGCTTGCGTTCACTTCTGTTCGTCGATGATGATCGGCGGGGAAGGCGGCCGAATCCTAGGGCCTCAAGTCGGCTTTAGCCATCTACCGAATCTTGTAGTAGCCCCCGTGAGCTAAACGCCTGGTGGTTCAAAAAATATGCGGAAAACTCTCTCGCCACGCGCTACCATACGAAACCTATTTCGATGGGTATCCGCCTATGTTGGTTGGCTACATGCGCGTGTCGCCGGACTCCGACCGTCAGAACACGACTGCAGCGCGATGCGCTGCTCGCCGCCAGCATTGATCCCCTCCCCTGTTCGAGGATCACGCCTCGGGCGAAGGATGACCGCACCGGCTTGGCGCGGGCGCTCGCTGTCGCACCTGATCGCGATCGTGAGCTCGCTCGGACAATCGAGTGGCGTTCCGCTCCCTGAACGAGAACCTGGACACCACGACGCGCCCGGCCGAATTCCTGTTCCAGGTGCGGCGCGCTCGCGCAGTATGAGCGCGCTTTGATCCAGGAGCGCGTTGCAAGCCACTCGCGCACGTTCACGTTGCCACGTACGCCAAATTCGCGAAGCACATTCTCGTCGATCAAATACGCGGTCACGGAATCCGGCGCGGCGCAACCTCGCCCGTACGGCTTCGTCATCGAACCCAAGGTCCGCTAGCTCGCCAGCACCCGATACAGACTCAGGGGGACAGGCACTCTCGCTCGGGATACGCCTTGGCCTGTTCGGCCGCGGCCTCAACCTGATCGCGCGTCAGCGATGGAAAAACGTCGACAATCTCCTCGGCGATTGCACACGGGCGAGGGCGACCACCATGTAGACGAGAATCTTGGTGTTTTACATGGGTTCGTTACGATCACCTCCGACTTGTACCCATCGGCGGCGTTCATCGAAACGATGAAGACGGCTTTTGAGGTCGTCCGCGACATTGCCGAGATCAACGACTAGATCGCCAAACGCGACTCGGTGCGCGTAAGGAGAGCTGCCGGATCGCCTCATGGCACCGCCGGGGTGAGATCTCTAAAGGTCCATGAATGCCTAGCTCAGCCCGCAGGAGAATAGCTACGGAAACACCAACCCAACAGCAGCTCGACGGATTGAAGCGGCTGAGTGAAATCGCCGGGTCCCAGGTAACTTCGAAATCGTCACGTCAAAAGAGGAAGCGGAGAACCTCTACGGGAACGACTAAGATTGGCAGTTTTCTAGCCTATTGACTTGGGTTTATCTCGACGACCGCCAGCGGAGAGCCTCCATGTACATACCACTCCACTTTCGAGACGACGACATCGAGAACATTCGAGCAACAATCCGCTGCGCCCGATTGGCCAACCTGGTCACAGCGACATCAGATGGGCCAATTGCGACGCCTCTTCCGCTCTTCCTCGATGAGCGCGAAGGCGAACACGGTGCGCTGTACGGGCACCTGGCGAAGGGCAATCCGCAATGGCGCACGGCCCCGATCGGAGAAGCTCTGGCGATCTTTACTGGCGCAGAGGCTTACGTGACGCCATCCTGGTTTCCCAGCAAGCGACAAGCTGAACGTGTGGTGCCGACATGGAACTACATCGCGGTCCACGCCCATGGGCCGATTGAGTTCTTCGAGGATCCCACTCGCCTGCTTGAGATTGTAACGCGTCTGACGAATATCCATGAGACGTCACGTGCGACGCCCTGGGCCGTCAGCGATGCTCCCGCGGATTTCATCGCCGCCCAGTTGCGTGAAATCGTCGGCGTGCGCATCCGGATCACCACGGTCGAAGGCAAACGCAAAATGAGCCAAAACCGCCCCGCGCCTGATCGCATTGGTATCGCCGCCGGACTGGCAGCGAGCAAACTGGCACGGGACCAGGAAGTTGCAGCTCTTATCTTGGTTCAGGACTGAGACGATGATGTCCATGACCCGCCAACAGCGCCGCTCGACGGAGGGCGATCTTACATCTACAGCTCTCACAGACTTCAGCGGTCGGGCCATCAATTACCTCGCGAAATTCACGAACGGAAAAGTCGGGCTTGCCGCACTGGTTGACACTTGTCATTATCCTGACAGAGGCACAATCTCGTGTCAGGCCCAGAACAACGCACATAGTAAGCGTTGAGACTTTCGAAAGCCCATTCGGCTTTGTGACTTTCCCGGCACCGCCTGGGATGGCCATCGCTGAAACAAATTGATTACCGCACGATGACGTGCCCCAGGTTCACGCGTGAGATTCGCCATTGTCGCACAATACTCGATGACGCCAGTGCGGTGTTGCAAACCGTCAAAGCTATGTTGAGCGGCTTCAGCCGCGCGATCATCAATATGGATAGGCTTCGAGAGGAGTTTGAGCTCCCTTTCTCCATTCTTTTCCGCAACCTGGATATGTCGAAAAATGAAATCGAGCTCATGCATGGCAAGGATGGCGCCATTTTTCACGACACCTACGAGGCGCGCTCCTGCTGTCCATCGCTAATCGACATTCGAAGGGGTGAGTCGGTGATCGAGTTCTTTCGTCACTCGGCCCAGCCACTGGCTCAGTTCGAGTACTCGCGCCAAATGCCACCATTCGATCGCTGCCCATTGTCGAGTACATGTTTGTCTTCCGCTTGGCACGATGCTTGCTGAAGATGATCTGCTCCAATGGGCGAGGAAGAACTGCAAGGGCTTGGAAAAGCAAGATGAGCACAAACGCTTTAATTGGCGTCATTCCGAGCACCGATGTTGTGAAACGTGCAGCGCGCATCGGTGCGGAAGTCAAAAATGTCAAGCTATCAGGCGAACTACCGGATCACACGATCGCCGCGATCAACAGCCTATTGCTCGAGCACAAGGTGATCTTCTTCCGCAATCAAGGACATCTCAATGACGCCGAGCAGGAGCGCTTTGCCGCTCGTCTCGGAAAGGTAGTGCCACATCCGATGCTCGGTGCTACCAAGGGGATGGCGTCGCTGCTCGAACTGGACTCCACGCGCGGCGGCGGTCGCGCCGACGTTTGGCATGCGGATGGAACCTTCGCCGACGCCTATCCTAAGATTTTGGTGCTGCGGGCCGTTGTAATGCCAACGTTCGGAGGCGACACCCTGTGGTCGAACACAGCTGCCGCTTATCTTGGTTTGCCGCCGCCGCTACAAAGGCTTGCCGAGGGCCTGTGGGCCGTTCACAGCAACGTCTTCGATTACGCCGGGATCGCGCGTGTCCGCGAGGTCGACAAGAAACACTTTGACGAGGTGTTCACCAGAACGGTTTTTGAGACCGAGCATCCCGTCGTACGCGTCCATCCCGAAACAGGCGAGCGGACGTTAGTGCTCGGCGCCTTGGTGAAGCACTTTGTTGGGATCCCCAAATACGACGGACAAAAGCTGTTCGATCTGCTCCAGTCTCACATCACCGCGCCCGAAAACACTGTGCGCTGGAACTGGTTAGAGGGCGATATTGCGATATGGGATAACCGCGCAACGCAGCATTACGCAGTCAACGATTACGGGGACCAGCATCGCGTCGTACGTCGGGCTACGATCGAGGGCGACGTGCCTGTCAGCGTCGGTGGCCGAAGCAGTGTAACGCGGCTGAAGGTGACCAAATAATTGCACGTCGACGCCAGCGCTCTCGCGTCTGAAAATGAGAAAACCTGGTAATCGGAGTTGTTTCGGCAGACGCGGGAACACACTTTCCGACACGATATCTCAGCTCTTAGCGCCAACTCGGCAGCGCCCAGGTTTGATCTACGCAACTATTTTAGCGTCAACCAACCGCTTCGGAAAACCTTGAGCGTCACTGTCCTTCCTCAGCGGCAGGAACGTGGCCTTGACGTTTCAGTTTAGAAAATCCTCGATCTGTGGCCATAAAGCGCGCCAACATGGGGGCGATGAGTTTAGTCGGATCGACCACTTGACCACCCTGACGCTTAAGCGCTTCTGCATATGCAATGAGATCACGATGCACGGCCGCAGGCAACTCCGTACTCACTTTGACGGGCTTTTCGTCTGGAAGCTCTCCTATTTTGAGTCTTGGCATGTTGTCAGCCTCTATACGGCGTAAGTATGAGGTCACGATTGACAAGAACACGAACAGGGAAGCCCGGTCGTACGGTCAAAGTAGGCTGGATGTTGAGACTGCGTCGAACCACCTGCTGTCCAGTTTGATTTAGTGAGTCGGAGGCGCCGTGTCGCAATGCCTGGATGATCGCGCTGTCGTTGCTATTTGTGTCCGAACCTGCCCCTAGTTCGGTACCGACCGCCAGAAACGTCGATAGTGCCGCAGCCTTAAACAGCTCGCCCCAGTGATTGTCGACCTGGTCTTCGAGGCCGGCGTATCCTGCGGTGTCAGCGCCAGGCTGCCGCTCGAGAACGATTGAACGTCCATTCGGCATGATCAGCCGTGTCCAGACGAGCAGGACACGGGACTGGCCGAAGGTGACCTGACTATCGTACATACCAATTAGACGCGCTCCCTGAGGCACAAGCAGAAAACGGCCGGTCGGCGTGTCATAGACGTTCTCGGTTACCTGCGCTGTGACCTGGCCTGGAAGGTCTGATCGGATCCCGGTGATCAGAGCTCCCGGAATGACCGTTCCAGCCTGCACGACATATGGTGAAGCTGGCCTCGTGATACGGTCAGGACTTACAGTGCGACGATCCACAGAGGCGTTCACGAAGGCAAGCTTGCGGTCCTGACCGTTTTGCGCAGATCCATCGTCGCCGGTGCTCGTTGCGTTCGGCGGCACGACGCGCTCGCTGCCAGCAGCAGCGGCGGACGGACGCAATTCTCGTCCATTGGTCGAAGCGAACAGATGACTGATACGAGCTGCTTCGGTCTCCTGGTCCCTCCGCTGCTGGTCTGGATCAGCGCCGCTCGTCGGCAACTGGCCTTGAGCGGCAAGGATCGGTCGACCGAGGTCGCCGGGAAGCGGCGGACCTAGCTGCGGAACTGTTTGGCGTGGAACGCCAGCATAATCCTTCGGCAGGGTCGTAATGCCGTCGGCAACATTGTGATGGTCGGTACTGTAAAGCTCATCGGCCACCTGGTTTCGGGATCGATTGTTCTGTAGCGACCATAGCACCGCTCCGCCGATGACAAGCAGGGCAACCGCGCTGCCGCCGGCCAGGACCCTCCGCGACAATCGTGTCACGCGCGGATGCTCCGCTCTCAGGCGGAAGCTCCCGGACCAGTCCTCTTGTGTCGCCGGCGGGACAGATTGCTCGTGATCGTTTCCATTCCCGCTGTTCATGACGACGGCCTCCCGTCCGTCCTGACAATCCTGACCTTCTGCTGGTGCTCACCGCCGAGCCGGAGTTCGGCGGCTGCAAAGAGCCGATCCACGATCAGCACACTGCCGTAGGCGCGGTAGTTGACGAGTTCGGTTTTGCCGTCCGGGCCAATCACAAAGAGTGGAGGCATCTCGCCCTGCACAATGCCCTGCGGGAATTCGACATAGACCTTACGGCCATCGTCATATGCGCCGAGCGGCCGCCACGGAGGACTGTCCCCTTCGATGGCGTAGCGGGAGATACGCTGCGCCGGATCCGGAAGAACGGGTTTCAGAGCGACTGAACGGGATCTTTCGCGCGCTGCTTCCGGATAGTACCAGGCAACAGACGGCATGTATGGCCGCTCCCGGGAGTGGAGTTCGATAAGGTAGGTGCGCCGGTCGGTATTGACGACTAGGTTGGTCTCGATGGACGCGCGGGTCGGCTTGACCAGGATGTGGACGCGTCGCGTGTCGCCGTTCCCGCTCTCAGTATCGCCTACGACCCAGCGAACGGTATCTCCGGCCGCGATCGGCCCTGATCCCGTCAACTGCTCTCCCTCCTCGAGCGCGATATCCGTGATCTGCCCCGGTGCGGCGTAAACCTGATAGAGTGCTCCAGGACTGTAGGCGTAAATCTGCGCTGCGTTGAAATACCCCCGCTTGCGCGGTTCGACCCGGGCTGCGCTGTTTGCGGTCTCAACCCGGCTGACGGGCTCAGCGTCTTCCTTCCCTCCCGACTTGCCGCCCAGAGCCGGCTTCCAGAGAGGCGGAACGTGAAGCGGTCGCGATCTGTCGTCGAGAGCCACTGGCGTCGCCGGCAGCGGAGGAACCTCAGCGTCATAGCTGATCTCCGGCGGTATATAAGTCGCGCACCCGCCGAGCGCCGATGAACAGAGCAAGAGCACGGACAGAAGCGCTCGCTTTGAGCCCACGAACTCGGACCGAGGCGAATTGAGCCTGCTTTGCGGGAGGGAACGTATCGAATGAACGTCAGACGGCGTCTTGGTCACTGACCCAACTCCTTTGACCAGTTGATGGCGCGGACGTAGACGCCAAGTGGATTCTTGCGCAGGCGTTCGGCATCGCGGGGTGTCTCGATCACGATCGAGAGAATCGCAGTCCAGCGCTCGGTCGAACTCAGCGAGCCGTTGTCGTAGGCGCGCTGGGTCCACGCGACGCGAAAGCTTTCCGGCGACGCGCGAATGACGCTCGATACGTCCACGGAGATTTGCGCCTTGCCCAGCTTGGCAAAGGGGTCATTGTTACGCGCGTAGTCGTTGAGCACGGCGGCGCCGCGATCAGTCGTAAAATCATAGGCCCGGAGCCAATTCTGGCGCAGAACAATGCCGTCCGCGGGCAGGCCTCTGACATCTTCGATAAATCGCGCCAGATGGTAGGCGATCTGAGCGTCAGTAGGTTGATAATCGATGTTTGCCGGCGCAACCCTTTGAGCTTGGCCGAGATGATCGACTTCGACGACCCAGGGCGTGATCGAGCCTTGGTTCGATTGCCAGACAAGGCTACCTGCGAGACCGGCTGAAAGCATCAAGGAGCCGAACGCCATCAGGCGCCAGTTCTTGGCTTGCAGGCGCGCTGATCCAATGCGTTCGTCCCAGACCTGCGCTGCTTTCTGATACGGTGTGACCGGTTCGGGCATGCGCCCGTAATGAACGGAATTTCGTTTAAACATCGATGGTTGCCCCTGGTGATCGGTTTCAAGTCGTGCGATGGAAGGGTTTGAGGCTCTGCTGTGCGGCCGAGGTGCAGTGGTGCGTCTCAGCGCTCTCCTTCGGACAAATCGACGGAGGAGCCGCTGCCACCATGATCGCCCGAGCGGACGGCGTGGCCAGCAGCCGAGGCACTATGCCGAATGGTCTGAGCACGCTTCATGCGGCGCGCCCAATCAGGCTGCCCTTCGGCCGAGGGTTGCTCGCCCGCTTTCCCACCCCCGAAGGCAGCCGCTGCTCGACGCAAAGGACTCATCGCAGCCGAAGCGCCAGCCTCCGCGACGCCAGCAAGGCCGCCGCTTCGATAGGCGACTGATGCTCCGCTTATGACAGCGCCGCCACCGCGCGCGGCGCCTGCAATCGCGCCGCCAGCGAGACCAGCGCCGCCGGCGGCGACACCTGCGCCTGCCGCAACAATGCCGCCGGCAGCAAGGCCTGTTCCAATCGCGGCACCCGCGCCGAGCTGGGGTCCGCCCGATACCAGGCCGTTTGCGATACCCGGACCGAAGATACCGAGGCCAAGCAAGGAGAGCACCGCAAGCACCAGTGTCATCGCGTCTTCGATGGTTGGCTGATTGCCGCCAAAGCCAGCGGTGAACTGCGAGAACAGGGTCGATCCAATCCCGACAATGACGGCCAACACCAAGACCTTGATTCCGGACGATATGACGTTGCCCAGGACCCGCTCTGCCGCGAAGGCGGTCTTGCCAAACAAGCCAAACGGAATGAGCACGAAGCCGGCCAGCGTCGTGAGCTTGAACTCGATCAGGGTGACAAAGAGCTGGATCGCCAGAATGAAGAAGGCGAGTAGCACCACGACCCATGCGAACAGGAGAACGACGATCTGCACGAAGTTTTCGAAGAAGCTGATGTAGCCCATCAGGTTGGAGATCGAATCGAGCAGCGGCCGGCCGGCGTCGAGTCCGACTTGAGCGATCTTTCCAGGTCTCAGGAAATCTGCAGCGGACAGGCTTGCACCCGATGCCTTCAGCCCGAGACCGGCAAAGCTCTCGAAGACGATGCGCGCCAGGCTATTCCAGTTGCCGATGAGGTAGGCGAAGACCCCCACGAAGAGCGTCTTCTTGACGAGGCGCGCGATGATGTCTTCGTCCGGCCCCCAACTCCAGAACAACGCCGCAAGCGTGATGTCGATTGCGGCAAGCGTCGCTGCGAGATACCCAACGTCGCTACCGAGCAGCCCGAAGCCGTTGTCGATATAGCGCGTGAACGTTTCCAGGAACTGGTCGATGATCCCCGTACCCTTCATGGCTTGTTCGCCTCAGGTGACGTCAGGTTTGGATATGCCTGCGGAATCCGGCTTTGATCCTTTGGGACAGGTATCGAGCTGGTTGCGTCATCGCGTCCGGAAGCTGTGGCGCTGTCCTTCTTGCCAAGGAAGCGACGGCGGTTTTCAGCCCAAATCTGCTGGCAGTGGCGATAGCCTACCGTCTCCTCCGGAGTGATGCCCCGGCAGTGTACAAGGTCGGCGTTGGCGGCATCGGTCCTCTGCTCCGCCTTCGGCGCCGCCCCAGATTCGTCTCGGCCACGCAGCTGAATCGTGCAGGCCGCGACGGCCACTAGGACGATTGTCGTAAGCAGCGACAGCCCCTTGAATGCTCTTACGTCGGTCATCAGTGGAACATCTGCACATTGGAGGATTGATAGCCCTGTCCTGGTGTCAGGAAACGCCTGAGCTGCTCTCGCCCCTCATCCTGAGCCGAGGCGCGCTGAGCCGCTTCGAGGCTCTGCGCCCTGCCCTGCGCCGCCGCGGCCGCTGTGAGATCGGCAAGTTGTTGCGCTTGAAGCGCGAGGATCTGGTTGCCGGCCTGAGTAGCCTGTAAGGCGCCACTGGCACTCTGGCTCGAAGTTACGAGTGCGGACGTCTGGATACGATTGGTGTCGAGATTACCAACGATGCCGGCCTGGACGCGAAGCGCGTCTTGCGTTGCGGCATAGGAATTCTGCCATCGCGATTGAGCGTTGGAAATCAGCAACTGGTTCGACTGGCTGCTGGTCGCTGGCGCGTAGTTTGTCGAGAAGGCATGATCGATCTGCTGCACGTCGTAGGCAATGCGCTGGGCCTGGGCCAGTAATTGCTGGGTGCGCTGGATCGATGATTGCAGTTGCTGCAGCGACGAATACGGCAGGTTTGCCAGATTCCTTGCCTGATTGATCAGCATCTGTGCCTCGTTCTGCAACGAGGTGATCTGATTATTGATCTGCTGCAGCTCCCGCGCGGCCGTCAGGACATTCTGGACGTAGTTGGTGGGATCAAAGACGATCAGCGCTCGTGCGGGCAGCGTAACGCCAAGCAGCAGCGCGAAGGCGGCCGTGGTCGCCAATAGGCCAAGAGGTCTCATAGCGATTTCTCCAGATTGACGAGATTGGGGATCAGATCTGTCGCCCAGGCGACGCCACGATGCTGTAACCAGGCCGGCACAAAGCCATCAGGTCCATGTTCGGCGAGGAGTTGCGCGATCGCGGCTTGGTCTGTCTTTGAAGAGGCGGCCGTGAATGCGAGCGCAACCTCGCCCAAGCCGAGTTCGAACATCCGATTGCCGCGGCGGGACTGGCAATAGTAGTCGCGCTTTGGCGTTGCCCGGCTTAGAAGCTCGATTTGGCGGTCATTGAGGCCGAAGCGGCGGTAGATGGCAGTGATCTGCGGTTCGATTGCCCGTTCGTTCGGCAGCAACAATCGTGATGGACAGCTCTCGATGATCGCCGGCGCGATCGCGGAGCCATCGATGTCCGAGAGCGATTGGGTGGCGAAGATGACGGACGCGTTCTTTTTCCGTAGCGTCTTCAGCCATTCCCTGAGTTGGCCAGCAAAATCCTCGTCGTCGAGGGCCAACCACCCCTCATCGACAATGAGGAGCGTCGGCCGGCCATCGAGACGATCACCAATACGATGGAAGAGGTACGCCAGCACGGCCGGCGCAGCGCTCGTTCCGATCAGACCTTCGGTCTCAAACGCCTGGACCGAGGCCTCGCCAAGGCGCTCGAATTCAGCATCGAGCAAACGCCCGGAAGGTCCGCCCAGGCAGTATGGTTGCAGGGCGCGCTTCAGGGAGTTCACTTGAAGCAGGACGGACAGGCCCGTGAGGGTCCGTTCCTCCCTCGGCGCCGAAGCGAGAGATGTCAGCGCCGACCACAGATGATCCTTGACCTCCGGGGTGATCTCGACCTTTTCCCGAGCAAGGATTGCGCAGATCCATTCCGTGGCCCATCCGCGTTCGGAAGGATCATCGATCCAGGCCAGCGGCTGCAGGGCGACGGGTTGTTCACCTCCGTCGGACAATGCGCCACCGAGATCATGCCAGTCACCGCCCATGGCAAGGGCGGCCGCCCGGATCGAACCACCGAAGTCAAACGCAAAGACCTGAGAGTTCGGATAACGCCTGAACTGTAGCGCCATCAGCGCGAGCAGCACCGACTTGCCAGCACCTGTTGGTCCCACCACAAGGGTGTGGCCGACGTCGCCGACGTGGAGAGAGAACCGAAATGGGGTCGATCCCTCGGTTTTGCCAAACAGGAGCGGCGGACCGTTGAAGTGCAGATCCCTCAACTCGCCCGCCCACACCGCCGACATTGGAATCATATGGGCGAGGTTGAGGGTCGAGACCGGCGGTTGCCGCACATTCGCATAGACATGTCCCGGCAGGCTGCCGAGCCAGGCTTCGACGGCGTTCACCGTCTCGATCATGCAGGTGAAATCGCGGCCCTGGATGACCTTCTCGACCAGCCTCAGCTTTTCATCGGCAGCGTTGGGATCGCGGTCCCAGACAGTGATGGTCGCCGTGACATAGGCTTGCCCGATCTGATCCGAGCCCAGTTCCTGCAACGCGGCGTCGGCATCAAGCGCCTTGTTATGGGCGTCGGTATCGAGCAGCGTCGACGCCTCGTTCGTCATGACCTCTTTGAGGATGGCGCCGATGGATTTTCGCTTGGCAAACCACTGCCGACGAATCTTGGTCAGCAGCTTGGTGGCATCGGTCTTGTCGAGCATGATTGCTCGGGTCGACCAGCGATACGAGAATGGCAGGCGATTCAGTTCATCAAGAATTCCCGGGGTCGTCGCGCCCGGAAAGCCGACAATCGTCAGAACCCGCAGGTTGGCTGCCCCCAGCATCGGCTCAAGCCCGCCGGTCAGCGGCTGGTCCGCCAACAGCGCATCGATGTACATAGGAATTTCGGGCACGCGAACCCGATGACGCTTGGTCGAGATCGTCGAGTGCAGGTAGGTCAGCGTGTCCTGATCATCGAGCCAGGCGCATTCGGGCATGAACCCTTCAAATAGCTGCAGCACACGGTTGGTTTGATCGACAAACCCGCGGAGCGCCTCGCGCGCGTCTGCTCCGACGGTTCGATCCCGGCCCTCATAGAGCAACCGCTCTGCCCGGGCAGCGCCCTCTTCCGGGGGCAGGTAGAGGACGGTCAGGAAATAGCTGGACTCATAGTGGGCACCAGCCTCCTCGAATTGCGCACGGCGTTCGGCGTCGACCAGCGCAGACGCGACATCCGGAAAGCTGTTGGGCGGGTAAGCGCCCGCAGAATGACGCTGCGCCTCAACGAAGACGGCCCAGCCGGATCCCAGGCGACGAAGTGCGTTGTTCAGACGGCCGGCGACGCCGACGAGTTCAGCCGGCACCGCGCTGTCGAGGTCAGGTCCCCGGAACTTTGCTGTCCGCTGGAACGAGCCATCCTTGTTCAGGACAATCCCTTCGTCGACGAGGGCTGCCCAGGGCAGAAAGTCGGCAAGACGGGCGTCGGAATGGCGATATTCGGCAAGGTTCATCATGACCGAAAACTCAGAGGTTGAGATGACCGGGAATGCGCAAATGTCGGCGCACCACATCGACGAAGGCAGGATCGCGCTTGGCGGCCCAGACGGCGGCCATGTGGCCGATGAACCAGAGGACGAGACCCGCGATCCAGAGCCGCATCCCGAGCCCAAGGGCTGCCGCAAGCGTGCCGTTGACGATCGCGACCGACCGCGGCGCGCCGCCCATCAGAATCGGCTCAGTGAGCGCGCGGTGAACGGGCACCACGAAACCCGTGACCGGTTCATCCATCAGATCACCACGCCGCCGCCGAAGGAGAAGAACGACAGGAAGAAGCTTGAGGCAGCAAACGCGATCGACAGACCGAATACGATCTGGATCAGCCGGCGGAAACCACCTGACGAGTCCCCGAACGCGAGCGTGAGCCCGGTCACGACGATGATGATGACGGCGATGATCTTGGCGACCGGACCTTCAACCGACTGCAATATCTGATTGAGTGGCTGCTCCCACGGCATGTTCGAGCCAGCCGCCCACGCCGGTGCCGACGACAAAAGCACCGCGCCGAAGGCGGCCAACGATGCACCTCGAAGAAAGCGAAATTGCTGACGCATGTCAGTCTCCTGCTGATGAAAGGTTGTAATCACCGGCGGCCCCGAGCCCGGTGACGATGGCGAGCTCAGCGAGACGACGGTCAGCGCCGCGACCCGCGAGGACAGCGACGAGGTCGATGGTCTCGGCGATCAGGGCGCGGGGAACCGTGATGACGGCTTCCTGGATGAGTTGCTCGAGCCGCCGCAGCGCACCGAGCGCGGTGCCCGCATGAATCGTGCCGATGCCGCCGGGATGGCCTGTGCCCCATGCCTTGAGCAGATCGAGTGCTTCGGCACCACGAACTTCGCCGACCGGAATGCGGTCAGGACGCAGTCGCAGCGAGGAACGAACGAGATCCGATAGCGTGGCCACACCATCTTTGGTCCGCAAAGCCACTAGATTGGGCGCCTTGCACTGAAGCTCACGCGTATCTTCGATCAGCACGACCCGATCGGAACTCTTTGCCACCTCGGCCAGGAGCGCATTCGTCAATGTTGTCTTGCCGGTCGATGTCCCACCGGCGACCAGAATGTTCTTCCGTGCGGCGACCGCGTTCTGCAGGAACTTGGCCTGCTCCGAGGTCATGATCCCCCTGCCGACGTAGTCATCGAGCGTGAACACAGCGACAGCGGGCTTGCGGATCGCAAAGGCCGGTGCCGCAACGACCGGAGGCAAGAGACCTTCGAATCGCTCGCCGGTCCCGGGCAATTCGGCCGAGACCCGCGGCGAGCCGGCATGCACCTCCGCACCTACGTGGTGGGCTACCAGACGAACAATGCGCTCGCCGTCCGCCGCCGACAGAGTTTCGCCTGTGTCGATCAGGCCATTCGACAACCGATCGATCCACAACCGCCCATCCGGATTGAGCATCACCTCGATGATCGCTTCGTCTTCGAGGTAGCCGGCAATCGCAGAGCCAAGCGCGCTGCGCAGCATTCGCGCGCCGCGCGAACTCGCTTCCGATTGAATGGAATGGATTGCCACCGTTCGCCCCCACCGAATGAGGACGTCCAACGAGCGTCCTCATATGGGGATGATTAGAAAGGGCACCGATGGACTTGGCGCAACAAGCGGCTTCAGTGATCGTAGACTAGCGTAGAAAAAGAAAGACTGAGAACTGATGTTTGAGGCCTACTCAACCGTATTGTACTCGGCGAGCTACCACTCACCACTCCGCATCGTCATCCGCGGGAAGGAGGATGAGCGAATCCTCATACGAGCTTACCGAAACGACAAGATCGAAAACATCAGCCGGCACCAAGAACGGAATCGGCCTCATCCGCGAAGCTAGGTATCCGGCCCAAGGCAGCGCGAACCAGAGCAGCGCCGCGATCTGAAGTGCTACGTTGAGACCGAACGCGACTTGATAGGCTTGGACGGGCCTATGGCCACCATTCGCAGACCATTGCTCCAGGATCAGGCCAGTCCCGAATTGAGCCAAAAATGCCCAACCGAAGTGCAGGACGTTTAAGGCGCCATTGGCGCGACCAGCTAGCTCAGGCGGAAAGTAATCCGCTATCACCGCGAAGCTGGCCACAGTTGCCGTTCCGACAATGGCGACAACGGACCAGAGCACAATGGACGGCAGAGGCGCTCGCAAGATCAAGGCCAACTCAGCTGCGACAAACAGAACTGATACCATCACTAGAATCGTCTCCGTCCCGATTCCCCTCCGTTTGATGTAATGGACCGTCGTACCGAAGAACCAGGCACCGCAGCTCAAGACGATCGACATCGTAAGAAGCTGTCGGACCAAACCTGCGCGATCAAGCCCCTCGACGTCTGTCAGCCATGGCGATGCCCACAAACCTTGCAGAGACCAGGCTGATCCAATGCAAGTCGCCGACAACGGTGCGATTCGCCAGAAGCGCCGATCGCCGAAAACGGAGCCAAGGGTTGCGTGCGCGGTTGACGGGACAATGGGTCGTTCAGGCACGACGACATAGATGAGAATGGCCGTCACACCGGTAGCGGCCGCCAGGACCTCAAAGAGTTGCCGCCAGCCCATCCAGGCGAGCAGGTGTTCGACGGGAGTCGTAGCGGTCACCGCTCCTAGCGATCCCAGCATGATCATGTAGCCGTTCAGCAAGGCAACTCGTTCCCTGGGGAACCAAAGGATGATGGACTTCAATCCAGCCGTCAGTGCCGCCGCCACGCCAAGCCCGATCATCGCGCGCGCGATCAAGAGTGAAAGGAAGTCGGTCGACACCGCGAACAGTCCGGCGCCCGCTGCTGCGAGCAAGAGCATAACACTCTGGACGCGCCGCGGACCAAAGCGGTCCAACAAGATACCGACGGGGATCTGAGCCGCTGCAAAAACAAGAAAATAGACTGACGTAAGCAACCCGAGGTCGGCAGTCCCAAGACCGATATCCGAGCTGAGCCGACTGGCGATCAGAGCATTGATCGTTCGAAACAGGTACGAAAGATAGTATCCAGCAGCAAAAGGGAGAAAAACACACACGATTCGACGCCATGCTTTTGAGGTTTGCATGCTGGCCCCTTTTCAGCTCGTCCGAGCCGATAGCGCGTCCAGCTTTTTGTCAGTTCGGCTTTTTTGCTCCGGGCGTAGGCTGGCGTAGAAAAAGCAGGGTTGGCGCAGTAGCGCATTAGGATGCTCAGACACTTTCGCCGTTCGGTTCCTGATGGCGGATGTCTTCTGGAATCTCGCGGAGAAAGCTTTGCCCCTTTTGCAAGCGCCGCCCGAGCGCCTCGACAAATCCTTCAAAGCGCTCCCTGCCCTTTACCTGCGCGGCAGCCTGCGCGTCGTTGGGCAGCGGCGGCGTTATCATCAGCCAGAATCGGATGAAGAGAGCCAAGGTCTCGGCCGTTAAACCAACGTCACGCTCAAGCCTCTGCATCTGACGCGACAGTCGGTCGAGGCGACGGGTAAACGCCGCCTCCCGCATGTCCGCTCCGTCCGGCGACAGAAACGAAGCGACTGCCGCTTCCACGATCGCAGACCGGGAGAGCTTCTTCCGATCGGCGAGCTCCGAGATCTGTTTCAGAAGCTCGGGCGGGAAATAGACGTTCATCCGGTCGCGCATATGGCCTTAGAGCTCCATACCGTCATTCGGGTCCATGGCGACTTGCCAGGCGACACCGCGCATCTGCTGACGCATAAGTCGAGACTGGCGGACCGCATCTTCGTCGTCGTCAAGCACGGCGGCAAATTCCTCTGCGGGCGTCGGCTCGGTTGTTTCTTTGACGATCGCCACGTGATCAGGGAGTTCGGGCTCGCGGCGCAGGCCGCTGTTCGCCGAGTCTTCCTCTCCTTGCCCCCTGTCGGTTGGAGGTTGCGCCGGCTTCAGCGTTCCGAGCGCTGACCATCCGTCCGTTCGCGATGGTCGGCCGGCGATTGCCGGATCAGGCGGCGGCAGAACCCGCTCGGTGAACCGCCGATCCTCGTAGTAGCGGACCTTCTTCGCCCGGATCGGCAGCGTGCCCGCCACCATGACGATCTCGTCCATTGGCGGAAGCTGCATGACTTCGCCCGGGGTCAGCAGCGGCCTTGCCGTCTCCTGGCGGGAGACCATCAGGTGGCCCAGCCAGGGGTTCAACCTGTGACCCGCATAGTTCTTCATCGCGCGCATCTCCGTCGCCGTGCCCAGGGCATCGGAGACCCGCTTGGCGGTCCGCTCGTCATTGGTCGCGAAGCTGACGCGGACGTGACAATTGTCGAGAATGGCATTGTTGGGCCCGTAAGCCTTCTCGATCTGATTGAGCGACTGCGCGATCAAGAAACTCTTGATGCCGTAGCCTGCCATGAAGGCGAGCGCAGACTCGAAGAAATCAAGCCGCCCAAGCGCTGGGAACTCGTCAAGCATCATCAGGACCCGATGCCGGCGGTCACGGGCGTGCAAGTCCTCGGTCAGGCGCCGGCCAATCTGATTCAGGACCAGGCGGATCAATGGTTTGGTTCGCGAGATGTCAGAGGGCGGCACCACGAGGTAAAGCGTCGTAGGGCGGCTATCTGCGATCAGGTCGGCGATCCGCCAGTCGCAGCGGCAGGTCACCTGGGCCACGACGGGGTCACGGTACAGCCCGAGGAACGACATCGCGGTGGACAGGACGCCAGAACGTTCATTCTCGGATTTGTTAAGGAGCTCGCGCGCGGTCGAGGCGACCACGGGATGGGTGCCCTGCTCGCCAAGGTGCCGTGTGGTCATCATCGCCTTCAACGTGGCTTCGATCGGCCGCTTCGGATCGGACAGGAAGGCGGCGACGCCGGCCAGCGTCTTGTCTGCCTCGGCATAGAGGACGTGGAGGATGGCGCCGACCAGAAGCGAATGACTGGTCTTCTCCCAATGGCTCCGCTTGTCGAGGGAGCCTTCGGGATCGACCAGGACGTCGGCAACGTTCTGTACGTCGCGAACCTCCCATTCCCCGCGCCGGACCTCGAGCAGCGGATTGTAAGCTGAGGACTTTGCGTTGGTCGGGTCGAACAACAGAACGCGGCCATGCCGCGAACGGAAGCCGGCGGTCAACTGCCAGTTCTCACCCTTAATGTCGTGGACGATGGCCGAGCCGGGCCAAGCGAGCAGTGAGGGGACCACAAGGCCGACGCCCTTGCCCGAGCGGGTCGGCGCGAAACACAAGACGTGCTCCGGCCCGTCATGGCGGAGGTAGTCGCGCTCAAGCTTGCCGAGCACCACACCATCGGGACCGAGAAGTCCGGCCGCTCGAACTTCCTCCAGACCAGCCCAACGCGCCGAACCATAGGTTTCGACATTCTTGGCTTCGCGCGCGCGCCACACCGACATGCCGATCGCGACTGCTATCGAAATGAACGTCCCCGACGCCGCAATGAAGGCCCCCTCGACAAATACCTGTGGCGCATAGGCATCAAAGACGAACCACCACCAAAAGAACACTGGCGGGTAATAGATGTTGAAGCCGAACAGATCAAACCAGGGCCGCCCAAGCTCCGGCTGCCAGGCGAGCCGCCAAGCCGTCCACTCTGTTGCTCCCCAAATTGCCAGCAGAACGATCAAGCCGACAACGATCACCTGACTCCAGAGTATCTTGGTTCCGGACATCGCGAACGCCCTTCCGCAACTGAATTGGAGAGATTGCTAGAGGCCAAGGTCACGCTTCCGGCCAAAGCCCCATTCGATGCCACCGCCGTCCTTCACGACGCCGGTGACGTGCTGGCCGAGCTTCTTTTCGAGTTCGCGCGACCAGGGCACGAGTTGGAAGCCGAGCCCATTGTCGATCATGGCGAAGCGTCCCGAGGCGAGCGTCAGACGCTGGCGATAGGTGCCCGCCACATGCTCCCCGGACGCGGCATTCGCGAGAGGTAGGCCGATGTCGGCCGAGACCTTTGTGGCCACTTCGTCCAGCTCGCGCCGGCGCAGCGTGTTCAGGAGGTCGCGCTGCAAGACGATCCGTTGGCCCTGCCGCCGCGCCAGGCCTTCCTGGATCAAATGCGCGGTGCGGGCTTCCATGGCGTCGCGGGTCTCACGGCCGAATCCGCCAATGGCGAGCGGCATGGGGTCGCGTTCGACCAGCCTGTGGTCGAGCCAGGTCGCGCCCTTCGCGGTGACCTGCTCGGCAAGATCGAAATCGGAACGGATCGCCAGCACCATGGTCGGCCGCGGATCGCCGGCTTGACCGAACCGTCGGACCTCGACGATTCCGCCAACGGGCGGAGCATGTTCGAAGGCCTCGAGCCCTCGGAAACGCACGTGGTGCGCGCGTCCGTCTGTTCCGTCGATTACGGCGTAAGCCTCGCCAGTCAGTTCGTCATGCAATCCCCGGTCAACCAATCGCCCGGTGATCTTTGAAGTCGGCTGACCGCCTTCGATGACGAAGTCAGCAACGCCGCGCACTTCCCCACGTTCGCTAAGGGCGCGGTGCATGGTCTTGATGATGTCGCCCCGCATGCCAAGGTCGCGCAAGCTACGCTCGGCCTCAAGTCCGACCATCCATTCTCCTGGCGCGGCGGATGCGGCGAGGCCCATCTTCTCCAGGTGCTGAAGGCGACCAACCATGAGGCGCCTGATCTCCGGATCGGACTTGGCGGGATTCTCGGGACGCAGATCGATATAGCCGGTCTCATCTGCCGCCAACCGGATCTCCCGATCGAGCCGCGTCCATCGCTCCGCCGTGATTTCGCTCTCAAGCGAATTGCGGATCTCATGCTCCGGTTTGGGACCGAGTTCAATGGCTACCAGTTCCTCGGCGCGGGAGCGAAGGCCTTGGCTGATGTAGTCGCGCGAGATCACGAGATCCGACCCTTCCTCGTCTACTCCCCGAACGAGAAGATGGACGTGAGGGTTGTCGGTATTCCAATGATCGACAGCCACCCAATCGAGCTGCGTGCCGAGGTCGGCTTCCATCTGCTGGGCGAGGTCGCGGGTAAAGGCCTTCAAGTCGGTCATGTCGCCAGCGTCCTCCGGCGAGACGATGAACCTAAAATGATGCCGGTCGTCCTTGCACCGTTCTGCGAAAGCCGCGCTATCGGCGCGGTCGCAGCCCTCATCGAACATCTCGGCCCGTTCACCATTTCGGGTCACGCCGTCACGCTTCAGATATGACAGGTGGGCAGTCAGTGGTGCTGAGCGGAAGGCTCGCCCTTTGTGACGAACCACGCGCGCCTTCACCACGACGCGCCGCGTCGGGCTGAACAATCTGGCACGGCTAAAGGACAGGCGCCCGCGGCCAAACGTCGAGCGCCCATAGGCCGCAGAGCGCCTGCCGGTCGCGGTCTGACTCGAGGGGTGTCCTGCTTTTTTCGCCGCGCGCAGCACCTGGTTGATGAAGCTCTTCTGTTTAGGCGCGCGGGTGCTGCGAATGCGCCCGGGTCGAATACGCAGGTCGCTGTCGCCTACGGTCATGGCCGGGCCTCGAAGAGCACAAAGGTGCCGTCAGTGCCGAAAACGCCCTTGATTGCATTCGTCAAAATGCAATGCGCGGCACGCGCCCCGACCGACCGGCACGGTAGAACCCAAGCCATGCCAATGGCTTGCGGTTCGACCGGCGAGCCCCTTTTATCTCGCCGTCCTGCCGTCGTGGGGTAAACGTCCGGTCCTTGCACACTTCCGAGGAGTGCATTGTCGTTCCATATCGGGTTCTCTGCTGCATTGGAGATTCTCCGGTGGGTCCGAAACACTTCGAGAACAGAGCCAGGCGTGAGTGGTGGTCGATTCACGTTGAGGCGTGGCGCAGAAGCGGTCTCGGGATCCGAAAGTATTGCCGCCAACATCGTCTCAGCGAGAACACGTTCCGGCGTTGGTTGAATGTGCTCGCCGATGCAAAATCCTTGCAAGCACAGGCGGAATTGCAGCGCGAGGAACGACGACAACGTCACCGCAAGCGACGCATTCGGCTGTCGACCGGCATCCGCTCGAAGGCGGTTCAGGCGTACTGGGCGATGCATGTCGAGGCGATGAATTGGAGCGGCATGGGCCTGCAAGCCTATGCTTGGGCGCACGGCATCTCGCGGTACAGCTTGCGCTGATGCGCGATCTGATCGACGCCAATGAGGTTGAAATCGACTGGCGGACGCACGTTCATCCGAGCGCCCTCCCACAAATAAGCAGCGGTTTAAGCAGCGCTGCTAAGGGCGCAGCGGCCAAGCAGCGCTTGACAGCATATCCGATCGGTGATCCGCCGAATGAACCGCGCGCCAGCCGGCGTCGCCTCAGTGAGGAGGAAAAGCTCGCAATTGTGGCCGAGTCCGAGCTCCCCGGCGCGACCGCTGCCGAGATTTGTCGCCGCCATGGCATCGTCACCAGCATGTTGTTCCGATGGCGGGTACAACACGGCTTCAGCAAGCGCCTACCGGCGAAGCTAGCGGCCGTGAGGGTCACCGGAACGCAATCCGCAACGCTGGTTCTGAACGATCTGTTGCAGCCGCCCGACGGCATGGCGGTTGTCGAATTGGACGATGGGCGTCGAGTCTTCGCACCGATCGGCAGCGATCCGGATACGGTCCGTCGCCAGATCACTGAGCGGGAGACAGCACGATGATGATCGTGCCGACCGGCGTGAAAGTGCATCTGGCTTTGGGGCATACCGACATGCGGAAGGGCCTGGATGGCCTCGCCGCTCTCGTTCAGGAACACCTCAAGAAGGATCCATTCTCCGGCCACCTGTTTGCCTTCAGAGGCAAGAAGGCAAGCACGCTGAAGATCCTGTTCTGGGACGGCAACGGGCTTTGCCTGTTCAGCAAGAGGCTCGACCAGGGCGGCTTCATCTGGCCGAGAATGAGCGATTCCGGCGGCACGGTGACGCTGTCCCCGGCACAACTTGCCATGCTGATCGAAGGCATCGATTGGCGCACACCAGAGCGTCGATGGCGCCCGGCCATCACGGGTTGAATCGCAAAAACCCGCATAGAATATAGCGAAGTTGCTTCGTCGAATCAGCGCGTCCGAGTAGAATCGGTCATGCAGCTCGACCTCGACAATCTGCCGTCGGATACTGCGCTTCTGCATCGCCTGGTGCGCGACATTGCCTCGGTCATCGCGCATCGGAACAGCGAGATCCAGCGTCTCCAGGCAATCATCAAACAGCTTCAGCGTGCACAATTTGGGCGTCGTTCCGAGCGTCTCGACGCCGATCAACTCGCCCTTGGACTGGAAGACCTGGACATCGATCTGTCGACTGTCGAGGCAGATCAAGCCTCGGTGGAGACGCCTGCGCCGACGCAGAAACTGCAGCCGAAGCGCAAGCCGCTGCCGGATCATCTGCCCCGCGAAGAGATCGTGCTCAACGTCGATAGTGAGACGTGTGCGTGCTGTGGCGGCGTGCTGCATGCGATCGGTGAGAGCGTCAGCGAGATGCTGGACTGGGTGCCAGCACAGTTGCGCGTGGTACGTGTCTGCCGCCCGAAATATGCCTGCCGTAGCTGCGGAACGATCACCCAAGCGCCGGCGCCCGAACGACCGATCGCCGGCGGTTTGGCCACGCCAGCCATGCTCGCGCAGGTGCTGGTCAGCAAATACTGCGACCACACACCGCTCTATCGACAGGCGCAGATTTTTGCCCGGCATGGCGTCGAACTGGAGCGCTCGACATTGGCCGGATGGGTCGGCGGCGCGTGCTGGTGGTTTGCAGCCCTGCACGATCGGCTGTGCGAGCACATGTTCGCGTCGGATCACCTGTTTGCCGACGACACTCCAATACCGGTGCTCGATCCGGGCCGCGGGCGTACCAAAACCGGACGACTGTGGGTGTACGCCCGCGATCAACGGAGCTGGGCTGGGCCTGAGCCGCCGGCTGCGGTTTATGTGTTCGCGCCCGACCGGAAAGCGGAGCGCCCGGCAGCGCATCTGACGCACTTTAAGGGCGTTCTGCACGTCGACGGTTACGCGGGATTCGAGCGGTTGACCGCCGCCGGAAACATCACCCTCGCCGCATGTTGGGCGCACACCAGGCGCAAGTTCTACGACGTTGCGCAGGCCGAGGACACGCCCGTCGCGCACGAGGCCCTGCGTCGCATCGCTAGCCTCTATGCCGTCGAAATGCAGGTGCGTGGCCAATCGCCGGCGCATCGGCTGGCGACGCGGCGCGCACTCGCCAAGCCGATCGTTGACAGCCTTCGCCTTTGGCTCGAGGTGCAGCTCCCTCAACTGCCGGGCCGCGGCAATCTCGCCGAAGCGATCCGGTATGCGCTGTCGCGCTGGGATGGATTGACCCGCTTCCTCCATGACGGCTGCATCGAACTTGACACGAACCCCGTCGAGCGGGCGATCCGACCCGTGGCGCTCGGCCGCAAGAACCATCTCTTCGCTGGGAGCGATGGCGGTGGGAAACGATGGGCGATCCTCTGTTCGCTCATTGAAACGTGCAAGCTCAACGACGTCGAGCCTTACGCATACCTGCGCGACGTGCTGCAGCGCATGGTCGACGGACATCCCATCAACCGCCTCGACGAACTTGTGCCATGGAACTGGAGTTCCGCGGCACCCGCCGCTGCCAACGCCTGAGCAAAGCCAGACTCTCGCTAAACGACAAACATGAGACCGCGAGTAATTGCAATTGGCGTCCTTTGTAGCGATATTACATGACGTTCCAAAATTGCGATGTGATGGGGTTCTTGAGGTGACGCAGTCTTCCCGAAACGGGGCGGATACCAAGCTACTCTCCGAGGCCATTGAGGCGCTTCGTGAGTTGGTCTCACGCGCGCAAGACGCCACAGACGAGTCTTTCGACGACGGCCATTCGGTTGATACTTGGAAGAGCGAGGAATTCCGCGCCGCGATAGAGCGCGCCGAAGCAGTGATCGCGAAGGCGCAAGCTGCGATGGCAGAGCCCCGCACGGAATAGGAGTTCTCTGAGTCGGCGCATTGCCGACCGAGGCCGCTAGGCTCGTCAAGCCATGACGTCATGTGCAGCCCCCGGACGCATACGTCGTGGGCTCCCGGTCGCTGGTTCCCGAAAGAGCCCCCGCGACTTGGCAGCCAACTCGCGAAGCCCCCACTGCTTCCGAGCGCTTGCGATAGCGATCGTTACCCGAAGGGCCGAGACACCCGAAGGGTGGCTCGGTGAGGAGCGAAGCGACGAGTAGAGCGCGGGCCGAAGGCATCGCCCATACGCCATCAGCACACACCACTTGCTCGTTGAAGCACGCCAAAGTTTGCGAGCCCGCACAGTTGGTCATTGCGATACTCCCGAATCCGATCGAGGGACGAACACGCCAATTGGCCGGGGGACCATAGGCGAAACATCGGGCGCCGAAATTGCGGTCGTGACACCGCTCGACGGCATGAACGACGGCAACCGATAGCGTGTTTTCATGAGATTGGATCGCGTGACGAATAGCGTCGCGACTGCTGATGACTGTCCACTTGACGTCCACCTCGGTGGCAGTTCGATGGCAAGCAGATTTGCGAGCTTTGCGACGTATGCTCGCGTCTCGTCTTGCAGAGAGGCGCCTGCGAGATGCTCTTCGTAGCGAGCAGGTCCCGCATTGTATGCGGCAAACACGCCTGGCGAGCCGTACCGATCGAGCAGTTCGCGCAAGTAAGCCGTGCCGGCCAAAATGTTGTCGTGCGGGTCGTAGGGGTCGTTTCCGAGATGGTAGCGCTCGCGAAGTTCCGCCCAAGTCGCCGGCATGATTTGCATCAGGCCCATTGCGCCTTTTGGCGATCTGGCGTGCACGTCACCAGCACTCTCGATGCTTTGGACTGATCGGATCCAGTTCGGTGCAATCGCAAAGCGTTGTGAGGCCTCATTGATGAAGCCGGCAAATGAGTGAGCGGTCTGACTGATCGCCGGCTGGGCGGCTGATCCGCCCTGGGCCGAAGCAGCACTGTCGAACGCAGTCAAAAGAAGCATCAGGGGTACGACAGCACAAACGCGCGGGCCCAACCGAGCCAAGCGTGCTGTCGCGCTCGCGCCAGCCTTGCAGACATCGATCGAGACGGAGGAATGATCCAGCAATCGATCGAACAAGGGAATGGCGATGAGAACCCGTCCAATACGCACGCTCACTCCTCCCAGATCCACACCGGCATCGCACGGCCGATCACGCTAGATGCCGGAAGAAGTCCAAAATACCGGCCATCAAGAGAGTCGTCCGACTGCCAGTTCATCAGAAACAGCTCGCCGTCGCCGACGACGCGGCAGCCTTGCCATTTCGGCAGCGGCCTGCCGCGTCCGTCGCGATCCTTCGCCTCACCCACGTCGATGGCGTCGACTGAAATCGTGAGCCCGCTTCTGCAGACCGTTTGCCCCGGAAGCGCCAAGACCCGCTTGAGCATGGGAACGCCGACCGGAAGATAGCCGTTCAAATCAAGAAAGGTCGCAAGCGGCTCCGGCGGCTGAACGGCGACAAGCTCGGTGACATGGAAGTGCTTCGCCGGTCGTAAGCTGTAGAGACCTATTGGCACGCTCACCGATGCATTCCAGATGTAAAGCGGAAGCGGCTCCAGGACGATTGTCGTGACGATCGCAGCAGCAGTTCCAAACGTCGCGATGAGTATCTTCAGAGAGCCTGTCATCGCATCACCCTTTGGCGATGGAGCCAGGCCTGATGGCGCGCCTTCGTGTACGGGCGCGGGTTTTCGTTGACGGACAGGCGGTTATGAACGTGATGCCAATGATCAGGCGCGACATCGGCGGGATCGATGCCGAGCGCCTCAACGGCATCGATCATCTGCAGCACGCGCTCGACCTTTGGCCAACCTGACAGCCGTAGCACAATCTCTCCGCCGGGCTTCACATACGGTACAGTCGAGCAGCGCTGTCCCGGCGCGACCGCGCGCAAGATGTCGATGCGCGAAATGATCGTCCCAAAGTCGTTGGAGGTCCAACGGACGAAGGCAAAGATGCTACCGGGCGCAAATGACAGGATACGCCTGTGCCGATCAAGCTTCCGTTCATCGACAATGCGACCGAACCGAACGCGGTTCTCGATGCGCTTCTCGAGCCACAGCACTTCCACTTCGGTGAGATCGCTCATGCCGCCGCTCCCTGAAGCTCGAGCCAGGAGCCACGCGCTTCGGGAGCGGTGAAGTGCGTGTGCGGTCTGTGAACGTCAGCATGAGCGGCGGTCCGGCGTTGCCGGTCACGCGTCATGCAAGTTGCGGTCTGGTCCGTTAGAAGAAATCCGAAGGATTTCCGGTTAGTAAAGTTAGAGCGGCTGAAACACGCGGAGAACCAAGCTCTTAAGCTCGATTCCAGTCCCCGATAGCACGAGGATCGGGTCCCCGATAGCACGAGGGTTGCGGTCCCCGATAGCACGAGCTGATTCACAGATTGTCCTCCGAACTTGGAATGAGACCGCGGCGGCGCTTGCGTGCCGTTAAGGGATCAACAGGCGTAGGTGCGAAGTTCAGTCGCTCGCTGCCGTTCCGGTCTCGCGTGAGCCCGAGCTGATAGCCGGGCAATGTCTGGCGCTGGACGATTTGACGTACGTCGTAAGCAAAATGCTTGAGCGGCGAGATGATGCCGGACTTGGCATGGAGGTGCACAAGGTCGAAACTCCAGCCGCCGCCCTGGCGGCCGCCATGCTTGCGCACGAGCCGGTAGAGCCACCGCTCAAGCCCGCCCGTGAGCTCGAAATAGGCGCGATCGATCGTCAGCACGAGCGCGTCATCGATGACGCCCG
This sequence comes from Bradyrhizobium sp. IAR9, assembly GCF_013408065.1. Classification (NCBI taxonomy): domain Bacteria; kingdom Pseudomonadati; phylum Pseudomonadota; class Alphaproteobacteria; order Hyphomicrobiales; family Nitrobacteraceae; genus Bradyrhizobium; species Bradyrhizobium sp. IAR9. The sequence goes on from NZ_JACBZW010000006.1 coordinate 42,606, forward strand.
CGTAGAACCAATCCGGCAGGATCAGCTCGATCCCAAATGGCCGACCGTTTGCATCGGCCGTCTCCTTCCATTCGTTGATCCAGGAGAAACGATGCCGTCGCCGTTCTGTCGCCGCTCGGATCGACGTCATCACGGTAGTCGACTGGAGTCTGTCGAGACCGGCCTTCAGGCGGTCATAATCGCGTGCGCTGGTGCCGCGGCCCACGAACGTCAAAATCTCGTAAGGCGTTGCAGCCATCAAGCGCGAGGTCTTCAAGCCTGCGTCACGCGCTTCGACGATCTGAGACGCAGCCCAAATCAGAACGTCTGCATCCCAGATGGTCGCCATGCCGTGTTCGGGCACCGCTTCGACACGAATTGCGATCGTACCGGCTCGGAAATCGATCGGCACGATCCGCTTGGTCTTTGCGAGCGAGAAGAACGGATATGCCATCAGATCCTGCGCGTCGCGGGATGCAAGATCGCCGGGTAGCGCCCGAAAGAGTTCAAGCTGCTCGCGCTCGGAATGGTATTTGCGCCGCATGGTCATTGCTCTCGCGCGGCAATCAGCGACGTTCCTGGCCCGCATACGGGCGCAGAACCGGGTGCTTTTTGGCCGGCAGCACGGTCCCCTTCCCGGGGTCGGACGTTGACGTCTTGGCGCCGCGGTCGGCCCACGCTTTCAGGTCATCGAGGGCATAGACGACACGTCCGCCGATCTTCCGATAGGTGGGTCCGGTGCCGTATGTGCGGTGCTTCTCCAGCGTGCGACCGGACAGGCCAAGATAGCGCGCGGCCTCAGGTGTACGCAGGAAGCGCGGGGGAAGAGCGGCCATCGGATCGGGCATTTGAGAACTCCAGGAGGACAGCGCACTACGCCTGGCTAGGCCGGCGTGTGTGCGGTCATCATGGAGAAGCAAGATCTCGGAGGGGGATGCCGAATATGGAGGGGGCGATTTTCGGCACCCTTTGGGACTGCGCTACTGGTCTTTGCGCCCGGGCCGCAGAAGTTTGCGATAGCCTCCGCGTACCAACGCGAGGCGGCCCTGCTCCAGGCGGATCGTTCGATTGCGCAGATCATGCGTCTTCCAGGCGCGATCGGGGATGCGTTTTTTGCCGAACAGCGCCTCGGCGATCGTGCGATAGCTACCGCCGGCGCTGTGAGCATCGAGCGCACGAATGGCGACGCTCAGGCGCTCGCGCCGCTGCTTAGATAATTGGTGAAGGGCTGGACCGGACGCGCGTCCATTCATGACACGCCACAGCCGCCGGGCTGCATACGCGCGCGCTTCGAAATCGCCGTCAAACGGCAGTTCGGCTGCATATGGAGCGCCAAGCACCGGCGGGTCCTTGGACCAGACACGGTGGTCCGCCGAACTGATGCGCAGCACGGCGTGCCAGCCGTCGGCGGCGCGCCGCACCTGGCCTGCTGCAAGGTCAAGCAGCGGTTGAGACGCTGAATTGCGATCGGCAGCTCCGGCAAACTTGACCGGAATGACCGCCGCTAGAACCTCAGGCGCCCAAAAGATTGTCTGCTCATCGAATGACCTCTGCGGGTCATGGGCGAAAGCAGATACCCCATTTCCTCCTGAATTCGTCAGTCACTTCGCCGTTCTGATTGATGGCAATCATCACCTCGTACTCACGCCGATAGTCGGCGTTACGACGAAGACATTCCCAAGCGATGTCGGTGACTTCCGCGTCTTGTAGGCTCTTGTAGGAATCCGGCGACCGCCAGTCAAATTCAGGCATTGCTTCCGCCCCATTGCACGCAGCTAACAACGATTGCGGTGCAATAGGTATGAACGAAGCAGTTGTAGGAAGCCCCTAGTTTAGCACCACGTGGTGCACAGGAATGACCACTGGTCAGCAAAAGAAAATCGTTCTGCCTGCAAGTCGCCAGCCAGCGATTTTCTTCTATTTCGAACCAGCGCCGCGTAAGAGGCGGCGCCCTTGCTCCGTCACCCATTTGGCACGCGCAAGATGACTCTGATATGCGCGCCGCGCACGATCCGGCTCTCGCTCTGGGTCCATATGCAAGATCACTCGAGCCACTTCACGCCAGTCCGCCCCCTCACTTTCAGCCTGCAGAAGACGCATGTATGTGACGACATGCTGTTCGTCATAGACCGTCAGCGCCGGCTCGTTCGGCGCGACATCCGCGACGTCAGGATCCAGCGGCGGCTTCGACATCAGAGACGACAATAGGCGCGAGATTCAAAATCAAATGGCGAGGCACCAGCCTCGCCGGCTCGAACAATTCCCTGCTGTAGCATATGGAATGCCACCTGTTCGGGCGAGCGTTCAAGAAGCTGCATTTCCCATATTTTCCTTAATTGAGGCTCCGTCCGAGACCCTAAACAACCAGCTCCGCGTATTATAACACGTAGCGCCAAAATACGCGATTGCTTCCTATCCTGCGGATGGACATTCGCAAGGTCTTTGGAGCAAACGCGCGTCGATTTCGACTGGCCCTTGGCTTGAGCCAAGAGGCCGTAGCGGAACGCATGGGCGTCGACGGGCCTTTGTAAGCAGCATGGAGCGAGGGCTCCAAAACGCGACACTGCTCACAATCTGGCAGATTGCCCAAGCGTTGGGGGTCAGGCCGGCAGATCTGCTTGAGGAGAAGGTGTCCAAAGCTCGGTCCTGAGCTTCCGCGAGCCGGGCTCGCGACCCGGGAGTCCCGATGTGGACACGCGTTACGACTGCCGATCCAGCTTGCTGGAGTGGCGGCGATCAGGTCTCGAACAGGCGATCTCCAGAGGGCGCGCCGGGCACGCCGTCAAACGAAATGTCGCTCAGATCGGTAGCAAGCACTTAGAACAATGGTTCAACGGTCGATCCATCGGCCGAGGGAGAGTTAGAAAGCCCCGCCCAGCGGACCGGACGGGGCTTGGTGGGACGCTCTTACTCGCCGTTCTTGCGCGGTCGCGACCACAGGAGGGTGTAGCCCTCACCGCTTTCGTCATCGAACAGGTTCGCGTAGATCGGCGCGTTGAACGAGGGGTCGTCGAGCTTGAGCGAGAGGTAGTCGCGGCCTTCCTCGGAACGCTTCGACCAGGCGGCCCCGATCTCGGCCCGGCCCACGTAGATGCGGTGGCTGGGAGCGTTTTCGTTGGACCGGTTGGTCTCGGCGACGATGCGGACGCCCTTGGCTTGCAGGCTCAGGGTGACGATCTCGCCCTGGAAATCATTGCCGACCTTCTTGAAAGAACCGATGTTAGCCATGTCACTTCTCCTGTTGTGTTTCGAGCCCGCGACCACCGCGGCCTCGATGGCGATCTAAGGCCGAGGACGATCGGCGACGCACCCGCTCGGGCCGGAGCGCAGCGGAGGACGTCGTTGTGGCGACTTTCTTGTCTCGCGAGGAATGGGCGAAGCCCAGGGGAAGAAAGTCGCATCAACGGCGTTGCGGCTCAGACGATCGAGGCGAAGCCGGTCTTCGGCCAGATCAAGCCATCAACGAGGCCACGTGCGTCCGCGTGCTGAACCACAATCTCTGGAGAAGCGTGGCTATCTCGGTTTTGATGAACAAGAGGTCGGAACGATTCAGCGTAGAAAGAGAAACAATCTCCTGCAAAGGGCGGCATCGTCTCCCAAGAACCGATGGGCGCAATATCGCTCCGCTGCAGCTGCGTGGGCCAGACCGAATGCCGGCCGCCTGATCGAGGAGTTCCGAGGAGGACTGCCGCGCTCGCGCTCAGGTTACGATCAGCCTTCCTTCAACGCGCGATCTACGCGTACCTGTTCGACGATGAAGGCGGTCATCCCCTCGGGCATTCGGCCGTAAGAACCGGTAGGACAGGTTCTCGACAATCATCCCACTCGCCTCCCGGAAATCACGCTTGTCCTTGCCCGGCGTTGCACTCATTCGCAAAAGCCAAAAGCTCTAGCTAGTCAGGAGACAACTTGATCTGCTTACCAACGTGTTCACGCCAAAGACCGAGCCGCTTGACTCGATACTCTACTAATTCTGTCGACGTACCGAAATGCTCTGCGACCTCATTCGAAGAACGTTTCTTGCTCACGGCATCGATAACTGCCGCCCTCGGAAGCAGCACTGCGGAAGCCAGATAATAGGCGTCGTGCTCCTCCGTCTTGTCATACGTTCTGCCGTATGCTTCAGCTACCCGAGCTATCTTTGTGAGCTTGTGGCCTAGAAGGATGTGCCAGTACTCCTCCAGTAGAGTTACGCGTTGGCGTTCGATCCTGTGACTGTCATTCAAGAGCACGACCCAATTCTCATTGTCGGCATCTAGAGGAATGGTCATTGCAGACCATTCGCCTCCGGCAATCCCCCGTAAATGTCTCACGGTTTGCGCTTCAAGACAGTTCCTCTTCCCAACAGGGACTACTTGTACCCCATCCACTTCGATGCGCAGGCTATCGATTGGCTCATCTTGTGAAAGCCCCAGATCCGCTCTGAATTTTTCAGCCGCTTGCTCAAGCTCTTCTTTGGACAGCGACGCGCTTGGAGGACTTGCGTTATCATCGACGTCCTCATGACCAGACCAATGAGCGCCAGTCGCTAGAGTTTGGCGCAGGCATTCAGCTGCTTTCAACAGCGTGCGCACAGTTGACGAGCGAACGTTCTTGCCCGCTCGGAAGTGTACGAATGCGACTTTATCGAACCCGAGTCCGGCGTCTTCGGCATCGGGGCCTAGCCACTCCATAAGCCGGATTTTGGAGTTGTTGTCTGGCCGTCCTTCCCCGCGTTCGATTCTCGCGAGCGTTGAAAAACTGACGCCGATGGCTGTTGAGAGCGCCCGGATGCTCAGCCCTTCAGCTTCCCGTTTCCGCCGTATGGCTCGAACCAGCTTTTCTTCGAACGATGGCATGCTTCCTCTGTGCGAATGGCACGGCTTGACACGCCCATTGATTCGGGCGCAGGCTGTGCGGGTGACACAGACTCGCACATTTCCGATTCGGGGTGAAGCCTCCCTGGGGAAGGACGTCCGGGCCTTGTTGCATGAGTTCGGAGCTGCATTGGACCAGCACCGGCCACTACTAGTCCACGTCCACGGCCTGATCGCGGTCGACGAGCAGTCGCCGCCGGTCAATACAACTCAGGAGAACGGTAATGAACGACAAAGTGAGAGAGGACCCTCAGCCCGATCACGGAAAAGGACCGCCCGACGACAAGGGTCGGCCAGTCGACCACGGGCGGCCGGTTCCTCACCACGGATCGGCAACGGCTTGCGTGCCGCTTACGAAGGTCAGGTGATCCGCCTTGCAGAGGCGTACCCCACTCTTCAGTCTTTCGCAGACGACAACGGAATGTGGCTTCTCGCCAAGAGCTCGGTGATCCCCGGCTTGCAGCGGAAAGCCACATTTCTCTTAGCTCTTCCCTACCGATCGGGGTTATTGCCTCGAGCCTGGGGGTTCTGGACCGACGCGGCGGAGCCGACGCGCTGGATCGGCCCGCGTCACACCAACTTCTGGGACGGCTCAATCTGTGCATTCTCGCCCAACGACGGAGTATGGATAGAGGGTGGCGATCTTAGGACTCTCTTCGATCTCTATACGGTTTGGGCTCTCCGGCACCTCCATTTAGAAATGTGCGGCCGATGGCCGGGAAAGCAATACGGAATCGTTGGTGCAGACCCACGCGCCGACGCTTACTACCGCCAGCGGGAGTGCCAGGACGACGAGCTTTGCGGTTGCGGCTCCGAAACACTGCGGTACGCTGAATGCTGTAAGGCTACCGATCTGCGAGGCGATTTCGTCGAAGCAGCCTCGCTCTTCCTTAAACACACCGGCGGGTTTGAGAACCGCAAGCCCCCAGATGCTGTGATTAGCTTCATCAAAGACCACTCCGCCGTGCCCAACATGGCAGATGTTCACTTACAGCTCCGATGAAGCTGGATTCGCTGAGCTGATGCCTCGTGACGTACCGTGATAATCACAAATGATCACGAACTACAGTTCCCAAGTAGCGCCCCACTTTCCGAATACACGCCGAAAACGCCACAACTTCAAAGTGATCCGGAGACTCCTGTGCACAACCTACCCTACCCGGCTCGAACGGGCGGGTCTCCGCCAAAGCCATCAAGCGCGTCCATGACGTAACGCCAATGCAAGCTGCGCCGAGGCAAGCGAAGACCTCGCGCCAGGCCAGCGAAGGCACCCCGATATGGGACACGGCGAACAGGATATGATAGCCCGCGACGGCGGCGGGAACAGCGAATGCTGTCGCGATTGCGATGCGCAAGGTCAAGGACCGAGTAACGGCAAAGGCGATCTGGCCGAGGACAAGCGTCAGTGCACCGCCGGCCGTTCCAAGAAGCAGCGCGCCGATGAGGCCGGCACCGCCCTGAAACGCCGTCATCCCGATACTCAGTGCGACGAAAAACGGCAGGGCATACACTGCGAGCGCGAAAATCGCCCATAGGCCGATGCCCAGTGTATTGAGAACAAACCCAATAGCGAGCATGGTGGTGGCTCCATGTGCATAGATGTACTGGTCGCGCGCCTTCCACCACCACCACCACGGCGCAACTCTGGATATGAGACCGAAACGAGGCGGAGTTGCGGCGTGAGCATTTCGCCTCGAAGACTTCAGTCGAGAAGGCGACGCTCACGCGCCGCCGAACCTCCAGACTGGGATGCCGAGCCGCTTCGCCTTGTCGGCGAGGTTGTCCTGGATTCCAGTGCCCGGGAAGTGCATGACGCCGATCGGCAAGAGTTCAAGCATGGCGTCGTTGCGCTTGAAAGGTGCTGCCTTGGCATGTTTCGTCCAATCAGGCCTGAAGGCGATCTGAGGCACCTTGCGGTTGGTCGCCCATTTCGATGCGATCAGTTCGGCACCCTTCGGGGAGCCGCCATGGAGCAGGACCATGTCGGGATGCTTAGCATGAACCTTGTCGAGACGATCCCAGATGAGGTGGTGGTCGTTGAAGTCGAGCCCTCCGGTGAGCGCGATCTTCCGGCCCGCCGGCAACATGACCTCGGTCTCAGTGCGACGCTTGGCCGCGATAAAATCGCGCGAGTCGATCATCGCCGCGGTCAGCGTACGGTGGTTCACCAGGGATCCCGATCGGGGGCGCCAGAATGAGCCGGTGTGAGTCTCGAAGCGCTCGATGGCCTGATCGCGGAAGAGTTCCAGGCAGTTGCGGCGCTCGATCAGCGTGACACCTTCGGCCGTTAGACGCTCGAGTTCGACCGATCGCACCTCGGAGCCGTCCTGCTCGCGCTGGCTCTTCCGCTGCGCCTGTTCGTTGTCGTCGAGCTGGCGTCCGATGCGGTCGACGGCTCGGTGGAACAGGTTGACGGTCGACCAGAGCAGATCGTCGAGGTCTGGTTCCAGCCGGGTGTCGCTCAACGTCGCGACCAGGGCATCGAATATATCGGCGACGGCGCCGGCGATGATCCTGCCCTCGGGGAGCGGCCGTGGATCAGGCTGATCGTCGAACGGGCGGTAACCGAAGAGCTGCAATTCGGTGAGAACGTGTTCGGTCGCAGATGCGGCGTGCGGCAGTTCGATGTCATCGTGGTCGGTCATGGAGGCGATCCTTTGCCGGATCGGCCGCGACCATCGCGGCCTTCGTGGCGATCACTCAGACGGCAGGCGGAACGGGCCAGAACCCGGAGCGGCTTGTCCGCCGAAGCCCGCAGGGCGTAGGCGGAAGCGGAGGGCCGAAGCGCAGCGGAGGATGGCGAAGGCCGGCTATTTTGCTTCGCGATGCAAAGCGCGCTCGCCAGATGGCTAATGTGTCTTCTCGTCGCCGGCGCGCGGCGGAAAATAGCCGGACGCAGCCATTGCCGGCCCGAGCCGCGTGCCGTCCGATCGCCCTCTAGAAGGCCGTGGTATCGCGTCCTCTTCCGGCAGTGGCCGCACCGCGACCGACCTGTCGACGCCCATCGAAATGCCGGGGCTACTCCGCGGTTGCCATCGACGAATGCAGGAAACGGACGACGTCCTCCGGTACGAGTTGAAGTAGCAACGCCGCTCGGAGGGCCTCGAGGCCGAAGATGTGCAGATCTTCGTTGAAGTCGCCCAGCCGGGGCGACAATGCGATCGCTTCAATGCCGGCGGCTTCTGCGCGCTGGGTGAGAATAGCGTGTACGGCATCTCCGGCGGCATCTGCGTCACGGGCGATATAGAGTCGGCGTAAGCCAGACGGCAGCAACATGGCTGAGAGGTGATTGGCCGAGAGAGCAGCGGTCATGGGCAAGGTCGGCAGTACATTACGCAGCGACAGCATGGTCTCGATCCCCTCGCCCGCAGCGAGCACGTGGTCCACCACGCCGAAGGGAACGGCGTTACCAAGCAGGTCGCCCATGGCCCGTCGTGGCGTGTCGATCGGGGCCTTGCCGAGCCGCACGCGATCAAAAACGTGTGGATCTAGCCAGGTGCGGTGCACACCGGTCATCCGCCCCTCGAGGTCCGTGACAGAGGCTATCATCGCTGGCCATGTTTCGGTCGGCAAATGCTCGTCCGGCCGATAGTAGCAACGCGGGTGGAAGCGCAAGCTGCCACCGTGGTGGATGCGAGTAATTCCGCGACGCTGCAAGTACGCCTCGGCTAATGTCCCTTCAATCGGGCTGGATACCGCAAAGAGCCGACGAGCGGCCTCCTGCGATCCGGCCGGCGCGACTGAACGAATGGGTTTCGGCGCCAGCTGCTGCTCTGAACGAGGTAGCTTCAGAAATCGCCTCGCCTCATCGGCAACCTCGCGAAAGTCTCGCAAGGCGAGACTTTCGCGGATGATGTCGAGGAGATCGCCATGTTCTCCGGTCGCGGCGTCGGTCCATTTCCCAGCGGGTCCCTTCGGCGATTCCTGGAGCCGTACAAACAACGAGCGGCCGGGCGTGTTGTGGACGTCGCCGACCACCCAGTATCGCCCCGCGCGCTTGCCGTGGGAGAGATAGTGTCGGCACACCGCCTCGGCGTCGCGCGCGAGTCGGCGTGCCAATTCGGAAGCATCGCGAGGCATCACGCGGCCTCCCGATCACTAATGCGCGCAACCGGATAGCTGTCGAGCACCTTCGACAGGATCTCGACGCCGCTTGCATCCGTTGGCACGAACATGCGCAACTTCCAGGAGATGATCTCCCCGAAGAGACCGTAAGCCCGCAGGCGATCGCGCATCGTGTCGTTGAAGCCCGACAGCTCGATGCGGTAGGCCCCCATCACCCGAACGCGGCGAAGCTGGAGCCCCTCTGTGAGCTCGAGGACGGTCCGTCCTACCATCAGTGCGGCAAAGGCAGCGCCCGGTGTCAGCGCAGGCGCGTCGGTCGCAAGGACGTTTGCGACCCACGCGGCAGAAACCTTGCGGCCGATGATGCGCTCGCCCGCATCGGTCTGAAGGCGATAGACGCGGGTCGATTCGTTCGGCAGCCGCTTCCAGATGGGGAGCAGCAAGCCCGCCACAACGTGGATCGTGCTTTCTGTGAACTGGGGCACCTCGGCAAGCTCCGCCAGCCAGGCCGAGGCAAAGCGTTCACGATCCGCTTCGTCCCAATGACTTTCGGCCATGGTGGTCAAGGGGACCATGTGCTGGTCCATCGGCCGGATCAGACGGACGCGCCGCTCGATCTCGCCGTCATCGAGCATGACGCTCGCCGCGGGGACCTGCACGGCGGCTCGTCCCGAGCGCTCATTGACCAGCAGGACGGCCTGACGATCGGAAAGACGAGCAAGAGCGTCATCCAGACTCACCGGATGATTGCGCTGGCGCTGTGTGACCGTGTGCAGCCGGGTCTCGGCGCCGGTCCCCGGATGGTCATAGATCGTCCGCCGCTCGGTGACGACAAAGCTCTCGGCACGGAGTGTTTCCAACCCGACGTCGTAGGTGCCGGACGCAACCGCGCCTTCGATCCGAGCGGTCAAGAGCTGCTCGAAGGCGGTGAACAGCACATTCTGTAGGTCGATGGTGAGCGCCAATAGCCTGTTCAGAAAGGTCGTGATCGGCGGCAGGTCATCCCTGAGCCCATTGGCATCCATGAGCTTCAGACCGGTTGCATCCTCGAACTTCCCAAGCGAGCAGCCGTCGACCTTGCCTCGCGCAAGCAGCGTGTAGAGCTGACGCAACGCATCACGTCCGAACTGGCTTTCGAGGTTGTCCTCGGGCCGGAACAGGCCCTGCCCTCCGGTCTGGCGCTGGCCGCGCGTAATGGCTCCCAGCGTGTCGAGCCGGCGAGCAATCGTGCTGAGAAAACGCTTTTCCGCCTTCACATCGGTCGCGATGGGACGAAACAGCGGCGGCTGCGCCTGGTTGGTCCGGTTGGTCCGGCCGAGACCCTGGATTGCGGCGTCGGCCTTCCAGCCGGGCTCGAGCAGGTAATGGACTCGCAGGCGGCGATTCCGAGCCGACAGTTCGGCATGGTAGCTCCTCCCTGTTCCGCCCGCGTCGGAAAACACGAGGATCCGCTTGACGTCATCCATGAAGGCCGAGGTCTCCGCGAGGTTGGCCGATCCGGCTCGGTTTTCGACCACCAGCCGGTCACCCTTGCGCACGATGCGGCGCGAGCGGCCCGTCACCTCGGCGACCATGTCCGTGCCAAAACGCTGCACGACCTGATCCAGCGCCCCAGGTACCGGAGGTAGTGATGCAAGCTTCTCAATGAGGCGGTCGCGTCGTGCGACGGCTTCCCGGCTCTCGACCGGCTGTCCATCGCGATAGACAGGCCGAGAGCAGAGGTTGCCCTCTGAGTCTGTAAAGGGCTCGTAGAGCTGGACTGGGAAGGAATGGGCGAGGTAGTCGAGAACATACTCGCGCGGGGTGATGTCGACCTGAACGTCGCCCCATTCTTCTGTCGGGATCTCCGCGAGCCGACGCTCCATCAGCGCTTCGCCCGTCGACACGATCTGGATGACCGCCGCGTGTCCAGCCTCAAGATCGTTCTCGATCGAACGGATCAGCGACGGCGTCTTCATCGAGGTCAAGAGGTGACCGAAGAAGCGCTGCTTCGCGCTTTCGAACGCGGAGCGTGCCGCAGATTTGGCCTGCCCGTTCAGCGTTCCGGTTTCGCCCGTGATGTTTGCTGCCCGCATCGCCGCGTCCAGGTTATTATGGATGACGCTGAACGCACCGGCGTAGGCGTCGTAGATGCGAACCTGCTCCGGCGTCAGCTGGTGCTCAACGAGATCGTACTCGACGCCCTCGTAAGAGAGCGATCGAGCGGCGTAGAGACCGAGCGCCTTGAGATCGCGCGCCAGCACCTCCATGGCCGCGACCCCACCCTCCTCGATCGCTTCGACGAACTCCGCGCGAGTGGCGAACGGGAAATCGGCACCGCCCCAAAGGCCGAGGCGTTGGGCATAAGCGAGGTTGTGGACCGTGGTGGCGCCGGTCGCCGATACGTAAACCACGCGAGCATTCGGCAAAGCGTGCTGAAGCCTCAGGCCAGCGCGCCCCTGCTGAGAGGCCGCCTGGTCACCGCGCTCTCCCTTGCCCCCGACTGCATTCTGCATCGCGTGGCTCTCGTCGAAGACGATCACTCCGTCGAAGTCGGAGCCCAACCATTCGACGATCTGCCTGACGCGCGAAAGCTTTTCGCCACGCTCGTCGGTCCGTAGCGTAGCGTAGGTGGTAAAAAGGACGCCTTCCGAGAGCCGGATCGGGGTACCCTGGCGAAACCGGGACAGCGGCGTAATAAGCAATCGCTCCATGCCTAACGCGGACCAGTCGCGCTGCGCATCTTCGATCAGCTTGTCGGACTTGCTGATCCAGACCGCACGGCGGCGGCCCTTGAGCCAATTATCGAGCAGGATGCCGCCGACCTGCCGCCCCTTGCCCGCGCCGGTGCCATCGCCCAAGAACCAGCCGCGGCGAAAGCGGACGGCATTTTCCGCGTCATCGCGCGCGGCGGCCACAACATCAAAGGTCGTGTCGACCGTCCAAGAGCCTGCGAGAAACTCAGAATGCGCCTCACCGGCATAGATGACGCTCTCAAGCTGGGCGTCCGATAGGATGCTATCCGCCACGAGGTTGGCCGGCAGGTGCGGACGATAGGATGGCTTCGGTGGCGCAACGGACGCCATCGCCGCGGACTGCACGAGCTTGGTCGGATGTGCGCACGATCCGGGAATGCAAATCGACTGTAATCCATATTCCTCGTAAAGCGCATCGGTCAGCCGGGCGCCTTCCGGCGGCGACCATTCGAGCGTCTGGTATGCAAGTTCGGCGCTTTCTGGCGCTGCGCTTGTTGAAAAGGACGATGAGCGCGGTGCAACGGCGCCGACCGATCGTGGCATCGCCGACGGCCGGATAGCGGCGATCTCCGATGGCGTGGCGACAGGCGTCCTTGTAGGCACATGCTTGGCCACCCAATCAAGCAAGGTAGCGATGTCGGCCGCCATGCCCGGCGAGGCAGGAAAAGCCGTCGGATCGGCAGCGGCCAGCTTGTCGATCACAAGCAGCCTCGTATCCGTCTGAGTGCCATGCTTGGCGTAGACGGCGCCCTCGATCGCCGCAGAAAACACCAATCGCCCGCGTTCCTGGAGCCGCACAAAGGCATCTCGCCATGCCGGGTTATCGGGCGCGAAGCTTGCGCCAGTGATGGCGACGAGGCGCCCACCATCGCAAAGACGCGCGAGCGCCGAAGCGATGTGCCGGAGGGCCGCATCCGCCATCCGTCGATCGACATTCGCCAGGGCCGAGAACGGCGGGTTCATCAGGACGACGCTCGGCATCACACTTGCGTCGAGGTGATCATCGATCTGCGCAGCATCGAACCGCGTGACCTTAACGCCTGCGAACAGTTGATCGAGCAACGCCGCACGGGGCTCGGCCAACTCGTTCAACACCAAGGCGCCGCCGGCGAGCTCGGCAAAGATGGCGAGGAAACCGGTGCCCGCCGATGGCTCGAGAACACGATCGGCCGGCGTAATGCCGGCTGCGGCGCATGCCGCCAGCCCGAGCGGGATCGGCGTCGAGAATTGCTGAAGCGCCTGGCTGTCCTCGGAACGCCGCGTGTTGGTCGGCAGACAGCTCGCGATCTTCGCGAGCATCGGCAGCATTGCTGCCGTCGAGCCAGCCTTGGCCCGCATGGCCGGGCCGAACTTGCGAAGGAACAGAACTGTTGCCGCCTCGCAGACGTCATAGGCGGTCTTCCAGTTCCAGGCGCCAGCCGTGTCCGAGGCGCTGAAGGCAGACTCCACAGCGCTACGCAGAACAGCGGCATCGATGCGACGGCCGCGCTCGAGCTCCGTCAGAAGCTGTCGCGCGGCCCTGACGGCGGCGGAGGTGAGACTTGCAGCGGCACGCATCGAGAGCGGCGCGGCGGCCGCGCCGCCGGCGAGAGATTCGGTCATGGCAGGGTTCTTTCGGAGAGCTGGAATGGGTCGAACCATCAGGCGCTCTCCTCTCACCTCGACGGTTCAAACCGTTCCCGGCCCGACTCTCACTCTCAGCCGTTCCCAATAAGAATGGGGACCAGCGCTGCGCACCGGTCCCCAAGCAACCGCGGGACGGCCAAAGCTGTCCCGCTCCGTGCTTTCACTCAGCCGCGTCGAGCTGTTGCGGATCATCGTCGCCGGCGTTCTCCGGATCCTCCTCGTCGGCGAGGAATTCGGGCAGGGGGCCTGCTTCGCCGTCCTGCCCCAGTGGCGCCGCATCGGGATCGACGAGACGCAGCGGGTCCGGCAACCAGCCCGAGCCATCCAGCAGGCGCTCGGCCTCCTTGGCCATGTCGGCCTTCTTCAGATGGTCGATCAGTTGCGCCGACGACTCGCCCTTGGCCTCCCGCACCGCGTCCAGAATACGCGGCTTGGTAACCCGTCCGAGATAGTTGTCGACGGTCGGTCTCCAGCCGGCCTGCACCATGTCGAGCCCAACCGCGCGCGCCAGCACATCAGCCTGGTCGAGACGCGTGCGAACGCCTTGGGCGGAGACGCGACCCTGATTGTAGCGATTGGCCGGTTCATAGACCGCGTTGACGGCAAATGATGCACAGTGGGCAAACAATGATGCCTGTGCACCACCATCAAGAGCCGTCAGTGCATCCCAGAGATCGCTCTCGCTCTTCGGCAGTCGCGACTTCCAGGTCTCATGCCGCACCTCGACGGCCTTAGCGGAGACGCTTTCCCTCAGCCCTGGAGCTTGGGCTGGAAAGTTCGGCGTGCGAAGGCCGATTTCAAGACAGCTCCCGGAAGACGCGAACCGGTAAAAGGCCGTCAGCACGAAGTTATGCAGGACCGCCTGGAACGCGACCGCAGGATTTTCTGCCAGCGCATCCCGCAATGCCAGCGTACGATGCGCTGTCAGCTCGGTGATGAGCCGATCCGGCAAAGGTTTGGTGGCGTCCTCATCATCTTCTTCGGCATCAGGAACAGGACCCGCGACCGCGATCACCGTACGCTGGACGGAGGGGCCCTCTTCCTGACCTTCAGTCGATGACACGTCGGCGTCCTGTCCGACATGAGGATCAGTTTCCGGCACCTCGTCCTCCGGACGGACGTAACCCCGGTCCACGGCGAGCCGTCCTTCGGAATCGATGCTGATGAAGACACCAGCTCGGGCGATCTCCGACGGCTCGTAAAGCATCGGCCGGTCTTCGAATGCCGCCAGTGCCGCCTCGATCTCGCCGAGACGCTGATCGACTTCATCGGGCAATTCGTCGGCATCCTGATAGTCGGTTTCAAGCTTGGCTTGCTCGGCGTTCAGGGCGTCGATGGCGGCCTGCTCCTCAGACGAGAGATAGACAGGTTTGCCTTCGATTTCTCGTAGGCCTTGACTGTGACCGTAGGAGAACTCTACGGCGACTGAGATCCACTTCCAGCCTTCGGCCGCAATCGCCTCAGCTTCGGCTTTGAGCTTTTCGGTTACGAGGCGATCGAGCAACACGACGTCCTGAAGCCAGCCGCCGTCGTCGTGCTCGAACAAATTCCGCAGAACTCCGCCACCCGTTTGCTGATAGGTATCGAGGCCTACAAACTGCGCCCGGCGATCGGACCCACGCACGGTGTTCTCAGTGAGCAGCCGGCGGATCTGGTAAGGCTCGTCATAGCCGGAGCGGCCGACGTTCTCCCAGACTTGCTCCTGGCGCGCGTGATCGGCTGTGACCGAGAACGCCATGAGCTGCTCGAGCGTCATGCCGTCTTCGGCATAGACGTCGTGCAGCTTTGGCGAGACCGACGCCAGGCGCAGGCGCTGCTTGACGATCGTCGGCGCCACGAAATGCCGTGCGGCGATCTCCTCTTCGCTCATACCGCCATCGCGGAGGATCTGGAACGCGCGGAATTGATCGAGTGGATGCAGGCCGATACGCTCGTCGTTTTCCGCAAGCGAGTCGTCCTCAGCGATACCACCATCCCTGATCACACAGGGGACCGCTTGGGTCTTCGCCATACGCTTCTGCTTCACCAATAGTTCAAGGGCGCGGTACCGCCGCCCGCCCGCAGGAACCTCGAACATGCCGGTCTCCATACCGTCGGCGTCGACGACGGCACGTACGCTGAGACTTTGTAGCAAGGTACGCTGCGCAATACTCTCGGCCAGTTGCTCGATCGAGATGCCGGCCTTGATGCGGCGAACGTTGGACTGGCTCAAGACCAGCTTGTTGAAGGGAATGTCCCGGGATGGACTGAGTTTGATCTTCTGAACGGCGCTAGCCATGTCGGATTCTCCGCGACGGGCGGCCGAAAGACTCTCTCTCGACCTCCAACCCGTCACGAACTGCACCGCCCGTCCTCTCACTCTCTGAGCCCCGCCGCGATGGCAGGCCGAAACAGCCGGCGGACGAATTACGCTGCCTCCTCGTCGCCCTCGTCGAAGGGGACGATTGGCCGTTGCTGAAAGCCGAGCAGGAAATCGGCGGCCTTCGACGCCGCGCTGGCGGCCCGTACAACGGCGCGGTTGTCCTCACGCAGCACCTCCAGCCAGGAGCCGATATAGTCGGCGTGGCGCACGGTCGGCGCGATGCCAAGCGAAGCGCAGACGAACGCACCCGCCATCTCCGCGACCAGTTCCTCGCGCGCGTAAGATTTGGAGCCGAACGAGCCCGAAAGATCACGAGCAAGCCGGGAAACAGCTCCACTCCAATGCGACAATTCGTGGAACGCCGTCCGATGCCAGTTGATCGGCTCGAAGTACGCCGCTGGCGGCGGGACCTGCACAAAATCGCCGGTCGTATTGTAGTAAGCGCGCACCCCGCCAATCCGGAAGTCGGCGCCGGTTGCGGCGATCAGCGCTTCCGCCTGCGGTTCAATCTGATCCGGTGGCAGCAGGACGACTGAGCCAGCGACGTCCTCGGGCAAGCCGTCACACTGCTCTATGTTGAAAACGGTAAAGCGCTTGAGAAACGGAATCGTGCCCGGCTCCTCCCCGGTCTCTGCGGTACGGCGACGCTCGTCCTCGGGAATGAAGCGATCC
Organism: Bradyrhizobium sp. IAR9; assembly: GCF_013408065.1. Lineage (NCBI taxonomy): Bacteria > Pseudomonadati > Pseudomonadota > Alphaproteobacteria > Hyphomicrobiales > Nitrobacteraceae > Bradyrhizobium > Bradyrhizobium sp. IAR9. The sequence goes on from NZ_JACBZW010000006.1 coordinate 58,901, forward strand.
GCGTAGACAACGGTCGTACCCCGTTCTCCCTTCCTGACATGGCCGCCGAGCCCGAGCGCCTGACGAAAGGTCAGCCAGCTCTGGCTGGAGAAGCCGCACTCAAAAACGGCACCCCATAAAATCAGCACGTTTATTCCGGAATAACCTCGTAGCGTCGAAGCATTGCGCGGCATGGCGAGCGGCGCCTTGATCGCCGCCGTTCCCCATGGCTGCACCCAAGGGATACGGCCGGCCTCCAGTTCTGCGATGATCTTATCGGTGATTTCAGTGTAAAGGCTCGCCCGGTCATCGCCAACGCGAGCTCGTGTGTGTCTGGACATCGCGGTTCTCCGCGACAGGCGCCGGAAGCCTCTCTCCCGACCTTCGACCCGTCACGACGAACCCGGTCCACACTCTCACTCTCAATCTCGATGACGGCGCACAGCCGGAAGAGAGTTGCACGCGCGGTAGACTTCGAACCGAAAGGGCCACGTGTCCGCCCAGTTTGGACGACCTGCGGCTCGATGCCGAAGATTATGAATCACGCCGCGCCCCTATCGTCTGAGGGCCCACGGCGTCTGAGCGGCCAGGTGGTGGCGTGTAGGGTCAGGAAGCTTTGTGCGCGAGGTGCGCGGCTCCCGTCAATAATATAGAAGAGAAGCGTGTGGGCGGAGCGAAGCGGAGACCACTAAGGGTCGCGAGACCCGGCTAAGAGGCACCCGCAGGAGGGTCAGCATAGCGCCGACGCGTAGCGGCGGGACCCGGGACCGAGTGTAGTCGCGAGACCGGTTAAGAAGGCACCCGACCCGAAGGGCAGTGATAGCGACGCCGGCATGCAATGACGGCGGGCCCGAGGGCGAGTGCCTCCGGCGAGCGACTCAATGCGGATTCATGTCGCCTTGGTATCAATTTTGCTTTTGTGATAACGTCTCACTCGTGCGCATGTCTGTGCACGGCGTGAGCATGTTCACTGAGAGCCAAATCTTACAGAGGACGACATGGCCAAGAAAGCGAAGAAGGCAAAGAAGACCGCGAAGGCAGCCACCAAGAAGGTGGCAAAGAAGACTTCAAAGAAAAAGAAGTAGTCGTACCGGCTACTGATCTATTGCCGCCTTCGGGTCGCAACCCGCATGAAAAGCGAGACATCCCAAAGGATATGGAGCGTCCTTTGCAGCCGTTTGGTATCGCGGCAAGCTAAGATAAGGCCGGACCTTTGTGCAGGTGGCTGCTGCATAAAGGTCTGGTTTTGCGTTTCTGCCCCGCGAGGGCGTGATCCGCTCGCGCGCGAGGGATCGAAGCCGCAAGGCCGAGACGCTGCGCGGCTCGGTTCATATGTGGACGGCCCCCGACTTGCAAGAACGGCTCTGGCAGCATGCTCGGATCGCTTGCGCTCATATGTCCGGCCTGTTTTCGGGTCTTGCGACCACCGGCCAAGATGGGCTTCGCGGACAGTGAGATCCAAACACGAGAGCGGCATTTTCTGCCGGTAAACCGAGCGGAGCATTTCACTGACCGACTTGCGCCGAACGTACCACCTCTTCCTATCCTGCAAGTTCCGCCCTCAGCGTCAAACCTGCCGGTTTGGCACCAAGCCCTGTTTTTCGTTAAAGGCTATATCGGCATCGGCATAACGCTGCTTGCAGGTCGGTACCGCTCACCACTGACCATCAGTTTCCAGGCAATCCGCGCCAGCTTGTTTGCCAACGCTATGGCCACGAGCTTCGGCGGCTTGCGTGCGATGATGTCTTTCAGCCAGGGCCAGGAGCGAGTTTCCCGGCGGCGCATATCTGCGATCACGGCCGTCGCGCCAGCCACCAAAACGGTTCGTAACATGCCGTCGCCGGCGCGTGTAATCACGCCGAGCCTGTTCTTGCCGGCCGTCGAGTGATTCTTTGGGGTCAGGCCGAGCCAGGCAGCAAAATTTCTTGCCGACTTGAACCCGCGAGCATCCACGACCTTGATTGAAAGCAGCGTCGCACCGATCGGACCAACGCCCGGGATAGCCGCCAGCCGTCGGCTCATCTCGTTACTCCGGTGGAGTTGCATGAGCTTCTTATCGAGCTTGGCGATCTCGTCGTCGACGCGCGCCAGTTCTGCCGCCAAGGCATCCACCAACTCCTTGGCCAAGTCAGGGACTGTTGAATCGGCCTTGATATCGATCAGCAATTGCGGAAGCCGCGAAAGCCCCTTAGGCGCGGTAAAGCCAAATTCAGCGGCGTAGCCGCGGATCGAATTGGCAAGTTGGGTCCGCCTGCCTATGAACTGGTTGCGCACACGCGCGAGCATCTGTGCGCCCTGCTGCTCGGGGCTCTTGATAGGCACAAAGTTCTTGCGCAGTTTCGGCCGGCTTGCCGCCTCGCAAATTGCCTCGGCGTCCGCAGCGTCGGATTTCCCGCGCTGCACGTACGGTTTGACATATTGCGGCGGCATCATCGCCACCTCGTGCCCGAGCGATTGCAGTTCCCGCGCCCAATAGTGCGATGCCCCGCAAGCCTCCAGCGCGACAAGTGCAGGCGGCAAACGACTGAAGAACTCCAAAACCTGCCCACGTCTCAACTTACGGCGTAGAACCGGCTGCTCCGTCTCGTCAACGCCATGCAGTTGAAACACACTCTTCGACGTGTCCAGACCGATGCGAACAATCGTTTCCACGGGCGGCTCCTTCGTTTGAGGTCAGCGACGGCCTCTTGTTGCTACGCAGTGTGGCGGAAGGGGGCCGTCCACCCCAACACGAGAGCCCGGTGCGGCGACAGCCGCACGCGCAAAACGGACAAGGAGTGACCACCTGAGCTCGGACGTCTGAAGTATCGGAAAAACGGCTTCTTCAGTTCGTTCTTGTCCACCCTAGCACCTGGCCGGGCGGAAAATTCGGCCTTCGAAAAACCACGAGATCCCACGATCCCGAATCCCAGTCCTGGGGAACGTCTGCCGGACTAAACGATTCGTCTCAGCGTGGGAGAACCTTTCAATGCTGATGACCAAGCAGAGACGGCCGGCGATCCGCACCCTGCGCGGTTGGGCGATCAACGTGCTGAACGAAGCGGGCGCCGTCCGCGAGTGCGAGGAGCACGGTTGGATGCAGGACCGCGCCGATCCGCAAGCCCGAGAGCGGGCCTTCGACATCGCCCGTCGAGATCCGCCAGCAGACGTATCCCATCAAGAAGCGGAGGCCGCGGTTCGCGACGTGCTGGACTCGATCGGTGATACCTGCCCTGAATGCCCCTCTGACTAGCCACCCTCGGACGCCGGCCCGTCTCTCTGACTCAGCGGCCTAACCGTTTCTCCACGCGCTTGCGCGCATTGCCGACCTTCTTGACCGCCTTTTTCACCGCCGGCGCCGACTTTCCGGTCTTCTTCGCCTCGTACTGCACTTCGTAGTCTTGCCCGCCGGCCACCCGTGCCCGATCCTGCTTTCGTGCGCGCGCCGTTTTCGACTTCTTCGCTGCCGCCATGGATACCTCCTGTTCGTAGCATCGAGGCAACGCAACAAGGATTCGGCGGTTCCGGAACGATTCGAACTGTGCCAATTTGAATCGGCTGTAGCGTGGAGTTCTTCAGTGGCGTTTCAGCGTAAAAAGCCGGCGGTTATCGGCGTCAAGGCGCCCTTGCCCGGCTTCATCGAGCCGGCCCTGGCATCCTCAATCGAGAAGGTGCCATCCGGAGAGCGGTGGATTCACGAAATCAAGTTCGACGGCTACCGTGTTCAGGTCCATCTGGCCAACGAGACAGCGAAGATCCTCACCCGGCGCGGCCACGATTGGACGCATCGCTTCAAGAAGGTCGCTCATGACGCCTGGCGGATCAAGGCGAACTCGGCGGTGGTGGACGGTGAGATCGTGGTGCCGGCCGCCGATGGCTCGACCGACTTCTCGGTCCTGCAGAACGAGCTCAAGGGCAAATCGAAGAGCATCGTGCTCGTAGCGTTCGATCTGCTCTATCTGAACGGCCGCGACATCCGGAAGCTACCCCTCGTTCAGCGCAAAGCCGAACTCAAGAAGATCCTAAGCGGCACTGACATCCAGTTCAGCGAAAGTTTCGAGATAGACAGCCGCCAGATGTTTGCGCACGCCTGCAAGCTTGGCCTCGAAGGTGTCGTCTCCAAGGTACGGGGCAGCCCCTATCCAAAGGGACGCACGAATGACTGGGTCAAGAAGACGTGCGTGCAGCGTGAGACCCTGACCGTTGCCGGTTTCGCACTCGATGGCACGAAGTGGGACGGCATCTACGTGGGCCGGCGCAAGGGCGACGATCTGGTCTATGCCGGGAAGGTGGACCATGGGTTCGACAAGGCATCAGCCGCCCACCTTGAGAAGCGTCTGAAGCCGCTGATCCGCAAGACGCAGCCTTATGCAAAGCGGATTGCGCACAAAGGGATCTGGGTCGAGCCCAAGCTGCTGGCCGAGATAGAGTACCGTGCGAAATCAGCCGAGGGGAAAGTGCGCCATCCCTTTTCCAGGGGGCTTCGGGAGGATCTGTAATGGATGCCTTTGACCGCTTCTGGGAGTTGGCGGAAAAGCCGCTCGATAGTCCGCTGACGATCCCTGCGGAGCTCCATCGAGCGGTGATGGAGCTTCCTCCGGACGACAGGCGGGACCGCGCAAAGGTCAATAAGGCCGTCGCACGGGCGGTTTCCGACCGACCGTTTACAAGCGATCGCTCAGTCTGATCACGCTCGGCGCGACGCACCATTCAACATTGACCGACCTGAATTGGACAGTGTCCGAATTCGCGAAACGGAGTATGATCTGGTCATCCCCGGCAAAGGCACACTGCCCGCGGGCACCGGTGACTGAGAGACCAATCGCGCTCCCGCCTGCAGCAGGAGCCAACAATGTCTCAGGATTCCGAACGTGTCATCCGTGCCCGTCGCCATGTTGCCAGAGGACGTCAGATCGTCGAAAGGCAGCAACGGATGGTCAGTAATGGCGGTGCAAGCACCACAGAAGCTCTGAAGCTCCTGGCTCTCTTCGAAGCAACGCAGAACATCTTCGAGGATGATCTGGAGCGCATCTTGCACGAAGAGCGCAACGGCTAAGACCGGACACCTGGCAGTTCAGATTGCCGATCCGATCTCGGCGGCAAAGCAGGGGTCAATGCTAGGACTCTAGATGGTCTACTTCGAGACCTAACCTCCCGCCGGTCGTAACGTGGCTTCCAACCGGGCCTTCTCCTTTTCCCAACGAGCTTCCTCGTCCCTCGCGCTTTCCTCGATAGCCTCGAGCTGTTGTTGAATGTCAGCGGCCTTTTCTTCGTGCTTGCGGCGGGCGGCGTCCAAGGCACCTTGCGCCTTATCGACGGCGTGCTGCCGTCGCTCGCGTTCCTTCTGCCGGGTGGCCTCTTCCTTGGCACGTTCGCGCTCCCGTCGCTTCTGCTCCTTCTCGAAAGGAAATGCGGCCTTCCCGTCGGCTGCATCGTCGTTGGCCCGTTTGGAAGCCTTCCGCGGTTGACGGCGGTTTGTCTTCTTTGAACTGCCGCCGGCGAGGTCGGTAGGTAGCTCGGCATGCTCCCTGAATGGCCCGTTGGAGCCGACGGGTCTCTTCAGAACGACGCCCGGCGCAGCCATAGTCGCCTCGATGACGTCCGGATCGTCACTTTCCTTCGCCACGCCCTCGTTAAAGAGATTGCTGTCGGCGCCCCAGGCTTCGAGGGCCGCTTTCATGGAGGGAGCGGCGATCGCAAGATCGAAGAAGCCCAACGAGGTCTGATAGGTCTTCAGTTTTCGGCCATCGGTCTGATCCGCCCTCGCCCTCGTCGATCGTCAACGTCTCGCACGCCATCATGCCCGCGGAACACGACGCGGCCCCGAAGCGTTCCCCAATCCTTGAAGGACGTCCATACATTTCGCAACGTGCTCTTAAGGATTGGCCTCGAATGAGCCGGACGTCGACCCTGCCCAAGCGCTTACAGCCAATGCTCGCTACGCTCACCGACGAGCCGTTCGACGACCCCGACTGGGTTTTCGAGGATAAGTACGATGGCTTCCGGATGATCGCGGAAATCCGGCGGGGCAAGGTTTCGCTCTACAGCCGCAACGGGAAGATCATCAGCCGCAGCTATGTCGAGGTCGCCAAAGCGCTGGAGGGCGTGAAGGGCGACGCCGTGATCGACGGCGAACTCGTCGCGATCGGAAAGGACGGCGTCTCGCATTTCCAGCTGCTTCAGAACGCGCTGCGCCATGAAGCGAAGCTCCTGTATTGCGCCTTCGATCTCATGTTTCAGAACAAAGTTGACTTGCGCAAACAGCCTCTTCTCGAGCGCAAGGAGAGGCTCAAAGCGATCCTGCCGCGCCACCGGCTGATCGCCTTCAGCCGCCACCGCAAAGCGAGCGGCACGAAATTCTTCGCCGAGGCCGAGCGGAAGGGTCTGGAAGGCGTCATGGCGAAGCGCGCCCACAGCGCGTATGCGTCCGGAAGCCGGACTGCGGATTGGCTGAAGATCAAGACAGCAAAGAGGCAGGAAGTGGTGATCGCGGGCTTCACGGCGCCGAGGCGTACAAGACCATACTTCGGCGCCCTGGTCCTCGCCGTGCGGGAAGACGACACATGGCGCTATATCGGACATGTTGGCACTGGCTTCAGCCACAAGGTCCTGGAAGACCTCCACGCCAAGCTCGTGAAGCTGACGACCCCGAAATCACCCTTCCCTGCCAAAGTGAAGGACGAGGCTGCCACGACCTGGGTCAAGCCCTCGTTGGTTGCCGAGGTCAAATTTGCCGAGTGGACGAGTAAGGGCGAACTGCGCCAGCCCGTCTACCTCGGGCTCAGGTCCGACAAGCGGGCGAAGGACGTCGTGCGTGAGCGAGAACGTTCGCGCAAGTAGAGCTTCCCTTCGGCGAAAGCCGGCAAAAAGGATTGACGCACCCTCCGCCGACACTCACTCGCCTCCAACGTCGTGGATTTCCGGTCGCATGCCGTCAGGTGCGAGTTCGAACGTCGCAAACGTGATCGGCAGCTTGAAACGGCGAGGTCCCGCGCTGCCGGGATTCAGGTAGAGAATGCCACCGACCGTGTCGATCTTCGGCACGTGGGAATGCCCGGAGATGATGACGTCGATGCCGGCGCCGGGATCGACCTTCAGCGTCTTCAGGTCGTGCAGAACGTAGATCGACTTACCCGCCAGACGTACGAGTTTCGTGTCGGGGTAGTCGCGAGCCCACTCGCCACTGTCTACGTTTCCACGAATGGCCGTGACGGGCGCGATCCGGCGAAGCGCGTCGACGATCTCGGGCCGCCCGATGTCGCCGGCATGGATGATGTGATCGACGCCCGCCAGGCCTCGTTCCGCCTCGGGCCTCAACAGGCCGTGCGTGTCCGAAATGATTCCAATCCTGAACATTATTTCCCGCCGCTCTCAACCGCGATCGCCAAAAGACGATCGAGAAAGTCTATCTGAGCGGACAGCATCTTGGTCCGCGCGAGCTCGATATCAAACCATTCCGCGCGGTCGACCTCGAGAAAACTCTGCCGTCGACCGCTTCGGGGCGGCCATTCGATATCGAAGGTATTGCTGGTCAGCGCGGCCGGATCAAAGTGGCCCTCGCCGGCGACGCGCTTCCCTCCTCGCTGTCGGACTTCCCCCAGCGCCTTGAGTGGACCAATCGAAGCACTCGGGCCGAGTTCTTCGGCGAATTCGCGCCGAGCGACGTTTTCCGGAGCATCATTGGGATCGATTTCGCCCTTAGGAATGGACCAGGCGCCATCATCCTTGTTGCGCCAGAACGGACCGCCGGGATGAACGAGCAGTACCTCGAGCCCCCGCGCTCCCTTGCGGTATGCGAGAATGCCCGCGCTCGAGGTCGATCTCCTGGGAGTCTTTTTCACCGCAGCCATATCGCTCCTACTTTGCAGAGCAATCGAGAGCCGGCGAGCCGTCGTCCCGCCATACCGGACCGCGCTCGCCGAGCGCCTGCTTAGCCTCGTCCACGTCCCCTGCACCGTTACTTCGGCCTCGCGGTCGGGCGCCTTCCTGGCGCGCGCACCGACCCACCGGTCGCCAATAGACGGCTGACGAGATGATCTCGCGTGACCTAGTTGAGATGAGATTTGCTATTCTCCAGAGCCTGCCGCGGACAATGAAGTAGGACCGTCTGGCGTCACCGGATGCTTCGCGGCACCTAAGCCGACTTCCGCTGCGGCTTGGCCGCCGGCTTCTTCGCCCCGGTCTCCTTCGCCGGCTTCTTGCCTGCGATCGGCATCAGCATTTCCTTCTGCCCGGCCGCCGCCTTGCGCGGCTTTTTGCCCGATTTTTTGGGTGCTTCAGTCGCGGCCCCCTCTCTTCCGATGCTCTTGCGCAGCGCGTCCATCAGATCCACGACGTTCTCACCTCGAGGACGCGCTTTCGCGGTGATGGGTTTGCCGGCGCGCTTCTGATTAATGAGATCGATGAGCGCGGTTTCGTACTGGTCTTCGAACTTGTCCGGCTCGAAATGACCCGCCTTCTGATTTACGATGTGCTTGGCGAGATCGAGCATGTCCTTGGTAACTTTGACATCCTGAATGTCGTCGAAATACTCATCAGCTGAGCGGACTTCGTAGGGGTAGCGCAATAGCGTGCCCATCAGTCCCTTATCAAGCGGCTCGAGCGCGATGATGTGCTCGCGATTGGTCAGCACCACACGGCCGATGGCGACCTTGTTCATCTCGCGGATGGTCTCCCGAATGACGGCGAAGGCATCGTGCCCGACTTTACCGTCGGGGCGCAGGTAGTAGGGGCGAATGAGATATCGCGGATCGATCTCGCTGCGGTCGACGAACTCGTCGATCTCGATGGTTCGCGTCGATTCCAGCGCGACGTTCTCGAGCTCCTCCTTGGTCACCTCGATGAAGGTATCGGTATCAACCTTGTAGCCCTTGACGATGTCCTCGTTGTCGACCTCCTCGCCAGTGTCGGCGTCCACCTTGGCGTACTTGATCCGATGGCCGGTCTTTCGGTTCAGCTGGTTGAACGAGACCTTTTCGGATTCCGAGGTGGCCGGATAGAGCGCGACCGGACAGGTGACGAGGGAAAGACGCAGGAAGCCTTTCCAGTTAGCGCGGGGGCCATGCCGGGGGAGCTCCGATACTGATACCGGATTCAAGACGAACGACCCGGCTTGGTTCCGACATCGCGGACCCGCCCCACAGGAGGATATTTTCTTCAACGGCCGCCTGGTCGGACTCGACATTTGTTCTTGTTATGTTCTAATTCGGGCATGACCGACCGACCCGCGAGCTGGCGCATGCCTACCCCGAAGCAGATGGAAAAACTGGCCGCTGAAGCCGACCGTAGACGAGCGCCGCCCGCTGCGGGTCCAGATGCCCCCCTCCCGGCCGAATATTGGGAATCGGTCCTCAAAGATCCTCGCGCCGGCGCGACCGTCGCCCAGGCCCGACAGCGACGCCTTTCGGAAATGAAGGGCCACGTGCTGCGCGTCTCCTGCCGCCGCTGCCAGCGGACCGTGGAAATCCAGACCGCCGATGCCGTCCGCTTGTATGGCGCCAACGCGGTCTGGAAGGACGTGGCGCAGCGGCTGCTCGACAACACCTGCCAGCAGCGCACCGGCAGACATGAAGAAGACGGGTGCTGGCCAGCGTTCGAGACGCCGTAGTCGCTCTGGATTTGCCGATCCGATCTCTTTGCGCCCGGATGTCTGGATGGCCCCGAAGTATCACCCCAAGCCGCTGTCGGGCGGCGATCGCAAGGCTCTGGCAAAAGAGCTCGGCAAGGCACGCGCGATGGCGAACATGCTGGCGACCCAATCGGCGGAGATGCGGGCCAAGGGCGAGGCTATGATCCAGCAAGCCGACAGGCTTCTGTGCGAAAGCTGGAACGAGCGGATGTGGAGTGACGGCGAACCGATCGATCCGTCGCCGACCATCGATCAGGCCGTGAACGGAGGCTTTCCCTGGCTGGAAATCAGGTGCGCGCGCTGCAAGACGCCGAGCGACGTCGACCTCGCGGCGATGAAGTACGCGCCGACCACGTTCGTGCATGATCTTGCCAGCCGGCTGCGCTGCCGTAAACGCGCCAAGGCGGGCCGGCGTCCATCCGCGACTCTGCTACAGTTGACGTGGCAGCCGCGCCACCCTCGAACCGAATCCTGACCGATGTGCAATCTCTATTCGATCACGACCAACCAAGCCGCGATCAGCGCGCTGTTTCGCGTCGTGAACCGATACGTTGGCAATCTGGCGCCGATGCCGGGGGTGTTTCCCGACTACGAGGCGCCGATCATGCGCAACGGGGCTGAGGGCCGAGAACTTGCTACGGCGCGGTGGGGGATGCCGTCGTCGTCAAAAGCGCTGATGGACGCCACGAAGAAGCGAGCCGAGAAGCTGCAGGCCAAAGGCAAGGCAGTGGATTTCAAGGAATTGCTCAGAATGGAGCCGGACAGCGGAACGACCAACATCCGCAACGTGAAGAGCAAGCACTGGGCCCGTTGGCTCGGCCCCGAGCATCGCTGCATAGTGCCGATCAACTCCTTCAGCGAGTTCAACAAGGCCGAGGGCGGTGATATCTGGTTCGCGCTCGATGAGACCCGCCCCCTCGCCTGTTTCGCCGGCATCTGGACCAATTGGACGTCCGTGCGGAAGGTCAAGGAAGGCGAGACGACAAACGACCTCTACGCGTTCCTCACAACGGAGCCAAACACCGAGGTCGCCGCCATCCATCCGAAGGCGATGCCCGTGATCCTGACAACGCCGGACGAGGTCGAGGCCTGGATGACGGCACCTCCGGACGAGGCCCTGAAGCTGCAGCGGCCGCTTCCGGACCAGACGCTCCGGATCGTTGCCCGCGGTATCAAGGAAGACTTGCCCGGGCCGGCGGCGTGACGGGGAAAACCGACGGTTGGCGCGCCGCCCGTCAGTTGGTCGCCTTATGCTGCAGCGCCGCGCAGGTTACTATCCCTTCAGCAGCAACCTACGATCCGCCGAGATTGGCTCATGAGCACGTTGCAGAAGACGATTGCAGACAAGTTCCTCGCCAAATTGGCCGAGGACGAGGACTTCGATTCAAAAAAGATCGAGCAGATTACCGATCTCTTGGCGGCCGATAAGAAACCTAAGCCCGACGATTTCGCCAAGGTGTTTGCGTCTGATGACGCAGGTGACATCGAATGATCAAGCTCGAGAGCGCCCATATCGAAGAGGTACGTGGTATCCGCAAGCTGGATATCACGTTCGGCAAGGATACGTTCTCGGTATCCGGCCCCAATGGATCGGGTAAGAGCGGTGTGATCGATGCAATCGAGTTCGCGCTCACAGGCAAGATGAGTCGTCTGACCGGTGCGGGCACCAAGGGCCTGTCCGTGGCCGAGCATGGGCCCCATGTCGATAAGGCCAAATTTCCGGACGCAGCCTTCGTCAGCCTGACCGTCCATTTCCAGGAACTTGGGAAGACGGCGACCATCACTCGCAAAGTTTCCGCTCCAAAAAAGCCAGCGATCAATCCCAACGAACCTGATATCCGGGCGGCCTTCGACGAAATCGCCGAGCATCCCGAAATCACGCTGTCGCGCCGCGACATTCTACGCTTCATCCTGATCGAACCCAGCAAACGGTCAGAAGAGATTCAGACGATCTTAAAGCTTGACGAGATCGGCCAGACGCGCGCAGCTCTGAACACCGCTGCTAACAGACTTCAATCCGCACAAAAGCTCGCGGCGACACAGGTCGATACCAGTCGGAACACGCTGCAGCGGCACCTGCAGATTGCAGAATTCCGCGCGCCTCACCTCCTCAGCGCGGTCAATGCGCGGCGAAAGGTTCTCGGGCTGCCGGAGATCGCTACGCTTGCAGCGGATACTAAGCTCGATGCGGGACTTTCCGGCGGCGATAAACTGCCAGAGTTCAACAAGGCATCCCAATTGCGCGATCTTGAAGCCCTTTCCAGCGCTTTGGAGAAGATTGGGCCTGCCGGCGCAGAACCTGCCACAGTCATTCTGGCAACAATCGCCCGTCTTGAAGCCGATCCCTCGCTCCTGGAAGCATTTCAGCGCCGCGCTCTGATCGAGAAGGGGCTTGAACTGTTGGACGGCGCCGAGTGTCCACTCTGTGATCGCTCCTGGGATGACGAAGATCACCTGCGCAAGCATCTGAAAACGAAGCTGTCGAAATCTGGAGAAGCCGCCACGCTTCAAGCTGAGATGCTCGGCGCTGGTTCCACCCTCGCACAGTATAGCGCGCGGCTGAGCGGGCTCATTGCGCCAGTTGTCAAAATCGCAGCCGAGCACAATGATGCCGCCCGCCTGCTGCTCGATCGCTGGGCGCAGGATCTCGAGACCTTCAAAGGCGGTGTCTCCGACCTACAGGGCCTTGTCGGCATGAAATCACGGCTTGAACGTGGGTGGCATGGTCTACCAGGTCAGCTCGCCGCAATGCTTGTTGGTGTTAAGGCCGCCGTGGACGCGAAACCCGATCAGACAGCCCATGTAGACGCGCATACCTTTCTTACGACCGCACAGTTGCGCCTCGATGATTATCGCGAGGCGATGCGCAAAGGCACCGCAGCCCAAAAAGCAGCCAGACTCGGCAAAGCCGCATATGACGCCTACTGCGATGTCATGGAGGCCGAACTCAATGCGCTCTATGACAGTGTCGAGAAGGACTTCAGCACTTACTATAAGGCGGTCAACGAAGACGACGAAGTGAAATTCACGGCAAAGCTCAGCCCAAGCGAGGGCAAGCTGGATTTCAACGTCAATTTCTACGAGCGCGGCCTGTTTCCGCCGGGCGCCTATCACAGTGAAGGCCATCAGGACGGGATGGGCGTGTGTCTTTATCTGGCACTCATGAAGCGTCTTTTCGGCGATCGCTTCACGCTTGCATTGCTCGACGACGTGGTCATGTCCGTCGATTCCGGACATCGCTATCAATTCTGCAAGCTGTTAAAATCGTATTTCCCCAATACCCAGTTTATCATTACGACCCACGACCGCCTTTGGGCGGAGCAGATGCGCTCGGCTGGTCTGGTTACCACGAAGACATCGCTCGCATTTCACAGCTGGACCGTTGATACAGGTCCGCTTGTCGAATCAAATGAAGAAATTTGGGACGAAATCGCGGCCGCACTTTCGCGCGGCAAGGTCGAAACCGCCGCCCATGGATTGCGGCATCATCTTGAATATGCGTCTCGGCACCTGGCAGACCAGCTGGCGGCGCGGCCTGCGTTCCGCAGCGACGGAAATTACGAGCTTGGTGAACTCCTGCCGAGCGTTCTGGTTCGCATGAAAGAACTCTGCGGCAAAGCTGCGGATGCCGCCCAATCCTGGGGCAATACCGCGGCAAAGGAGGAGGCTCTTAGCCGCAAGACGGCGCTATCCGAGTCAAATGGCGCACGCAGCGTTGAACAGTGGGCCGTCAACAAGGCCGTGCATTACAACGAATGGGCCAATTTCGGCAAAAAGGATTTCGAACCCGTCATCGCCGCGTTCAAGAACCTGCTCGAATGCTTTCGCTGCGATGACTGCGGCTCCTGGCTTTACGCTTCGCCCAAACCAATCCCCGAGTCTCTGCGTTGCGCCTGCAACAAGGTGACCCTAAATCTCAAATCGAAACCCAAGTAAACGCGCACTTCTCGTAAATGCGTTGTCACCCTCGCGATTCTCTATCTCGAGCAATCACTTACGGACACCAAACCTTCACTTGCTCAGTTGCTGATGTCTCCCTTCAATATCGGGATTAGGTCATGCTGCGGCGTGATTCGCAGGAGCACCCATGGGGTTCAAGATCAAGGGACTAGATGACCTTCAGCGGGAGATGACGCTTCTCAGCCAGGTCGCCGAAGCGCTCGATGGCAAGCTCACGACCGTCAACTTTGATCCCCACGATCAAACAAGCGTCGAGCGCGCCATCGCCGACATGAAACTGGCGATTGACCAAAGGGTGAGCGGCTTTGGGAGCAGCACCATGGTCGATAACCTGGTGGCTGAGCTCAAGCAGAAATATGAGGAAGACATTCTAGCGCGTGCAGCGGCGGCGGGACTGACGGACGGAGGCAAGACGGTGGGCGAAAACGTGGACCAAGGCATTTTTAGGCAGATCGAAAACACCGTGAACGATCTGCGCTCGGCCGAATTCAATACGTTCGACCGGCACATCAAGAAGCTGTCGCGCCTGCTTCATTCGGAAACGCTCGAACCGATTTCGAGCGCTCTGATTGCGGATGTCGATCTTGATGCCTGGATCAAGTCAGGAGAAGCGACACAAGGCGGCATGGTCGGTAGCGCCACGCTGGAATGGCCGAGCGATCCGCAGAAAGAGCTCGGCCTGGTTATTCTGCTGATCGACAGATTCGCCCAGATTCCTGACGCGGCCATGGATTTCTCGCACACGTTTTACTATGCCGGGAACAAGCTGACGGCCAACGTACAGAACATGGCCGCACAGATGATCGTGCCGTTTGCGCGAGATTACATCGAGCATGTCAAGACGGCCACGGGTACGACAGAAGCCACTCTGCTGCCGGTCCGATCTGGTCCGGCGGCGCGCAAGGTCTTCATCGTCCACGGCCACGATGAGGGCGCGCGCGAGTCCGTCGCTCGATTTCTTGAACAGCTCGGGTTTGAAGCGATCATTCTGCACGAACAGGCCAACCAAGGCCGCACCATCATTGAGAAGATTGAAGCACACGGCGAAGTCGGCTTTGCCGTCATTTTGCTGACGCCAGATGACATCGGCGGCATGAAGAACAGTGACGATCTCCAACCCCGCGCGCGTCAAAACGTTTTGCTCGAATTAGGGTATTTCATCGGCCGCCTTGGACGAGCACGCGTCTGCGCGCTCAAGCGCGGCGATATCGAGGTACCCTCCGACTTTGGAGGCGTTGTCTATGAACCATTCGATGCCGGCGGTGCGTGGAAACAGGCCCTGAGCCGTGAATTGCAGGCTGCGGGATTCGATATCGATTGGAATGTCGCTATGAAGAGATAACTATTTGCGGGAATCGAGACAGTGCAAGCGTGGGTGCCAATGATCGCAAATTCATATTTGCGCAGGTGCACGTTCACGGACCGAGCGCTTCAACGCGAGGAAATTTCTTCACTCTCGCTTCCGGGTTCGCTTCCGCATGCCGCGCCGACCATTGCCCGATAGTACAGAGCCTCACTCGTCGGTAGTCCCGAAATGGACCTCGCACCGGATCGAACTCGCCCACGTAAATGTGCGGGCCTTCGAACCACTCATCGCCCTTGTCGTCGATGTCGATGACCGATTCGTATGGAAGCACCAGGTACTCCTCAAACCATGCCCTGTTTTTCTCCGGCAGCGCGTCCCAAATGGTCATAGCATTGGCACGTGCGGCCGCGACTTGATCCATAAGCTTCTCGTCGTCCTCTGTGCGCCAGGGATTTTTGTGCGGGGCGGAGTCGTCCATGCATTCGGCAAAATCCCAAGCCACGCCATCATCATCGAGGAATGCGAGATGGCGGTGTCTTAGGACGTGCAGTCCGTCATGGTGACAGCCTTCGTACCGATAGATGCACCATCGTCTTGCCCTGAGTTTCTCACGCTGTGTTTCATCGGCATATGGATAGCGGTCATCGCTGG
The DNA here is from genome assembly GCF_013408065.1 of Bradyrhizobium sp. IAR9. Classification (NCBI taxonomy): domain Bacteria; kingdom Pseudomonadati; phylum Pseudomonadota; class Alphaproteobacteria; order Hyphomicrobiales; family Nitrobacteraceae; genus Bradyrhizobium; species Bradyrhizobium sp. IAR9. The sequence goes on from NZ_JACBZW010000006.1 coordinate 74,404, forward strand.
CGTCTCTCACCAGCACTTCCAGGCCGAAGCTCTGCAGCAATCGTTGCGCCTTACGCTTGACGACGAGCTTTCGGCGCACTTCTGCGCTTAACGAACGCTGGCGAATCCGCTTTGACACGCCAAAGAACGTGAACAACACGTCGTCATTCTTGGGTTGGTAGAGCATATCTTCCAACTCGCCCTTGCCCCAAAGATATGCTTCCTGGAACCCACGCTCCTGGGTCCTGGTTCGGAAAGCATCGCGCGCTGCTTTGGAGAAATCACATGCGGCGGCGAAGATGATTCCATAGAGCTGTTGGCCGCGAGGAAGCGCATCCAGGTATGCCGCCAGCTTTTTCGGCGGAATGGATTTTTCGCGCTTACATTGAATTAGCCAGACGCGGTCCTTTACGTCGCTATCGGTTCGGTTCCCACCGCCGTCATCACCATCGTCGTCGTCGCCATCAATTCCATCGCCGAGTCACCCTGCACAGCTTCATCGCGCGCGTCGAACCCTTCATCACTCCCGGTTCGCCCCGTAGCCTCAAGTTCACGCCATTGCCTGAAATCGTAGAGGAGACGGCGCACCAAGTCTTCAAACCGGTGTGGCTCCAGATCCTCGAAATGCAAAGGACCGGTCGTTTTCGTCGGAATCGACTTCGTCACCATCCCTTCACGACCTCACGAACTTCATAAGCGGAGCGAAATCGTGATTGTCCGCTGCCTGGAGGGCAGCGACATAGGCGTCGCGCAATGCGCCAGTTTCGTGAATGGTGCCGCTGCCCCAAGTAAAGGTCTTGCCGCCGAGCCTTTCGATCAACAAATCGGCCATCATGCGCGCATGCCGGCCATTGCCGTTCGGGAAGCCATGAATCTGCGTCAGGCGATGATGCAGCCGCACCGCGATTTCATCGGGCGGGAAGGTCTTATTTTCTACCCAGAAGCGCACGTTATCGAACATCATCGGCATTTCGGCGGCAACCAGATGCGGATCGATGCCGATGTTCAGTTCCTTCTGGCGATACTTTCCCGCCCACTTCCACACTTCGCCGAACATCTGCTTGTGCAGGTTCTTCGAGAAGCCTTCGTCGAGCAGCACCTCGGCGCCGCCGCGGCGACGGCCTCCCCACACCGCTCCTTTTAGGATGTTTTCTTCCTCGGCTTCATTGAGGTCGGCGCGCGTTGTGACCCATGTCTGAATCAGGTCGCTGCGGAGCGCCGGATCGAGCGGCGTCGCGTCGTTCGGCTCCTGAAACAGATCAGTCTCGGTCATTCCAGAGATCCCGCTCCTTCACATTGTCACGGATATAGGCCTCAATCCGCTCTTCCGTGTTACCGTCGGCCGTCTCCTGGGCTTCGAGCCTCATCGTATGAGCAACCCGGCCAAGCTCGCGCATCGCGATCTTGCGCGCGCGCCCGCGTACGGCGCCCTCAAGGGTGTCGTTTGGTACAAGCGCATAGACAAGCGTGCAGTCGAGGGCCTCTGCCGCGCGCCGCAGCGTCTTCAACTGAATGCTGCCACTCTCTTCCGATTGCTCCAGCGTCTCGACGCTCTGCGGCCGAACCGCGAGCCTTCGTGCAAGTTGCACGCCCGTCATGCCGAGGGCATCCCGGATGGCCCGCACCCACCCTTTTGGCGGCGCGTGGAACCGCGCCACGGGCTTGAGCCACTGGAGACGATCGTCGAGCCTTTCCCGGGCGCGGTGGCGTGTACCAGTCTTCATACTCGTAGCCTGATTCAAGAAGATCAATGTCAGGTTATAGCCTGATCTCACTGCTATTATATCAGGCGACAGGCTGATATTCTATTAATAAAATCAGGTCATAGCCTGCCCGCTAACCCTTTGAAATTCAAAAGGGCAGCTGGCTTCTGTCGATTCCAGCCGCGAACCTAACGGCGTTCCTGGCCCAGACGTCCCCCTCACGCGCGGCCAGTTCCAATGCCACCGGGCCAGTCAGCAGCCAGGATGGCAGCCGCGGCTGACCACGTTGGGCGGCATACTTCGCGCGGCATCGGGCAACGAAGCGATCCTTCCGCGCCATCGCGTCGGGAAAGGATTGCAGCTGTACGGCAGGATCGTAACGCGTATGCGTACGATACCGCAGATACACCGGTAGCCCATCAGAGATCTGCCACGCCACCAGCGGCATGGCGGCCGCCGCGAAGGACGAGCCGTGCGGCAGATAATGGGGCCCCAGATCGACAATCGTATTCTGAACCTCGACCCAGAAATGCGAGGGCTGGTCGCTACCGTAGCCAAACCCCTGCAGACCGGCTCGCTCCCGCGAGCGGGCAACAACGAACGCTACGAAATCCCCGCCGGCAAGGCGGGTGTCGAAACCTTCATCCTGCAACAACGCAAACACGGCAAAAGCCGCATAGAGGCAACGCTTGTCAAAATCATCCGCGAACTCACTGCGGAGCGCCTTGTCCACAATTGCCAGTGTTCGCACTATCGCACTTTCGATTCGCATCCTTCGAGTATAGCGCCGTACGCAGGTATGGTCCGTTTTGAACGAACTCTTTGATAATGATCGTGCTGCCGTCACGCTATATGCTGGCCCCGATGACCAAAGACAATGAGACGCCGCTAATCGCAATGCGATGTGCCGCCTGAGCGAAGACCGGCTCTGGAGTCTTATCGTGGCAAACGCAGGGTATGGCTGAGCTGGATAGATACGGACGAACATCACGCGATCTGGCAAACCCTATCTGCAATGGTGTGGACGGACGTCTCATTCCGGACGCTGACGCAATTCGCCATCTATGATGAGACCAGCTGCCTTGGCAATTCACTGGTTGCCGAGGCCATCATAAACGGCCATGTTGCAACGCAAGTGCTGGCCATACGCCGTCTCGTCGATAGCGGTTCCGATGTTATTTCCCTGCGGCGCCTCATCAAGGATGTGCGGCGAAATTTCAATCTGTTCACGCGGGAAAACTACGTCTGCCACGACGGGCTGCCCTACGACTATGCAGCGGTCCAACAAAACGAAATGCTGGAGCGCGTGGGCTCCGGCGCGTTTTGGGGCCATACATCGGGTCCAAAGGCGTGGTGCACCTCGCAAATGGCCCACGAACAATTCGACAGACTGTCAGGCATTGCGTCGACCAACCGCAACCGCGACGATCGATTGCCGTTAGCCCTCATCGATACGGTTGAAGGCTGGCTGAACAATAGCGGCGCGGACGAACTCGCGAAATGGAGCCACGCGTATCTTGCCCACGCCGGCACACCGCAGAAACGTGAAGAAGTGGCTCATCTGCTGGTTACAACGAATAAGATAACCAACGCGATTAAGGCGCTGGCGCACGTTACCGAAGCGGTGTCCGCCTATATTCTGTTCGCGAGCGGACGGTTGAACGGCCTGATGCCAACCGCACAATTCGATCAGTTTGAAAAGCTCGATCAACCGGTCATGCGCGCCGATCGCGTAGACCGGGCCCACATCCTCTGGGATAAGCTCAGCTCAGAAAGCGATTCCTGCCTTGAGGATGTTGGCCGTGATCTGATCCGGACCTAAGCGGGTGCCTGACCCCGCAAGTCAGGGATTGGGCACGGTTATGCTATGCGCGAATTGCGCCAGATCTGCGGGGCGCGCAAAGTTTTCGGTCAGGAACTTGAGTACCCTCACATTGAGCTTCAGCGCCCAGTCACGCACCGGATCGGTAAAGGCCTTGTCCTCGTCGCGCGGCACACCATCCAGCTTCACATCGAGCTGGATATGCACTTTGTTGCGGTACTCACGCAATTTATCCAACTCGTCGTAGATGTCGGCACCGGCCTTATCGAGAATCTTGTATTTCTTCATCACGTCGATGATCGCTTTGAAGCGTTCGACCTTCTTACCCTCGATTTCCGCTCGGTCCTCCTCGGAAATGTTCGGCACACCCTCGCGGTTGAAATTCTGCGCACGGTAAATGATCTCCCAGAGTGCCGCTTCGGCAATTGCACCGGCCTGCAAGAGCATCAGCTTGTTGAACGTGCTGCCGGACTCCGCGAGCTTGCAGAGCAGGCCGGCGTTGTAGACCATGTTGTCGCCGACCTTGAAGTCGCCGATAAAGCGGCAGCTGATTGTCTCGGTTTTCATGGATATCTCCCTATTGTCACAAGGGTTGAAAATCACGCAACTCACTTATTCACGAAGGGATCGGGATCCGGCTTCTGGATTGCCCCTGCAAGCTCCCGCAGAAACAAGACCTCGTCGAACGAAAAATGATGGAAGCGACCTATCTCCCCTTTTTCGTTCTCCTCGTAGATCATAGGGATTGCGCCGGACGGAATGCGCGTCCTTTCGAGCAGCAGCGCTTCGTACTCTTGCATTTGAACCAAGCGCGGCAGGTGTATCGAGACGATAAGATTCAACATTAGCCCGTGGAGTTGCATGTATTGCTGCACCATTGGCATCAGCTCTAGCTGCTCAGTTAATTTAGACAGCTCCTTCTTTCGAAACGAATTCTGTATTAGGTCACTCTCCAGAATTTCGGTCGGGTCAATCAACAGATTTGCCGTCGCTGCAAATTTGCCGTCTGCTTCCCGCCGCGCACTGACCGGAACAAGTGAAAGCGGCATATCGTGGTGCGGCCATAGTTGTAGATTGTAGAGCAGCCGATAGGCAAACCACCCGTCATACGCAGCCCTTTCCGTATCGATGAATCGCTGCTCTTCGGCGGAGGCCTTTCCAAAGGCCGCGCGGAGCCGAGTTTTTGCCTGATACCTGAATGCCGATGCGCTGGATAGAAAATTTGATATGGCTCCTTGAGCCATCGCCATCGTTTTCAAGTGGTTGATGCCAATGTTCGCCAACGGATTCTCACGTTGGGCAACCTCGCTTTTAATTCTCGTTGTCACGCCGGAGACGACCTCAAAGTCGTCCTTCAGCGACAGATAATCAATCACGAACGGACGAACGTCGGTTGCGACAGCTACGTACTTGTTGAAGTCGTTCCGAGCGTCTTCCGAAAGCGGCTGGGAATCCCTCCCGATGTCCATCTTTTCATCATCGCGCACTATGTAGTAACCGAACCTTTGAGTCATCGCGGCGCGCCTTCAATCTTCGTCATATTCTTTGTCCGGAACTTCCTTATCAGGAAACTCCGTTACCCATCCATGCTTCTGGCCCGCTGCCATTAATCGGAATCCCTCAGGAGTCATCGTATTGCGGTTTGCGCTTTCGGGATAGAAAGTCGCGGGCGGAACGATCTTCTGGCCATGATGCTGGAATGCTAACCGCACCATTTCGTTGCCGATCCCCGCATTGTGAAACTTATTATCCAGGTCGATCACGTCAGCATGCACGGCAGTACCCAATAGATCGTCGTCAATGACACGAAGCGTAAATTCTCCAATTTTCTTCTTCTGGTGATACGCCAGCACGCCCCTGTCATCCACGTCGAAAGTGATTGTGCGCCCCTTCTTGTCCTGGGATACAAAATCTTCCGACATCCATCGCCTCTTTCAGACAGCATCCTATCTTGCCAACCAAGGAACGCGAGAGCCGCGCCCTGTTGGGCAGCTTACGTTCGAGAGGAATAGCTCTGCATCAGCAAGAACGAGTTGTGGCATTTCTTCCGTATCTGCGCTTGGTCGGCTTAGCGCCCACCTCGATGCGGCAGCTTTCCAAGCGACTGGCGAGCGGCCAAAATCGCTTTCAAACCACAAAAGATTGGGAGCGAGTCGATTCGACTCTGAATAATAGGGTGAACGCAGCGTGAGTGGCCACGTTTGACAGCGAACCTTCCCGCCAAGCGGCTCCGCATCTTATTGATAAATATCAATTTTAGTTCGCGTCATCTGACGACCGGATGGGGAAATCGTGCAAAAATGCCGTCTTGAAGGCTTTTCCGTCCACAGCGCTGGGACGGAATTTCCTTTCTCGGTCTGGTTCGGGGAACATCTTTGTTCTATTATTGTTCCCGATGACCAAAGACATTGTAAGCGAAGACGGAGACGATCAACGCGCGCCCGCGCGGGTGTCACCCTCCGAGTTTATGCGCGAGCTTCGTCCTGAATATTACTCGGACACCGTTGAGCGCCTCACCCACGTTCTGAGTGCTGACCGGCTCGAGTATCACCTCGACTCGTTAACGTCCCGAAACCAGACGCACGATTTCGAGATCTTTTGCCGCAAGCTTTGCGAGCGAACGATCTGTCCCAACCTGCGGCCTCAAACAGGTCCTGATGGTGGCGGCGACAGCAAGGCCGACACGGAAACCTATCCGGTGTCGGATGAGGTCTCCGGCCTCACTTATATCGGCGACGCGAACAGCGGTCGTGAAAGATGGGCCTTCGCCTTCAGCGCCAAGAAAGAGTGGAGCGTCAAGGTACGCGCGGACGTCAAGGGCATCGCAGAAACGGGCAGGGGCTACGACAAGATAATCTTTGTGACGAGCCGTTTTGCGAAAGCCAAGGATCGCGCTCGCATCGAAGATGAGTTGTCAAAGCAGTACAGCATCCGCGTGACCATTCTTGATCGCTCTTGGATCGTGACCGAGATCATCGAAAAAGAACGCACCGACCTTGCGTTCAATTACCTGAAGGTCGGAGACGACGTCGGCGCTCGGCGGCTTGGCTCAAAGGATTACTCTCGTTCCCAGCAGCTCGCTGACATTGAACGGGCGATAGAAGATCCGGCGGCTTTTCAAGGCATGGAGCGGCAGCTTGTTACCGAGGCGCTCGTCGCGGCAAAACTCTCGCGCGGTTTAGAGAGGCCGCGCACTGAAATAGATGGCCGATTTGCGCGAGCCATCCGCCTTGCGGAGGCCCATGGCTCTTATCGGCAAAAACTGGAAGCTCGGTACGAGCAAATATGGACCGCATTCTGGTGGTATAACGACTTTAATCTCCTGAACGCGTCGTACGATGATTTCGAAGCGCGCGCGCTGGAATCAACTCACGCAAAGAATCTTGAGTTCCTTGGGAATCTAAATCAGCTCCTCGTCAATTCCATCGTTCATGACCATTTGACACGCGAAGAGTGCCGGTACGACGAGCGCACTGCCAGATTAAAACGGGCACTGGACGTGCAGGCACGGGATGAGAGCCGACCGAACAATAGCTTGGAGGCGGAAACCGATCTCCAGAGAATAGCGGTCAATCGGGCGATACTGGCGCAGGATGAAACAGCACTTTCGTCTGTTTTCAGTGGCTACTCCGCAATACTCGACAAGGCCAAGGGACTTGGAGAATTCGATGCGGATGGAGTCATCCGCTTTATAGAGGTTATTGGCGGGGTCGCCGGCAATGATCCGGCGTACAATGAACTCGTCGAAAAGCTCGCCGATTTCGTTGGCACGAGAAAGAGCGAAGCCGAAGGCGCGCTGGTCCTGCTCAAACGAGCACAAAAGCTGGACTTGTCAGCGGATAAGTTCGACATGATCCGGTGGCTGGGTAAAGCGGCAATCGGCCTGACAAAGCGTGAGTACACTGCGGAGTTGATCGATGCGACACAGCTGCTGACGCTGGCTTATAGAAGCACCGGCTTGCACTGGGCCGCTCGCGCGAGCTGTTGTCTTGCTGCGGCATCCATCATCGTCGAAGGCGAGAAGGATGGAGACCTACCTGCCAGCATCGTTCCCACGATGAAGATATGGGCCTGGAACGCGTTGGAGCTTTGTCACCTGCCTGATGTTCTGTTCGCAATCCAGCTTTTGAACGGATGCTTAGCTGGCCTTCCGTTGACAGAGGAGTCGAAGGCGAAGGTCCGCGAGGATCTCATAGAATTGGACATGGCTTTGGGCTGTCTATTCCTGAACCTGCAGGAAAATGATCTGCGCAGGCTGGAAGAAACGCCGGATATTTTGGCCAGCCTCAGTTTGTTTATGTCGCGCACGGCGCTGCTGTACTCACTCGGCTACCCGGAAGCCCTTCGCGAGGATGGCAGCCTGCCGAAGGAAGAAACCGACGAGGCGGTAAACCGCCTCCTCTCCACGCTGAAGAGCCAGCCCTTGGCGGAAAGCTTGCGCGGACCGTTGCTCCTGAACCAGGAGGGGCGTCAGGTACTCGTGACCACGATCATGGGCATGAAGGTCGAGGTTGAAGTCCTAGAAAGCCGGCATATTCCCTTAGCCGAATGCGTATTGGGTTCAATTGAGGCCTTTTTCGCCACGGTAATCGAGAAACGTGTCGCGCCACATACCGAGCTATTCCGCATTAGCATAATCGCAAGCGAGCAAGCGCAGGACCCGGCCATCGAAACCAGTGAGCTGGATATGAAATCCACCGTCACCTGGCCGGCCAGTCTTCAGCTTGTGAGCATTGATCGTCAGGGCGATATAAATCAGTTTTACTGCGAAGTTGCGGCCCACATCCTGGGAGCCGCCTGTTCGGTTAAAGATGGGACCGCATTGCTGGAAGAGCTTTTTGCGGGCGCTGCAGTTCAGCAGCGCATCGCTATGATTTCCTCCGCTCCCAACAGTTACTCCCGGACGGCATCGCAAAATTTCTCATCATTGGCCGATTGGAAGGAAGCGGTAAGCCGCTCCTATCCGCTCCGCGAACAGCGGGCGGAGGTTCCTCGGATCGAGCTGGCTCACCTGGACGATGAGAATCCTGATTTTGGAGAAGATGACGGATCACTCGGGGTTAAAAACCACAAAGGCATTAGCATCCGCTCTGTGATTGATGTCCATGCGTGGGACAGGGCGCGGTGGCAAGGCTGCGGCTACATCCAGATAGGTCATTCGCTGCCCTACATGGCATTTCTCTTTGAGGACAAAGAGGGCGCGCTGAAGATTTTCGAACGGTGGCGCGAACGTTTCGGCGTCGAAGACGCGGGCGAAGAAATCGGCGTTTCGATCATTAGGCATTTGCCCGACACGAATCCCCATCACTATTGTGTTCAGATCGCCTCCGCCGACCCATTGTCGCGCGGCGCTGTCACGAAAGCGCCCGTTATGGTGGCAACTCGCTCAATGACCATGGAGCCAAACGACAGCCGGAACCTGGATATGTTCTTGGCCGGGTACCAGCGTCACGGAGCATTCTATCTGTTGCCCGCTATAGGGCGGGTCAATCCCGATCTCTTCTACGATCTGGCCATCGTGAAACGCGATCTCACCGTGAAGTCGGCTGCTGACGTTCTTGATCATGAGATCGAAGCTCTAGCACTCCGTATGCGCGGACTGAAGACCCCTGTATAGTTTGATGCGACCGGAAAAAAATAGAGCGATCCTAATTTGTGCCGCTGCTGATTGAATCTGTTCTACCCCAACTCGTGGGCGGCGTCGATTCGCTGCTGGCTCGACTGACTGCCGAAGGGCAGGCGCGAGGGTTATCCAAGGACCAGAGCGACGGCGTGATCGCAGTGCTGCCTCCCAATCTTGCCGCCTGCGGATGCTTCCTGGATCGGCTCACTGATATATGGCGCTACGAATTTGGATCGCCGCATCGAGTTGGCAATGAACTCATCTGGGGCGTCCACATGTGGCCCCGCGTGCCATTGCTATTCGATGTGCTCCAATGCGCCCAAAGGCGGCTATCGCCTGACAAGCTGCGCGCCTATTTAGCCCTGATCGACGACATCGGGCGGCATCTCATACATCTCACCGAGATGTTCCCAATACTGCGGGTGTCTCCTGTTATTCCTGCGGATCATGAGGTGAGCGGTCTCGGCGCCGGCAACCGAACCGTCGATTGGGTAATCGATCCTGCTGGCGAGCGGCGCGTTCTTGTCGATGTTAAGCGGAGATTTGCCGATTTCTTCAGTCAGATGGAAGGCGTGGCAGTCGATGGAGGAGCCACACCTCAACACGATGTTGGCCTCTTGTTTCGCAGCGTTGAGGGCAAGTTTCTGCCAAGGAATTCAGCCGAGCAGCTGCAAGGCGCATGGATCGTAACCGACATCAAGCAAGAAGAAACCGAACTCCAAACAGCATTTGATGCGTTAGATCCGGCGAAGGTTCATTTTGCGATACTCGGAGATGAGCGGGCCGATGTTTGTCTATTGACACGCGGAGCTGAACACCGTCGCTTTCTGCTTGAGTTATTTGGTGTCCAGGAAAAGAACGAGCGCTTCCTATTCAGACGTGGCGAAGTGCGCACATAACTGCTTAGGCTACGAGCTTGCCAACAGCGCTTTCGGCGTCCGTCTCGCGCCAAGCGCAACCAAGGTACAGTGGCATCCCATCCGCTTCGCGCGTCACGTTGGGTATCCACTAATACAGAGAGCTAGGTGATCGGATCACAGAATTTGTGTGGCGGAGTTCGCCAATGTTCGTCGGCGCTTATCCAACGGATATTCTACGACTTTTCGATGCAAGTTCTAAGTCGTTGAAATTTCTGGCGCTCCCTAGGGGAATCGAACCCCTGTTTCAGCCTTGAGAGGGAAAAATCGATTCTGCTTGAGATATCGTGAGGAAAGTCTGCGATGGAGCCCTGGCCGAATTTCAGCAGCTGATCGTCACCGTAGCGCACCCTGATGCGGCAGGGACCGCGCCGTTTGGCGTAGCGTGACGAGGAAGTGGCGCGCCGACCGCGACAGGGGCGTGCTCTTATTGACCAAAACCTGGGCGGTGACCGGCGTCTTTGGCCGGAATTTCAGACAGACGACGCCATGCTCGCGTGCTTCGATTATCCAGAACGGGTCAATCACCGCGATGCCGGCACCCGCCCGCGCCAGCGAACAGGCGACCGACGACTGGTTGACCTCGAGAGCGATGCGACGGGGCACGCCGGCCTCGCGAAAGGCCTGCTCGACCAACGTGCCGAGTGGCTGGCTGCGGCTGAATGAGATCAGCGGAAAGCGCTCCATATCGCATGGCTCGACCACCTCGCGGCGGGCGAGTTCGTGGCCTGGATGGACAATGGCAACGAGGTCGGCGATGCAAAGATCGAGCGCGAGTGCGTCGTGATGGATGAGCGGCGACAGGACGAGACCCAGGTCGACCTCCTCGCGCAGGACGCTCGCGATGACGCTCGGGCTGTCGGTGCTGCGCACCACGATATGAATGCGCGGCCGCGCCTGCTGAAACGCGGCGATCGCCACGGGCAGGATATTGTCCGCGAGCGTTGCGGTCGCGGCGATCTGAATGGTGCCGACATGGGCGTCGCCCATGTCTTCGATTAGCCGCCCGATGCGGTCGACGCCGTCGAACACCCGCTCGAGGTCGGGGAGCAGGAGCTTGGTCTCGGCCGTCGGCTGCAACCGCCCTTGCTTTCTCAGGAACAGGGGAAAGCCGGCGATCCGGGCGCAGTCCCTCAGCATCATGCTCACCGCGGGCTGCGAGATTCCGAGCGCGTCCGCAGCCGCAATCACCGAACCGCTGCGGCTGACGGCGTGGACGACTTGAAGCTGGCGCAGACTGAGTGACATCAGTTTGCCTTATACAGAATTAAGGCAGGCGCAATTGAACTTATTTCGGGGGGTGCCTAGCGTGCCGGTCAAGAACGCTGAGGAAACGCTGACCAGCCATGAAGATTACCGCGGTTGAGACCTGCGTTGTGTCGCTGCCCTTCGACATGGGCGGCCCGAAGCCCGCTTTTGCCGGCAAGCCCTGGACGACGCTCGACGTGCTTGTTGTCAAGGTAGAGACCGAGGACGGTCGCACCGGGTGGGGGGAGGCTTTCGGCCATGCCGCCATTCCCGCCACCAAAACGGCGATCGACACCATCGTAGCGCCGCTGGTACTCGGGCGGGATGCCGGGGACATCAACGGCTTATCACGCCAGATTTCACATGGGCTGCATTTGCTCGGCCGCAACGGCTCCTTTCTGTATGGCTGGTCCGGCATCGAGATCGCACTTTGGGACCTCGCGGGAAAGCGCGCCGGCCAACCGCTCTATCGCCTGCTCGGCGGGCGCGATCCAGGGCCGATGGACGGCTATGCTAGCCTCTTGAACTATGGAGACGACGCCTTGGTGTCCAAGAACACGGCGGATGCATGCGCCGCCGGCTATCGCTTCATCAAGCTGCATGAGGTGACCAGGCCGGCTGTGCTCGCCGCGCAGCGCGTCGCGGGCGGTGCCGCGATCATGCTTGACGTCAATTGTGCCTGGTCGCCGCAGGTGGCGCGTGAAATGGCCGCCTCGCTGGCCGGTGATGGGCTCTACTGGCTGGAAGAACCGGTGTGGCCACCGGAGGACGTGCATGGGCTCGCCAGCATCCGTGCCCATGGCATCCCCATTTCGGCCGGTGAGAATGTCGCCGGGGTGTTCGGTTTCAAGTCGCTGATCGAGGCTGGAGCCATCGACATCGCCCAGCCTAGCGTCACCAAGGTGGGCGGTATCGGCGAGATGCTCAGGGTTTTCGACTTGTGCGAGACCCATGGCGTGGCGGTTGCTCCGCACAGTCCCTATTTCGGTCCGGGCTTCGTCGCCACTCTGCATATCGCTGCCGCGCGCATGGAAAGGCCGTTCATCGAAGTGCTCTGGCTCGAGATGGAGGCCAATCCGTTCGACCCGTGGGTGCGCGCCAAGAACGGAAAACTCAACGTGCCTCATGGTCCCGGGCTCGGCTGCGAACCGGATCTGGACGTGCTCCGGCGTTACCGCGCTGGCGAAACCATACGCAATGAATGGCGGGCCCACTCATGAAGGTTCTCAAAGTCGAGACAGAAGTCGTTCTCGTAACACTGCCGTCGCCGATCGGCAGCGCCTTGGGTCAGATCCGTGATTTCGGCTGCGTGCTGGTCACGGTCAGGACGGATGAAGGCCTGACCGGCGAGAATCTGATCTTCACGCTGAACAACCGGCGCACCGCCGTGCTGCGCCAGATGGTCGATGAACTCGCCGATCTCATTATCGGGCGCGACGCCGGACATATCGCCAATTTTTGGACGCGCGCCTGGGAGGACATCAATTTCCTCGGCCACAAGGGGGTCCCCGTCGTCGGCATCTCGGCCCTGGACGGCGCGCTCTGGGATCTTGCGGGAAAGGCCGCAGGCCTGCCGCTCTATCGCATGCTGGGCGGCGCCCATGACCGCGTGCCGATCTATCACAGCGGCGGACTCTGGCTGTCGCTCGCCACCGACGAGTTGGTCGAGGAAGCGGGCCGCTTCGCGGCCGAAGGTTTCGGCGCAATGAAAATGCGGCTCGGCCATGCTGACCCGAAGGAAGATATCGCCCGCGTTCGGGCCGTGCGTCAGGCGATCGGCCCGAAGATTAAGCTGATGGCCGATGCGAACCAGGGCCTTAACGAAGCACAAGCGATCCGGCTTGGCCGGATGCTGGAGGAATTCGATCTCACCTGGTTCGAAGAACCGCTGCCGGCCTGGGATCTGGAAGGCCTCGCCCGTGTCTCAGCCGCGCTCGACACGCCGATCGCATCAGGCGAGACGGAATATACCCGCTACGGTTTCCGCCGCATGCTGGAGTTGCGCTCGGCTGACATCCTGATGCCCGACATGCAAAGGGTTGGGGGTTTGAGCGAATTCATACGGGTCGGCCATATGGCGGAGAGCCACGACGTGGCTGTGTCGAGCCACTTGTTCCCTGAGACAAGCATCCAGGCACTCGGCGCGCTGTCCAATGCCGTGTTCCTTGAATACATGCCCTGGTTCTCGCCGCTCTACAATGAACGGCTGAGCTTTGCCGATGGCTGCGCCATCGTGCCCGAGCGGCCCGGCTGGGGCTTCACCTTCAACCGCGACTACATCGGACATTTGAGAAGCTCAGGCCCGCAAGGCGCGTGAGCGACAGGTTCCGGCCATACGAAGCCTTTGCCGGAAGAATACGACAGGGACAAGCCGAAGCTCGCAACCGACGAGCGGTGACTACAATAACAGGGAGAACGAAATGATCATCAGTCGTCGTCGATTCACCAAGGCCGCAATGGGCGCTTCTGTGGTCGGTCTCGCCTGCCCGGCCATTGCCCAGAACGAGCCGATCAAGATCGGCTGGCTGGCCGCACTTACTGGCCCGAGTTCGGCGCCGGGCGTCGGCTTCAACCGCGGCGTTATCTTTGCAACCGAATCCATCAACGGCGCCGGCGGCGTCAAGGGGCGCAAGGTGGAACTGATAACCCGCGACACCCAGGGCGACCCGACGAAGGCGGTGAATGCCACCCAGGAGATGATCAGCCAGGCCCGCGTCCACGCGATCTGGGGCCCGACCAATTCCGGCGAGTCGCTGGCGGTGACCCCGATCATGGCGCGCGCCAAGATGCCCAATATCCACCCCTGCGTGGTCGACAGCCTGATCGACGTCCAGAGATTCCCCAACGCGTTTCGGATCGCGCCGTCCAATACCCAGTGGGACGACGCGGTACGCAACTATTGCCTGGCGATCCTCAAGCTCAAGAACGTGGCGGTGATCGGCGACACGACCGGCTATGGTGTCTCGGCGGTCAAGGCGTCCGTCGCCGGATTCAAGAACGACGGCGCCGAGGTGGTCTATCAGGCCAATATTGACGCCACCCAGCCGGACCTGACACCCGACCTGTTGCGTGCCCGCAATGCCGGGGCGGAGGCGATCGTGATCTGGAGCGTCTCCACTGGCATGGAAGCGCGTATGATGAACACACGCGCAGCTATGGGCTGGGACATTCCCTTTGTCGGACACCCGTCGCTGTCTTCCGGGGAAATCGGAAGCCTTATCGACAAGCCGGCCAATTGGGACAAGGTCTATGCCGTCGGCTATCGCAGCTGCAGCTACGGCGCCGACGGCAAGCTGCAAGGGCGCAACCAGGAACTGGTCGAGCGGCTCGCGGGAAAGGTGAACCTTTCGGACACGCTGCTCTGGTGGGTCGCGTGCGGCATCGACGCCGTCGACCTGGTGGCCAAGGCGGTCGAGGCGCGCGGGTCCTCCTCGAGCGAGGCGATCACCGGCTACTGGAACGGTCTTTCGAAATACAATGGCTATTTTGGCGACTACAGCTATAGCCCGACTCAGCACAACGGCTATCCGACCGCAGATGTGGTGATGTCGGCAGCAAGTTCGGCCAAGAACGGCGCCTTCGCGCTGGCGCCCGGCTATTCTGGCGGACGGTGATGACTTGGGTTTCGTGCATCCGACACCGCGCCGGATGCGATCCCCACGATCTCTTCAAGACTTCGACCGCTCCAAGTCAATGGCGCCTAACCGGCCGGCGCCGCGGACCGCGGGACCCGCTTTCTCGGTATTAGTGAGGTGATGATGCTCGCTTCAATCCTGGCGTCCGGCCTGGCGGTCGGCGCCATCTATGCTCTCATCGGGATCACCTACAACACGATGTTCGCCACCTCCCGTGTCATGAGCTTCACCGCTGGCCAACTCGGCATGCTCGGCGGCGTCTTCGGCTCGCTCTTTATGCTGCGCCTCGGCTGGCCGCCGGTGATCGGCTTGCTGGCATCGCTTGGCGCTTGCGCGCTGATCGGCGTAGTTACCGAGATCGTCGCGGTGCGTCCCGTCTTGAAGAGCCTCGAACAGCATCTCTATGTGCTCTCCACACTGGCGCTAGCGCTGATGATCCAGCAGGTCACGGCTATCGAATGGAGCACCGAACCGCAGCCTTTCCCAAAGCTCTTTGGCTTCGGCTCGGGCGCGTTCGACGAGAAGTTCTGGCTCCCGCTCGTTGCTTGCGGACTAACCATTGCCGGGCTCGAACTTCTTTACCGAAAGACCTTGGTCGGCCGCGCCTTCCTGGCCGTCGCCGAGGACAATTTCGCTGCCCGCGCGCTCGGCCTGCCCGAGCGCAATCTGAGAATCGCCAGTTATGCGCTCGCCGGTGCCATCGGCGGGCTTGCGGGCTTCGCCGGCGGACAACTATTGCTCGCCTTCTTTGCCAACGGTCCGCTCCTCAACTTCTACGGCTTCGTGCCGGTTGCACTTGGCGGCCTGGGCAACAATCGCGGCGCGGTCATCGGCGGGCTCTCGCTCGGCGTCTTCCAGCAGGCCGCCAATTTCCTGGTCGGCGGCATCTTCTCCTCGGTTGCCGTCTTCGTGCTGTTCATCGTCGTCCTGCTCGCAGCACCGCAGGGCTTGTTCGGCGCACCGGCGCCGCGGAGAGTCTAATGCCAGATACGAGTCAACCAACGATCCATTCGGAGGCGCCTGCCGATATCGGCTGGCGCGTCGTCTTGCCGACGGTCCTGCCTTTGGTTGCCCTGTTCACCTTCGCCGTGCTGCTGCCGCTTACGGATAACGAGTATTGGGCACTGATCACCACCCGTGCGGCTATCTATTGGGTCCTGGTTGCGGGCCTCAACCTGGTCGTTGGCTACGCGGGCCAGCTTGCCATCGGCTATGTCTCCCTCCTGACGCTCGGCGCATATACGACGAGCGTGCTCGCCGCCGGCAATGTGTTGCCGCCCCTGCCGACCTTCGTGGCGCTGGCAGTTGCCGCAGTTGCGGGCGCAGTGTTCGGCGTCGTCGTCGGCCTGCCGGCGCTAAGGCTGCGCACCTTTTATTTCGCCATGGCGACACTCGGCTTTGCAACCATCGCTACCCAGGTAGCGCTGGCCTGGGAGGGCGTCACCGGCGGCGGGATCGGCATCAGCGGGCCGGAAATGCCAGCGCCGTTCAATACCGCATGGGGCTTTCTCTATCTTTGCTTGGCCCTTGCCGCGCTGGTCACTTGGGCGACCTCAAATGTCGCCAAGAGCCGATTCGGCCGGGCGCTGATCGCCGTGCGCGACGCCGATGTGGCGGCCGAGGCAAACGGCATTTCCAAGCCGAAGCTGTTCGTCACCATCTTTCTATTCAGTGGCGCAGTGGCGGCGGTCGCAGGCGGCCTGTTCGCAAGCCTCCAGACTTATATCACCCCGGACGCTTTCACCTTCGAACTGTCGTTGCTATTCTTTATCGCGGTGCTGATCGGCGGCCGGGGTTCCATTCTCGGTCCGCTCATCGGCACGATCATCCTCACCATCCTGCCGGAGATCGCCGCTCCGCTGGCCGCATGGTCCACCTTTCTCTATGCCGCGCTACTCCTGATCATCGTCCTCGCCATGCCCGGTGGCATTGCCGCGCTCCTCGACTTCAAGAACCGCAAGCCGCTTCAAAGCGATCGGGCGATCAAGCCGCGGCCGACCCTGCTCGGCGAGATCCTGAAACGCAGTGGAGCCGACAGGCCCATGACACTGAAGGGCATCGTGCTCACCTTCGGCGGCGTGCGCGCTATTGACGGTCTCGACCTCAACATCCGGCCTGGTCAGGTGCACGGGCTGATTGGCCCGAACGGCAGCGGCAAGACCACAACGCTGAACGTTATTTCCGGCTACTACGCGCCGCAGGAAGGCGAAGTCAGGCTCAACTCGCCTCTGGCGAGAGGCGCACCAGAGACTCGGGCCGAACACGGTATCGCCCGCACGTTCCAGACGCCGCGGATTGTTGGCGAGGCGTCGGTCATCGACAACGTGATGATCGGCGGCTGGATTGAAGGACAATCGTCCTTCGTGGAAGCGCTCATGTCGCTGCCACGTCATCGTCAGGGCGAGCGGAGCCTGGAAGCGGCCGCGCGCCTTGCGCTGCGTGCAGTAGGGCTGGAGGAACTGGCCGATGTAAGGGCCGACCGGCTGCAACACAGCGAACTGCGCTTCGTGGAGATCGCGCGCGCGCTGATGCTGAAACCCGCCTTCCTGCTGCTTGACGAACCGGCAGCAGGCCTTGCTACGGACGAGATCGAGCGGCTCGGCCAGTTGATCAAGGAGATCAGCCGCCAGGGCACCGGCGTTCTCCTAGTGGAACATCACGCCGACCTGATCTTCGACATCTGCGACGAGGTTACCGTGCTCAATCTCGGTCGCGTGCTGGCGAACGGTACGCCTGCCGAAATCCGCGTGCACAAGGAGGTGATCAGTGCCTATCTCGGTGCCTGAACCACTGATCGACATTCGAGGTCTGGAAGCCGGCTACGGCAAGATTCGCGTGCTGCACGGGATCGATCTTGCGATCGGCCCTGGCGAGGTGGTCGCCCTTCTCGGCCCTAACGGCGGCGGCAAGACCACGCTTCTCCGCGCCGTCTCCGGCCTGCTGCCTTGGACCGGCGCCGTGCGTTTCGCAGGCCAGGACTTGCGCGGCTGGGGCCCGCAGGAGACGGCGCGGGCTGGCCTTGTCCATGTGATTGAGGGTCACCGCGTCTTCACCCAGCAATCGGTGACCGACAACCTGCTGCTCGCGGCCTATGACCTGCCGCGTGGCGAGCGCATGGCCCGCGTCGAGGAGGCGCTAAACTTCTTTCCGGAGATTGCCGAGAAGCGCCATCAGCGCGGCGGCGCGCTGAGCGGCGGGCAGCAACAGATGCTGACGGTGGCCCAGGGGCTGGTGCGGCGGCCGCGCCTGCTGATGCTCGACGAGCCATCAGCAGGTCTCTCTCCTGTGCTTGTCGACCGAGTGCTTGCGGTGGTGGCGAAGCTGCGCGCGAACGGCACCGCCGTGCTGCTGGTCGAACAGCTGATCGAGAAGGCGCTCGCCGCTGCGGATCGAGTCTGCGCGCTGGCCCAAGGACGTGTAGTTCTACAAGCGGCAACCACCGAGGCCGATCTACCGCGCCGCCTGGAACGGGCCTATTTCGGCCGGGACCACGCCACCGCGCTGCATGCATGAAGAAAGCTTCAGATCCGGTCGGCCGCGCGCCCGTAAAGCCAAACTGAAGTTAGGCGTCAACGCTTCGCTCTCAAAGCCTCGTCGGCGCTTTTTCGCTTTCAGGTTTCGAGCTGCCCCGGTCCAATCAATCATGGGACAGACTGCGTCGCCAAGGTTGTAAAGTGCCTACCGAAGCTCACTGACCGCACCAGTTTCGCACCAGAAACGACGTGAACAGACCACGACGAACGCGATCAAATTCAAACGAAAGTGCAGCAAAATCAACGAAACTTATTGATGGTCTGCCGCTCATAACGGTCTGGTTGCAGGTTCGAGTCCTGCCGGGCCCACTAGTGATTTCAAGGGATTGGGCCGGCTTCTGGCGCCTTGCCCTTTCGTCAACCAACGAAACAACCAATCCTACGTTCTTGCTCGGTACCGAGTGCGTTCCGATAAGCGTTCGCAGCAACGCGCAAGTGGTCAAGATGGCAATGGCCGTAGGTTTCGCGCGGTCCTTCTTGGCCTTTGTGCTCGAACGAGCTTGGCGGAGCCTAGCTTAGGAGCTTCGGCACGCCGGGTCTCTTCGACATACTTCCCGTTCTTGACGGCAGGATGTGGCTTCATAGTCGAACTTGGCCGCGCAGACGCCCCCCTCTCCGCTGCAAGTGCTTTCAGCCCCAAACGTTTGGAAGAATTGATGTACTGTCGCGCGCCGCTATCCAAATACCTGAGATCGAGCATGTTGTAGCCGTCCCCTAAAGGCCAACTCCTTCTCCAAATAGATCGTCCAAACAGCATCTCCATCCGGATGGTACTTGGTAATGCCGAAGCTAGGCTTATCCAACTTCAGTTGCTTGTTGAGGAGACGTCGGCCCGCTGCACAATCTTGAATCGCGTGGACGTCGTAAAGATTTTCCGGAGCCGGGTGCCTCAGCGGGAAATGGAAAGACATCTGAAGCCGGTCATCGCTGAAGGTCAAATCTGTCAGATAAAGTCCTTCATGCATAAATAGCGACGATGAAATCTGCTCAACGCCCATGCGATAGTTACACGTTATCCCGGCCTCACCAAGCAGATAACGGAACGTCTCCATATCCCAGCTCGTGCGGAACAGAATGCCTTGCAACGTGCCGTCTAGCGGCAAGCGATTACGAACGGCAACTTCCGCCATTCGGCAATCATGTATGTAGGCTCGGTTAGTACTGTCAGTCCACGAGTCATGGTAGATCGCATCAAAATCAAGCTGATCAAATGCGGCGTCACCAGTTCGGAAATCATGACTACGCTGGACGTTACCGCTCGAGAAACAAGCGTCAGCACGACATAAGACGTCGCTCAAACGGAAAACAAAACAAACCGGCACAGACATTTGTGCTTGAAGTCGGTAAGGGTCGGTCAGACACTTGATGCCTTCCGTCCGCATATGAAATCCGTTCTTGGGACGAAAGTATTAACGCGCGAAGTCGTGCGACCCTTCAAACGCGCCAAGCGCACCCTGGTTTGCGACGTCGTGAAATTCGGCAACTTGGTTGCGAGCGTTCAGTGCTCCGACGCGAATCATCTCAACGGCGTTCGTAACATGCGTCGTGTGAAACAAATATCGCGGCCAGAACGCCCGCTGCTTTGTTATCGCTAGGCGCTTTTCAAGCTGTTCTACGTGACGCGCTGCGCGCTCTAAAGTGATAGACAAAATTGATTGTCCTGCGGGCCAGGAACATCAGTGTGATTTGCGTCAGCCTTTCTATCTGCACGTTTCATGTACAAACCGTGCGCTGGAGTGTTTTCACTCCATTCAGGCTTCCGAATTTCCGTGACGGTGACGTACGGAAGTTCGGCGAGGATTGCGAATAAGTACGACTTCGCTTTTCTTGAGTCATCACCGGGGAATTGATCGGCCGTCAAGATACCTGACTGCAGGCCGTTCCATGCCCATTCCATAAACTCAGGGCGAATTTGGCTGCTGCGGCCCGGGCTTTCAATCAAAATACCGCCGTCATCGTGCCACTTGGCAGCGAACAGAGCCCGGCCTTTTAGCGTCGAAAAAGTACCATGACTCGCATGCATTCGTTCGCGAATGTCGTGTATGAAATCCTCGTAGGTAACCGGGATACGGTCGATAGGCACTTCTTTGTGCTCTGGAATGAATCCCTTCGTTACGTGCCGGTCGTGCACGTAAACCGGTATCTCCAAACGACTGAGATACCTCTCCATCACCGGCCGGACATCAGCCCAATTTAGGTTGCCGTTTCCACACCCCAGCGGTGGAAATGCGATCGAGGTGATACCCATCTCACGGTAGGAGTCGACAAAGACGTTAAGTCCAGCCTCAATGTACTCAAGTCTGGAAGGTTTCTTCCACGTAGTCTTCGTTGGAAAATTCAAAACCCAATGATCTTCGGCACGCCACAGGTGAAGCTTGCCAATCTCAAATTCGTTGCGGTCGCAAAGGTTTTTGTAAGCTTTGAACATCGCGGGATAGCGGCTCTTGAACTCAAGAGCGATGCCCTTTCCCATAACGCCAACCAAATTGACGGTGTTCACCAGCGTCTGTGCGGGTGAATCAAAGATGTTCGTTCTAACGTACGTGAGCACTGAGCCTGCCTCCGAATCGCCCCAAACCGAGGTGTAGGCGCGACAATTTTAAAGCTTCTACTAGCGAAAACAACGCATCGAAGCGCGTGAAATCCCTGTGCCGTGGGCGTTTTCAACGATGAAAACGACCGTTACCAAGACTGGGTTGACATAAGAACAAAATAGGAACATTATAGCAAATAACTTATTAGGGACCGCGTGTTTTACGCCCCCTAAAGCGGCGCGTCTGCCTATAGCGCTCGCTGTTTCTTCGCTTGCGTGACTGTTTGACGATTGTGCCCGGCAGTGAGGCCTTAAGGTCCGCAATCTGCTGCTGAACCCTCGCTATTCTGGCTTCGTCGGCGCCGCGCGCATCAATCGTGACGTTGACCGGGCGCATTGACAGAACTGTCACCGCAACTTCCCTCTCTTACTTCGGGCGTGCAGTCCAGCACAGTCACCGTAGTCTCGGTTTCGAAGACCCGGAGCTAATTCCTCGCGTTAACGTCCCATGGGACCAAAAGGTACCAGGTATCTAGGCATGGATGGCTGCGAAACCCACTGCCGCGCTCACCTGGCCGAGCTGAACCTGCCCAGGAGAGAAACTGATCATGAGCAGGCTCCGAAGTTCCGCGTCTGATAGGGCTTGGATCAAGGGTACGGCGACCGAAGACGTCGATCCCGGATTTGCCGACCTTGATGCAGGTGACAGGGCGTTCGTCACCAGCATCGAGGGCGCGGAGGATGACATTGATGATGCGAGATTACGGTGACAGCGCACCGAACTTGCAATTGCATTGCCGACCGCGCGAACGGAGTGCGCTGTCACTCTAATCCTACGTATCGTCGCCCTGGCTGGAAAGAAAAGATCTGCGCCTAGACCTATTCGCCACGGTCGCCCGGAACACGTCGACAAGCTCAGCCCTGCCGTTTGGGAATCCGTGCTCCCTGCTAACCGCCGGAACGATTTGGCGGCCCGAAGAATTCGTCCGGGCAGGAGTGATCTCGGATGCTGATGACCAGGGACAGACGGCCGGCGATCCGCACCCTGCGCGGATGGGCCATCAATCTGCTGCAGGAGGCCGGCGCCATCTGCGAATGCGAGGAGCATGGCTGGGCCAGGGATCGTGCCGACCCGCACGCTCGGAAACGCGCGGTCACGCTCGCGCGGCAGCATCCACCGGACGGCGTCTCTCCGGATCAAGCCGTCGCGGAGATCAACGATGTCCTCGATTCGATCGGCGATTCATGTCCGGAGTGCCCTGACGAGCGCCTTTGACGCCTGCCGCAAGGACCTTCGCGTACCAGGCGGCATAAGGCGTGTTCCTGGCCATGTGGCGATTGAAGTCGGGCGCGCCGTCGTTCCACCAGACCGGCCCCCGCTCCCCCAGCGCGCGCTTGACCTCGTCCACCTCGCGATGCGCGGCCGCCTCCAGGTCCGGGTCTTCATCCGCCTTGGCGTCGCGGACCGCGCGCCTCGCCGCCATCAGCCGCTTCACCAAACTTGCGCGCTCATCTTCTGCGAGATCGGGGTTGGCCATTCGCCACAGGCGACCGCGGACGACGAAGGTGCGTCCGTCCGGCGTCACCGGATGCTTCATGCCGATTTCCGCCGCGTCCCTGAGGCCTGCTTCTTGGCAGACGTCTCCTTGGTGGCCGCCTTCTTGCCCGCGATCGGCATCAGCATCTCCTTCTGGCCGGCCGCCGCCTTCCTCGGCTTCTTCGCCGGCTTATCTGCCTTCGCAGGGGCGGCCTCCTGCCTAACCTCCTTTCTGGCCTCCTTGCCGACGCTGCGCCGCAGCGCCTCCATGAGGTCGACGACGTTCTCGCCCTTCGGCCGCTCCTTCGGCCGGATGACCTTCCCGGCGCGCTTTTCGTTGATCAGCTCGATCAGCGCGGTCTCGTAATGGTCCTCGAACTTTTCGGGCTCGAAGCGTCCGGCTTTCTGGTTGACGATGTGCCTGGCGAGATCGAGCATGTCCTTGGTGACCTTCACGTCCTGGATGTCGTCGAAATATTCCTGCTCGCTGCGCACCTCGTAGGGGTAGCGCAAGAGTGTGCCGACGAGGCCCTTGTCCATCGGCTCCAGCGCGACGATGTGCTCGCGGTTGGTCAGCACCACGCGCCCGATCGCGACCTTGTTCATCTCGCGGATGGTCTCGCGGATCACCGCGAAGGCGTCGTGGCCAACCTTGCCATCGGGCCGGATGTAATAGGGGCGGATCAAATAGCGCGGGTCGATGTCCGACCTGTCGACGAACTCGTCGATCTCGATGGTGCGCGTGGACTCCAGCGCGATCTCCTCGAGCTCCTCTTTCGAGACCTCGATGTACTGGCCCTTCTCGAGCTCGTAGCCCTTGACGATGTCCTCGTTCGACACCTCGTCGCCGGTATCGGCGTCCACCTTCACGTACTTGATGCGGTGGCCGGTCTGCCGGTTGAGCTGGTTGAACGAGATCTTCTCGCTCTCGGATGTGGCCGGAAAGAGCGCCACGGGACAGGTGACGAGGGACAGTCTCAGGAAGCCTTTCCAATTGGCGCGCGGGGCCATTTACGCAGAACTCCGGTTCGAGGCGGCTCGGATTCAAGACGAACGGCCGGCCTGGGTTCCGACATGGCATGTGGAGAAAAGCGCGGGATATCTGTCGACCGACCGCATCCGGCCTCGGTGGGATCAGCTTGGGTCGAAAACGGCATGAACTACCTATTTTTCCGATGCTCCGTGGACCTTTATCGTGGCAAACCGGTCCTCGGAGCCGAAATCTACACCGCGAGTTGCAGATCGCCCTACTCCGCAGCCATTGCCGTTCGCAACTCCGGTTTGTCCGTCGCGCTCTCATGGCTCTCATCCGCAGTCGGCTTGATCCGGAACCACGCGGCATAGAGCGCAGGCAGGAAGAGCAGGATCAACACCGTGCCGACTGCCGTGCCGCCGATCAAGGTATAGGCCATCGATCCCCAGAAGACGGAGTGTGTGAGGGGGATGAACGCCAGCACGGCGGCAAGTGCGGTCAGGATCACGGGCCTCGTGCGTTGCACCGTGGCTTCGATGACGGCGTGGTAGTCGTCGAGGCCCGCCGCGCGGTTCTCCTTGATCTGTTCGGTCAGGATCAGGGTATTGCGCATCAGGATTCCGGCCAGTCCGATCAGTCCCAGAATCGCGTTGAATCCGAACGGCTGGTTGAAGATCAGCAACGCCGGCACGACGCCGACGAGACCAAGCGGCGCGGTCAGCATGACGAGAGCCATCATCGAGAATGATCTGACCTGAAGCATGATGACGATTAGCGTTGCGGCGATCATGGCGGGAAAGATGGTCGCCAGCGCGTCATTGGCCTTCGTCGCCTCCTCGATCGAGCCGCCGGTCTCGATGCGATAGCCGGCCGGAAGCGATGCGATCAGCGGCTGAAGCGCTTTCACGATGTCCTTGGAGACCTCGGGAGGCTGGGTCGCCTCGTTGATGTCCGAACGAATCGTGATGACCGGCGTGCGATCGCGGCGCTTCAGGATCGGCTCTTCGAGCTGGACTTCCGAATGGCCGATCTGGTCAAGCGGAATCAGACGGCCGTCCCGGCTCGTCAGTGAGAAGTCGGCGAGCCGTGTCGGATCCAGCCGCTCACCGCCGGCGCTGCGCGCCACGATCGGGACATTGCGAATGTCCTCGCGGACCTGCGTGACGGCGATGCCGGTGAGGAGGAAATGCAGCTGCCGCCCGACTTCCGCCGGCGAGAGGCCGATGAGGTTCAGCCGATCCTGATCTGGAATGAAGCGGAGCACGGGTGTGCGATTGCCCCAATCGCGATTGGCTTGTCGCACGTCGGGAACGCCACGCATGACCTCGATGGCTTTTTCAGAGAGCGCGTACAATTTTGCGGGATCGGGGCCCATCACCCGAAACTCCACCGGGAACGGCGTGTAGGGTCCGAAGACGAGCTGGGTGACGCGCACGCGCGCTTCCCGGGCAAGGCCGTGTGATACCGCCTCGCGGAGCCGGTGCTTCAAGGCCTCGCGCGCCTCGGCGTCAGGCGTCAGCACGACGATCTTGGCAAAGGCCGGATCGGGGAGCTCCGGCGCCATCGCGAAGAAGAAGCGGGGCGCGCCCTGGCCGACATAGCTGGTGACGATCTTCGCCTCGGGCTGATCATGCAGCCAGCGTTCGAGCTTCTCGACGGCGGCGGTCGTCGTCTCGATGCTGGTGCCTTCCGGCAGGCGAACCTCCACGAGAACCTCGGGGCGATCCGACGTCGGGAAAAACTGCTGCTTGACCGCGCCCATGCCGAGGCCGGACAGCGCGAAAGCGATCACGACGAGGCTGCAGGTCAGGAACTTGTGGCGCACGGCGAAGGTGATGAGCCCCCGCAAACGCCGGTAGTTCGGCGTGTCGTAGATCGCGTGGTGGCCACCCTCGATGGGCTTGATCGCGGGCAGCATCTTGACGCCAAGATAAGGCGTGAAGATCACCGCAACGATCCAGGAGACGATGAGAGCGAACCCCACGACCCAGAAGATGTTGCCGGCATATTCGCCGGCCGTCGAGCGCGCGAACCCCACCGGCAGGAATCCCGCGATCGTCACCAGCGTGCCCGAGAGCATCGGCGCCGCGGTGTGGCTCCATGCGTAGGCCGCCGCACTGAGGCGGTCCATGCCCTCTTCCATTTTCACCACCATCACCTCGATGGCGATGATGGCGTCGTCCACGAGCAGGCCAAGCGCGAGGATGAGAGCACCGAGCGTGATGCGGTCGAAGAACCGGCCCGTCTCGAGCATGATGAGGAACACGACGGCCAGCGTCAGCGGGACCGCTGCGGCCACGACGATTCCCACGCGCCAGCCGAGGCTGAGCAGGCTGACCAGCAGCACCACTGCGAGCGCCATTGCGAATTTGATCATGAACTCGTCGACCGCGGAGGTGATGTTCACGGCCTGGTCGGTCACCTTGTCGAGCGTCATCCCGAGCGGCAGTGTCCGCGCCATGGCTGCGGACCTCTCCTCCAACGCCTTGCCGAGCGCCAGACCGTTCCAGCCCTCCTGCATCACCGCCGCGAGCATGATCGTGGGCTCACCCTGGTGCCGGATGATGTAGGTGGGAGGATCCTCGTAGCCGCGACGGACCTCGGCGATGTCCGACAGCTTCAAGGTTCGTCCCGCCGCAACGATCGGCGTGTCGGCTATCGCCTGCACGCTGTCATAGCCGCCGTCGACCCGGATGAAGACCTGCGGCCCGCTTGTGTCGATCGAACCCGCCGGGGTCACCGTATTCTGCCGCTGCAAGGCGGCAACGATATCCTGTGCCGACACGCCGAGCGTTGCCAGCTTGGGATAGGAAAACTCCACGAAGATCTGCTCGGGACGTTCGCCGAAGATATTGATCTTCTTGACGCCGGGCACGTGCAGCAGGTCCTGGCGGATCACCTCCGCCTTCCTGGCGAGCTCACGCATCGGCATGCCCTTCGCCTTGAGGGCATAGAGTGCGAAGCTCACGTCCGAATATTCGTCGTTGACGAAGGGGCCGAGCACGCCGGCCGGCAGCTTGCGCGCTTCATCTCCGAGTTTCTTGCGCGCCTGATAAAACTCTTCCTGCACGCTCGATGGCGGCGTGCTGTCCTTCAGCGTCACCGTCATGTAGGCATAACCCGGCCGCGTGGTCGTCTCCACCCGGTCGTACCAGGTCAGCTCCTGAATCCGCTTCTCCAGGGGTTCGGCGACCTGGTCCTGCATCTCGCGTGCCGTCGCACCGGGCCATACCGTGGTAACCGTGAGCGTCTTGATGGTGAAGGACGGGTCCTCGGCCCGTCCGAGCATGAAGAAGGCGTAGGCGCCTGCGGCCGCCAGCAGCATGATGAAGAACAGGCTCACGGCCCGCTCGCGAACGGCGACCGCGGAGAGATTGAAGCTCATGATTTGCTCCCGCCGTCAGTGACGGTCCTGACGCGGGCGCCCTCGTGCAGGAGGTGAGCGCCGAGGGACACAATGGGGTCACTGGAGCTCGATCCAGAGATGATTGCCGCTTCGCTGGTCACGCGCAGAAGCTTGATGGGGCGAAAGTGTACGGTCGAGCTGGCGCTGTCGAACACCCAGACGCCGGTGGTCCTGCCATCATCGAGCACGGCGCCGAGCGGCACCTGGACTTCCGACTGACTGTCCTGGCTTGCGAGCCGAATGGTGACTGTCGCGCCGAGTGGTGCTGCTGCCGCCTCGCCGCCGAGCACGTAGCGGGCCTCGTAAGTCCGGGTCTGCGCGTCGGCAGAGTTCGACAATTGGCGCAGATGCGCCGCGTAACGGCGTCCATCGCTGCCATACAGGCTGGCCTCGGCGAGCGAGCCGATCGCCGGCCGGATCGTTTCGGGAAGCGCCACCACGGCTTCGCGAGGCCCGGACTGCGCAAGCCGAACAACCGTCTGGCCGGCCGAGACCACCTGGCCGGGCTCGCCAAGCGTTTGCGTGACCGTGCCGTCCGCGTCTGCCACCAGGATGGAATAGGTCGCCTGATTTTCCGCGACCCCGGCCTCGGCTTCGGCCGCCGCGAGCTGGGCCTTGGCTGTATCCGAGGCGGCCTTCGCCTGCTCGTAGCGCTGCTTGGACGTCCATCCGTCGTTGACCAGGTTGGCGTATCGACGCTCATCCGCATCGGTCTGCACGACGACTGCGCGCGCTGAGGCCACAGCGTTGCGCTTTGCCGCAAGCGCAAGGCGGAGGTCGGTCTCGTCGATCCGCATCAGCGGCTCCCCGGCCTTGACCTGCTCACCGACATTCACCAGCCGCTCGACGATCTTGCCGGCGACGCGAAAGCCGAGATTGCTCTCCACCCGCGCGCCGATGGTGCCCGTGAACCCGCGGTCGGATCCGCTCACCCGCGTGGCCGTCGCCAGGCTGACCATCGGCGGCTCCTGTCTCGGGTCGCTCACGGCAGAGGCGTTGGGGGCGAAAATGCCAAGACTGACGAACGTGGCCACCCCCGCCGGGATCATAATACCGGCCAACACGGCAACACCCCTTTTCATGACGGGTCTCCTCTGGGATTTAGATTTCGTTCGAACTCTATATTGTCTTAGAGCTCGATCGCAATCTAAATTTGCGTCCTGACGGAAACGTGATCTCAGGAAGCCAGGGCGCGTCCGAGGGCAACTTGATAGATGTCGCTCGAAATCTATATTGGGCATAGATTTCGACTGAAATCCAAATGGAGGAGCATGATGCGCGTCAGTCGCGTTCAAGCCGCGGAGAACCGCCAAACCGTGATCAATGTGGCAAGTCGCCTCTTCAGGGAGCGCGGCTTTGACGGCATTGGGCTCAAGGATCTGATGGAAGGGGCCGGGCTCACCCAGGGCGCCTTCTACAAGCAGTTCGCGTCCAAGGAGGACTTGGCGGTCGAGGCCTCCAAGCGAGCGTTGGAGAGCGCTTCCACCCGATGGTCGGACGCGGCCGCGCGCAATCCTGACGATCCGCTCAGCGCAGTGATCGGATTCTATCTCAGCGCAGATCATCGCGAAGAGAGAATGGACGGATGTCCGATCGTGGCCCTCGGCTCGGATGCCGCCCGGCAGGGCCCCGACGTCAAGGCCGAGTTCGAAGCGGGCATCGAGGCCCATCTCGACGTGCTCGGCCGCTTCATCGCCAAGGAAGGCAAGGGGTCGAGAGACAAGGCCATGGCCATTCTCGCGACGATGGTCGGCGCCGTGGCGCTGGCGCGCGCGGTCAACGATACGGACCTCGCACGGGCCCTTCTCGATGCCGCAGCCGCGCTGGTCCGTGAAGCCGCCGCCGCTTGAACGACGGCCCCCTCGAAACATGGAGAGACCGGATGCTTGACGTGAGCGAAGCCGGGCCGAGCTTGCTCAAATTATCGGAGAGGCTCAGTGTGCGTTTTCACAAGACCGGCAGCGGGCCTCCGCTACTCCTCATCCATACGATCCGGACGCAGCTCGAGTATTTCCGCAGCCTTGCGCCTCTGCTCGCAGGATCGCACACGGTATACGCCATCGATCTGCCCGGCCACGGACACTCGCCGATCGATCCGGACGCAAGCTTCAACGAGCCCTATTTCAGGCAGGCAGTCATACGCTTCATCGAGGAGCTAGACCTCTCGGATGTAACCCTCGTCGGCGAGTCGATCGGGGGCGCATTGGCTCTCACGGTGGCGGCGTCACTTCCGCAGAGGGTGAAGCGGGTCTTTGCAATCAATCCTTACGATTACGAGACCCGCTATGGCGACGGACTTCGACGTGGCAACTGGCTCGCGAACTTCATCATCGGAAGCCTGCAAGTGCCGGTGCTCGGCGCGATCAACGCGTCGCTCGAAAACAAGATCGTTCTCGGCAAGATCATGGGCGGCGGATATCACGACCCGCGCAAGCTGCCGGCCGATCTGCTCGCCGAGTTCGACAAGGTGGCCCATCGCCCGGGATACAAGCGGGCCGCACGCAAGGTGTTGGCCGGATGGCGATCCTGGAGCCAGGCCCGCGACTATTATTGGCAGATCTCGGCGCCGGTGACGCTCATCTATGGCGACAGCGATTGGTCCCGGCCCGACGAGCGCGAGCGCACACGGTCTCTCATTCCCAACGCGCAGATGGTGACGCTGAGGAATACAGGCCACTTCTCGGCTGTCGAGAACCCATCGGAGCTGGCCCGGGCGATATTGGGCGCGGAATGAGCGCATGATCAAGCAGAGCACGCTCCTCCAACAGAAGGAGGCGAAGCGCGGCCAATGTGCTATCCTCCCCGCGAGGCCACCAACGGAGACAAAACATGCCAACCAGCGTCAAGCAAATGCTCGAAGCCGCCAATGCGGCGGTCCCCAAGATCACGTCGGAACAGGCCACTGACATGATCAAGAACGGCAACACGCTGGTCGTCGATGTTCGCGATGCGCCGGAGGTTGCGGCCAGCGGCAAGATCGCGGGGGCCGTGCACGTCTCGCGCGGGATGCTGGAGTTTCGCGCGGACCCGGAGTCGCCCTATCACGACAAGGCGTTCGACAAGAGCAAGTCCGTCATTCTCTATTGCGCGTCCGGCGGCCGGTCGGCGCTGGCGGGCAAGGTGCTGAAGGATATGGGCTACGAGAAGGTCTATAACGTCGGCGGCTTCAAGGACTGGTCGGGGGCGGTCGAGAAATAGAACACGCGGGCTGGCCGCCTGCCGGGCTTGGTTGCCGCCGAACGTCATCACCGGCGCTCGGCGCCCGCCCATGTACGCCACGATCCATTGACGGTTGCCCGCCCGCCACGTCGCAGCACGATCGACGGGGACCGTTCAGGCGGAACGCGGCATCGGGACGGGCTGCGCGCTTCGCTCGCCCAGCAGCTTGCCGGTCGTGCTGTTGACGAAGTGCAGCGACATGCAGGCCGGGCACCTCACGGACACATAGTTGTCCGCCGGCTCGAAGCTCTCGGGCCGCGCGTCATCGATCCGATGCTGGACGTTCATGCCGGTGCGCGGGCACCTGAAGAGGATCTGGCGCTGCATCCCTTATTGATGCGCCCGAACCGCGGCAGGCGAAATTGCGGATGATTCCTTAGGGGCCTTCCCCGTGTTTGAGATGGGTCAAGGCAAACGGTCTGCCCACGCTTATGCTCTGCATGACATCGGGCGCGCTCCTGCTCCGGTGCCGAACGAAGCGGAGCCCGGACTCCTAGGCACTCCGGGCACCGCTTCGCAAGACGGGCACCGACCGACCGCGACCAGGGAGCCGGCTCCGGACGAGCGGCTTCGATGGAACCAGAGCAAGAACCGCGGGTTGAGATGGCGCAGCCCTGAACAGAACACGCAATCGGCCTCGGCGCTTCAAGGAAGCCGACGCTGATTGACGTCGTCCTTGTCGCCTGACCCGACCAACACGGCCGTACGGTACGACCTCCGCCGGACACGGGCCTCCATCGGGACCGCCACGATCAGGAGAGCAGCCATGATATCCGCCAACATCGACGATCTGACCGCAGTGGTACGCTACGCGCTCGAAACCACCCGTGCGACCACGATCTGCCCTTTCCACGATGAGGTGATCGTCCGCGTCGGCGACGACGCCGCCGAGAGCCATGCCTACGAACGCGCCAAGCGAATCCTCAGGAGCGACGGCACGGCCTTCGAGGCGGACGCTCTCAGGGAAGAGATCGGCCACCAACTCGCCGCCGCCGCGGACGGGCGATGCCCGAGATGCGACCGGACCGATCCGAACGGATAGGCCGCAATCCCCTCAATCCTCCACCCGAAACAGCCGCCACCGCTCCGGCACGCCCTTGAGCTGATGCACGCCGTGATCGCGGAACCGGATCTCCGACTGCGCCATCAGGTCCTTGACTGCGCTCGAGACCAGGACTTCGCCGGCGCGCGCTTTGGCGGCGACGCGCGTGCCGATGTGAAACGCGAGACCGACCATCTCGCCTCCGCTCACACTGTACTCGCCCGCATGCAGCCCGACCCTGATGTCGAGCCCCAGCGTGCGCACGGCCTTTTGGATCGCAGTCGCGCAACGGACGCCGGAAGCCGGCGCCTTGAATGTCGCCAGCACGCCGTCGCCGGTCGTCACCACTTCCTTGCCACGCGTACTCTTCAGCTCCTTGCGCACGGCCGCGTAATAGTGGCCCATGACCTTGGTCCACCGGGCATCGCCGAGCTTTGCCGCCTTTTCGGTGGAGCGGACGATATCGACGATCAGGATGGTGGCGAGTGCCTGCTTGAGCTCCGCGCTCCGCTCGCCGGATCGGGGCCGGAGCGCGATCGGCCCGGCCAGCGGTTCGTAGCGGTGGCTGCGGCGCCGGGCGATAGCCGCTTTGGCGTAGTCCTGGGCGCGCTGCGTCGTGCCGCAGCGAACTGTCTTCTCCTGCGGCAGTCGCGTCCAGTAGACCCTTCGCCCATCGCCGGCGCCCTGCACCTCCACGGCACCCCACTTCAGGAACACCGCCGAGCCGACGCGCCGAACGCACCACGCCTTCGACGTGTAGCCGGATACGTTGGACTGCAGGACTCCGATGCGAAGGAATTTGGGCATGAACGTGCGGCCGATTTGAAAGACCCTTTGGGCGTCTTCGGGGCGGAAGCCTATTCGTACAATCCTGCATCGGCAATAGGGGCTTGCCAGGGCTGCCGGCGGCGCCTGACATCGGGATCATGCTGACAACGCCCAAACGCGAGCCGCCCGTCCATTCGTCGGTCGGAAGATTCTCTTGTCCAAGCAACGATCAGCCTCCAGACGTGTTCTTCCGACATGAGATGCAGTGAGGCGCGCCATGGGCAAGGATGATGGACTGAAGCCTGACGATTTCCCGATCGAGGCCGACAAGGACAAGCTCAGGACACGCAAGGGCGAGCCCGTCGCCTCGGCGGAGTCGGACAAGATTGCGGACCAGATCGCCGAACGTCTGAACGAGCACGCGCACCAGGAAGAGCAGGATCGTTGGTCCGCGTAGGCGTGACGGGCGTGCCGTCCCAGATTGGAACGACCGCGCGGTCCTGAGCATTGGCCTGCACCGGGGTCCGACAATTCCGGCGAATGGCGGCCTCGGCTCGACCTCCGCCCCCTGGACCGAGAGCCGGGGCTGCTTGACCGAAGCAAGAGGAGCGGACATGAAAGTGCTTGTTCTCGCAGGGCTCGTTGCGGCTCTCGCATCGCCTCCCTCCGCGTTCGCGCAAGGCGGCGCGGGTACCTCCAGGACCGGGTCGAGCATCAATTCGACCGGGACGGGCGGCACGACCGGAGCAGGAGCTTCGGGCCTCAATACCTCATCGGACAACAATAGCGGCGGCGCCAGCGCCCCGGCCAAATCGACAACGACGCGGCCGGGGGACAACGACCCAAGGCAAACCCAGGGCGGCCAGCAGGCGATGCCGAACTCGGGCTCCACCGGAGCGAACCGCAAATAGATGCGCCGCTGGCAATTCGTCCTGGGTGAGGCAGTCGCCCTACCCGTGATACGCGAACAGCTCGATCGGATCGCTGAAGCCGCGGACCTCGTGCTTGCCGACGTGCTCCAGCTCGAACTTCTCCTCCACCAGCTCCGCAAAGTCGCGTGACAGCAGCACCGTTCGACCGAGCTGCTTGGTGAGGGCTTCGAGGCGGGAGGCCATGTTGACGGCGGGGCCGATCACGGTGAAGTCGAGCCGGCTGGTTGAGCCGATATTGCCGTACATGACGTCGCCGACATGGACGCCGATGCCGTAGTTCAGCGGCGCGCGGCTGGTCGCATTATTCCGCTCGTTCAGCGCGGTCATGGCTTGACGGGCTTCGGTCACGGCGTGGAGCAGGTTCGCGCAGGCATCGGGCTCATGAAGCGGGAAGATGGCGAGCAGGCCGTCGCCGATGAATTTCAGGATCTCGCCGCCGTGCCGCGCGATCGGCTCGGACATCGCGTCGAAATAATCGTTGAGCAGATCGATGACGTCGTCGCGCGGCCAATTGTCGGAGATCTTGGTGAAATCCCTGAGGTCGCAGATCATGATCGCGGCGCGCACGGTCGTGCCGCTGCCGCGCCTGGTGGCGCCGGCGAGGATCAACTGGCCGGCATGGGAGCCGACATAGGTCTCCAGCAGCGTGCGCGCCAACCGGTTCTTGATGCGGATCTCGCTGACCAGCGCCAGCACCGGCAGCAGCTTCTTGAGCGCGGCAATATGCGAATCCTCGAAGCCGCCGGGACGGTCGGTCGCGAAGGTGATGAGATGCCGCTTGCCGAGCGTGTGGTAGAGCGGCCAGGCCACATAGTCGGTCAGGCCCTTTTCGCGCATCTCGTCGTAGAGGGCGTGCTTGCGGCCGAGCGAGGGATCGCGCTCGAGATTCTCGCGCACCTCGCTGGCGCCGTCCTGCATTTCGTTGGCGGGACTGCCAATGAATTCGGACCGCTCGCGGACGTCATAATCCACCCGCGCGATCTCCGCCTCGCGCATGCCGTCGGACCACATGAACCGGGCGCCAAGCCATTGCGGATGGTGGATCAGGACATGCAGCGTCGACCGCTTCAGCGGAATGCCCGCCTGCTGCAGACGGATGCACATGTCGGCGAAGATATTGTCGATGAAGCGTTCGTCGCGCGTGCCGTTGGTCAGCCAGTCGACGACACCGTCGGCCTGCGTGGCGTGGTTGTCTTGCGCGGTCATGTCCTGCCCTTCACGGCGGTCTGCATCAGGGCAGATATCGTGCCCCGGCTCCGCCGCGTCAACCTAGCCAGTTGCATGGATTGTACGCATCGGCCGGTCGGGGCTATCGCCCCTTAGCCGACGATCCGGATCGACCCCAGCACCACCAGACCCGAAACGAGCGCGAGCCTCGATGTCTCGGTCATTTCGATCCTGAGCGTGCCGTTGCCGGGGATGGCAAAATCCTCACCATCGAGGCGGATGCGGCAATCGCCGTGCGCTGCGTAAACCAGATGCGTGCCGGCATGCAACGGTCGATCGCCGGCTTCCCTGAGCGCTTCAAGCTCGATCTCCACGACGCCGCGCCGCGCCATCAGGTTGACGACCTCGACCGGCCCGGCGTGAAGCTCCGTCACGATCTCGAGCTCGCCGGTGAAGCGCACGGTCGTAAAAGGTTCACGCTCGTCGAATTCCTGGCCCGGAGCCTTGAGCACCAGCCCGCGCCCACCGACCACCATCTGCAAGCGGTCGATGCCCGGCATATGGGAGAAGGGACCGGGCGCCACGATCGGCGTGCTCGCAAAACGCCAGAGCATGCTGCTCCAATCCTTCACCGCTGCGTCAGCGCGATGTTCATCCGCGATATCGGTGAAGATGCCGCCGCCGTTCTTCCAGGGCGAGCGGGTGTAGTCTTCAGATCTGAGCAGTGTTGCCTTCATGGCGGTCCTCGATGCGATGGCGATGCAGGGAAGCGCGTTCGCCCGGCGGCCGGCAATGCGTCCGAAATTGCGGTCATGTTGCGGCTTCCGCTCGCCCGGGTGCGCTGGCCTTGAGATGACGCAAAAGCGCTGCCGCCTCCGTCGGCGGCCGACGCTCGATCCGGCGATACGCGCGCCCGTCGGCCGTTCGTGAGACCATGCCGTGATCGCACAGCGCGCGGCGAAGCAAGGCATCATCGGCGAAAGCGTGCTGACGGTTCAGCAGCGTCTTCACTTCCGCCTCGGCCAGACTGCTCCGCGGCGGAAAGCCGGCCCACAGCACCCAGAGACTCAGCTGCTGCAGGCTGTGGCGGGCCGGCCAGCGCAACAGCCTGCCGTGGTCGTCGAAATGGCGCGCCGCGCGTTGCACGCGCTTCAGATCGACCGCATCGACTTGTGGTGCGGGCGTGCCGCGGTCATCCACGGCAGTGCCGACCGCACGCGCGCGGAAATGCTGATAGTTCCTGTGTCCCGTCGCACGCGCAAGAATGTTGAGCAGCTCGACGTGACCGGGCGGCGACGTCCGTTGCAGCAGCTGGGCACGTACGGATTTCGCGAGCGCGGAGATGTCGCCCGCGACAAAGGCAATGGGAGTTCTGGTCATGACCAATCCTCGATGCGCCGATCCGGGTAGGATTGTCGGAGGTCACCGGCTTACGACGCGGCACGAGGTTGGTGTCGGTGCGATTGAGCCTTGCAGGTTTAGCTTCCCTCGCGGGACGGTGACGCCTGGGTGAACTGCAGACCCGCGCAGTTCCTACTATAGACGCCCGGCGGGCTCAAGAGCCTGATGCGAGATGCGCGGACAAACGCGATTAGAACGCCAGATGTCCCGGACTCGGACGCCGCTATTTCGACGCCAGTGTCGCCACGGCCCGCCAGGCGGGGTCGGGCGCGGCCGATGCGAGCTGCTTGCAGCGGTCGCGCATCAGCTCGGCGGGACGATCATGGCCGCGCCGTTTCAGCACGGCCTCGAAATCGGCGAGCGCATCGGCAAACCGCCGCGCGCGATAGCAGGCAAGGCCGCGCTCGTAATCCCCGATCCAGCCGATCGCCTCTCCGTCGATGGCGTCTTCGTCCGCGATCCCGACCAGTTCGTGGACGGAAAGTCCCTCCTCCCGTCCGTAGACCGCGATGCTGTCGACCTCGCGCGTGATGACGGCGCCGCGCGCCAGGCGTTCGGTCGCCTCGCCGATCAGGATCTGCGTGCCATAGGATTTGTTGGCGCCTTCGAGCCGGCTGGCGACATTCACGGCATCGCCGATCACGGTGTAGTTCAGCCGCAACTCCGAGCCGATATTGCCGACCAGCATGCGGCCCGAATTGATGCCGATCCGGATCTGGAGCGGCTGACCGAGATCGTCGGCGAGGCCCGATGCTTCGATCGCCCTGCGACAAGCGAGCGCCGCGCGGCAGCATCGCGCGGCGTGGTCGCGTTGCGGCTGCGGCGCACCCCAGAACGCCATCACGGCATCGCCGATGAACTTGTCGATGGTGCCGCCATTGGCGACGATGATCTCCGAGGTGACGTCGAGATAGCGCGACAGCAGCGGCACCACGCGATCGCCCAACCGCTCGGACAGCCCGGTGAAGCCGGCAATGTCGATGAACATCACGCTGAGCTCCTGGACGCTGCCGCCGGGCCGCGCTTCGACGCCCTGGCGCAGCAGGCCGCGGACCAGATCGGCCGGGATGAATTTGCGGAACGCGGAGAGGCCGGACGCCATCTCGGCGATCGCACCGGACAGGCTCGCGATCTCCTTGAGTCGTGACGGGTGGCGGCGGACCTGCTCCAGCGCGAAAGCCTCGACGTGGCGAAGCTCGCCGACGACACGCGATAGCGGCGCGGCGATGACGGACCGCGCCAGCATCGCCGAGGCCAGCGCCGCGAGCACGGCGCCGATTGCGAGGCCGAGGATCAGGCGGTGCAACGTCGTCTCGACCGGCCCGAGAAATTCGGCCTCCGGAATCACGGTGGCGAGCGACCAGCCGGGAAACGGCAGCGGCGTCAGCGCAACCTCGTAGGCCGCGCCGCCGGAGGTGAGCTGGCTTCGCCAGGCCTCCTTGCGGCCGTCCTCGCCCGCCTTGTCGAGCGCAGCGCGCGCCAGCGGCAACAGCGTCGTGTCGCCGCGCGCCGGATGGAGCTCGTCGGCCTCCTTGTCCGGCGCCGCGACGAGCTCGCCGCTTCCATCGACGATGAAGGCAGTTCCCGTGCGCCCGACCTCGAGCTGCGACAGGAAACGCGCAAGCCTGGTATATTCGATGATGACGGCCAGAACGCCCTGCCGCTCCTGATAGACGTCGATCGGCCCCGCGAACGCGATCGACGGCCGCTCGCCGGTCGGGTGGTCCATCACCCTGAACCATTGCGGCTCGTCCGCGGTCAGCCCCGCCTTGAACCAGGCCTGATCGGCGACGTGGAATCCGCTGGGCTCGAACCGGCGATTGGCGAATTCGATATCGCCGGGCACCACGTCATATTCGTCGACGCGGCGCTGGCCCGGATGATCGGTCAGCGAGATCTCCATCATCTCCAGGCGGCGATCGCCGAGCTTGTGCGCGGCGAAGAAGGAGCCGTCGGGCCAGCCGAAGGCGACCCAGGAAATCGTCGCCTGCGACTGCAATTGCGACAGGAACACGAATTCCCGCTTGTCGGCCTCGCGGGTGTCGAGCACGTTCTGCAGGAACAGCGTTCGGATCGCGGTGTGCGCGGCGCGGGCCTCGTCGACGATGGCCGAGACCTCCTTGCGCACCGCCGCAACGATCTGCTCGTTGATGGTCGCGGCGAGCTGCCGGCTGGTCGCCTCCGCCGTGCGCCACCAGAGCAGGCTGGAGAGCGCGGCCGTCAGCAGGATCGCCGCGAGGACCAGCGCGGACACCGCAAGACGGATGCTGACCGTCAGCCCAGCGATCGCATGAAGCCGTCGTTCGGGATCAACCTTCATCGCTGTCTTCGCCTGCCGGTCCATACGAGCCACTGACATTGCTCTACGCCGCCGGCGCTCGCCCCGTTACGTCTGGCAGGAAATGAACGCGCGCCGCCAATGCCCGGTGGCTACCGTCTCGATAGACCCTAGGCATTGGCCTTCAAGGGACGCTTGCCCGCTAATGCCGACCCAAGCGCACCGGCGGTGCGCCCGATCCCATCGGTCTCACGGGTTCGTGAGCAGTCTCGCCGTAACGCGGGCTGCGCGCGCAACGAAGGAGACCATGCGCGCGTCGCCTGCCAGGCGATGCCATCTCGAACAGGAGAATCTCGATGTCTGCCAAACATGCCGTCACCTCGCTCGTCCTTGCCGGCGCCGTCTCGACCGCGCTCGCGACCCTCGCCGCCGCCGGCCCGCTGACCAAGGCCGAGGGCGAAGCTGCCGTCGCCGCCAAGAAGGAAAAGTGCTTCGGCGTTGCGCTGAAGGGCCAGAACGACTGTGCGGCAGGACCGGGCACGACCTGCCAGGGCACCTCGACCATCGATTTCCAGGGCAACGCCTGGAAGTTCGTGCAGGGCGGCACCTGCACCAGCATCGAGTTGCCGGGCGGCAAGAAGGGCTCGCTCAAGCCGGTCTGACCGCCGCCGCGACGTCGCCAACAAGCACGAACGGAGCAGCACGATGAGCACGGTGATCCAGCCGACCCGACCAGCAGCCATGCCGCTCCGCTTCGCAACCCCAATCGGCGGCGTTGCCGGGACGAGCTTCAAGCCCGAGCATCTGCCTGATATCCTCGAGGCGGGACCTCGGCGTGGCTTCTTCGAAGTTCACGCCGAGAACTACATGGGCGATGGCGGTCCGCCGCATCGCGCCCTGGAAGCGATCCGCCGCGACCATCCTCTGTCGCTGCATGGCGTCTGCATGTCGATCGGCGGCCCTCGGCCGCTCGACAAGGCGCATCTGGCGCGCTTCCGTAGCCTCGTCGCGCGCTATCAGCCGGCGCTGGTCTCCGAGCACCTCGCCTGGTCGACCCATGAGACCAGCTTCTTCAACGATCTGTTGCCGCTGCCCTATACCGAAGCGACGCTGGCTTGCGTCTGCGACCATATCGACCAGGTGCAGGAGGCGATCCGGCGACCGCTGCTGCTGGAAAATCCGTCGACCTATGTCGCCTTCCGCGAATCCACGATGCGCGAGACTGACTTCATCCGCGCCATTGCCGAGCGAACCGGCTGCGCCCTGCTGCTCGACGTCAACAACGTGTTCGTCTCCGCCACCAATCAGGGCTATTCGGCGCTCGACTACCTCGCAAATTTTCCGCTGTCGCACGTCCAGGAAATTCATCTTGCGGGCCATGCCGAGCAGGCCGACGACGAAGGCGAGCTGCTGTTGATCGACAGCCATGACGGCCCGGTCGCGGACGCCGTCTGGAAGCTCTATGAGATCGTTATCCAACGCCGCGGCGCGGTGCCGACGCTGGTCGAATGGGACAGCAAAATTCCGGACTGGCCGGTGCTGCAAGCGGAAGCCCTTGCCGCACAGGCGATCCTCGACCGTCATCAATCCACAGCAATGGCAGGAGAGCGTCATGCTGCCTGAATCCGGTCTGTCCTACGCCGCCGCGTTCGCACCGGCGCTGCTGGAGCCGGCACGCAGCACGCCTGCGATCGTGACCGGCCCGAACGGCAAGGCCGCCGGCCGGCGCTACGATGTCTACCGCAACAACGTCACCGTCAGCCTGATCGACGCGCTGGCTGCGATTTATCCGGCGGTGCAGCGCATCACCGGCGCCGAGTTCTTCCGCGCCATGGCACGCTTCCATGTTCGCAGCAATCCGCCGACCTCGCCGCTGCTGTTCGAGTATGGCCGCGACTTTCCGGAATTCATCGCAGCCTATGAGCATGCGCAAGATATGCCCTTTCTCGCCGACGTCGCGCGCATCGAGCGGGCCTGGCTCGACTGCTACCATGCGAGCGATGCCGCCCCGCTGCCGGCGGACCGGCTGTCGGCGGTGACGCCTGGCCGATTGGCAGAGCTGGTGTTCGTTGCTCACCCGGCTGCCCGATGCCTGCGCTCGCAATACGCAGCCGTCACGATCTTTGCTGCCAACCGCGACGGTGCACCGCTTCTGCGCATCGATGCCTCGACGTCGGAGGACGCCCTGATCACGCGACCGGCATTCGACGTCACGGTGCGCCGCCTTCCGCCCGGCGGCGCGGTCTTCGCGAGTAACCTGATCTCGGGGCTATCGCTCGGCGAGGCCGCGGCGGCGGCGCTGGAGGCTGCGCCCGAATTCGACATCGCCGCGAACATCGTCGGACTGATCGAAGCCGGCGCCTTCATCTCGCTCGCTTGCGGAGACCCATCATGATCACGGACCAGCACATGACCACCGAAAGCGGACTGCCCTCGCCCTGGCTGCTCGTCGACAGGGCCAATCGCCTGATCCAGACGCTTGCCACGCCTTCGCTCGTTCAGCTCGTGCTGCGCCTCGCGCTGGCGGTGCCGTTCTGGCGCTCGGGCATGCTCAAATGGGGCGGCTTCCTCAGGCTGAACGACACCGCCGTGACGCTGTTCAGCGACGAATTCATGCTGCATCTGCCGGGCGGGCCCTATCACTTCCCGGCACCGACCGTGATGGCATTCCTGTCGGGCTCCGGCGAGATCCTGCTTCCGATCCTGCTGGTGCTCGGGCTGGGCACCCGGCTGGCCGCGCTCGGGCTGTTGTTCATGACTGTCGTCGTCGAGCTCACGGTGCCCGATGGCTGGCCGATCCACCTCACCTGGGCAGCGATGGCGCTCGGCATCATGGCTCACGGGCCGGGGAACATTTCGCTCGATCATTTGCTTTGTCGCGCGCGATCGCAGCCGCAGTAGATACCCGATTTTGTGTCTCCACATGCATGTGTGGTCAGCAGTAGCCCGAATGGCAGGCCTCACATCCCACTGAGACCACTATCCACTGCGAGTGTCTGCGCGGTGACGTAGACACTCTCGTCCGACAGGAAGAACAGCACCGCATAAGCGATCTCCCAGGCCGTGGCCTGGCGGCCGAACGGGACGTGGCCCTTGCCGCGGTTGGGGCGGCCGGCGCCGGCTTCGCGACCGTTCGGGGTATCGACGAGACCGGGATAGACGAGGTTGGCGCGGATGCCGCGGCGCGATCCCAGATGGGCGATGTTGCGCATCAGGCCGCCGAGTGCGGCCTTGGAGGAATCGTACACCGCCATCTGCGATCCAGCCTTCAAGGCGGCGATCGAGGAGATGAAGACGACCGAGCCGCCATTGTCGAATCGCGGCAGCGCGGCGCGGCAGCACAGCATGGGACCGCGGACATTGACGTCGTAGATCCTGTTCCACTCCTCGGGGCTGACGTTATCGAGGCCGGTCTTGCCGAAGGTGCCGATGTTCAGAACCATGCCATCAAGGCCGCCCATGGCCCGATGGGCTTCCTCGATCATGCGCTGGACGTCAGCCTCGGACGTCACGTCGGCCACGATGGCAAAGCCCTCGCCGCCTTCATCGGTGATGTGCTTGACGGTCTGCTGCGCGGAGGCATGGTTGAGGTCGGCCACCGCGACCCTCGCGCCCTCGCGTGCGCACAAAATGCTCATGGCACGGCCATTGCCGATCGGATCGCTGGCGGCGTCGAACACGCGCTGGCCGCCGCCGACGATCAGGATGCGGCGGCCTTTCAGCCGCCCCCTGCCCGGCGCTTCGCCTAGCGATTCCGCGCTCGGCGGACGAACATAGCGCTCCGGCTTGTTGTCAGTTTCCGTCATCTCAACCACCCGGCCTCTTGCCGCCGTCATAGACCGTCATCCCGGCCGCGGGATCGAGATCGGTTTCGGTCGCCTCGGTGAGACGGGCCATCATCATGTAGAAGCCGAGCGCGACGATGGACTCCACGATCTCCTGGTCGCTGAAATGTTTGCGGGCAGCCGCGAAGGTTGCCTCGGGCACGCGGACGTTCTCGACCACCTCGCGGCCAAACTTGAGCAGCGCACGCTCGGCCTCGCTCAGCGCGGCAGCATCGTAATCAGAACGCTCGACCGCATCGATCTGCGCCTGCGTGCAGCCGACGCCGAGCGCGATCGGCACGTGCTGGCGCCATTCATAGGCGCCGCCCTCGAGCTGAGCGGCCTGGAGGATCAGGAGCTCGCGGTTGACGGCCGAGAGCTTCTGCTTGTGCAGGATCGAATTGCCGAGCCGCATCGCCGGGATCATGTTGGCCTCGGCATGGGCCATCATGCGGAAGATGTTGAGCTT
This sequence comes from Bradyrhizobium sp. IAR9, assembly GCF_013408065.1. NCBI lineage: Bacteria > Pseudomonadati > Pseudomonadota > Alphaproteobacteria > Hyphomicrobiales > Nitrobacteraceae > Bradyrhizobium > Bradyrhizobium sp. IAR9. The sequence continues at coordinate 116,413 of NZ_JACBZW010000006.1, forward strand.
GACCGGCATGCGGTCGAACGAGGCGCGGATATCGCCGCTCGTCGTCTCCGGATCAATCAGGGGCAGCCTTGCCACGGTTCTCTCCCTTGGTTTTTCGTTTCTTGTTGTCGGTGTCCTCGCCTGCCGCGATCAGCGACAGGAAGAAGGCGAGATAGCGCTCGATCGCTTCGATCACCTTGGGCCGCGGCGAAGGTGATGCGCCCATCACGTAATGCTCGAGGCGGATGTAGATCAGGCCGGCCGCGAACAGCCGCGCGGTCTCGCGCGGGTCCGACGTCTTGACCAGGCCGGCGAGCGCGAAGCCGCGAAAATAGTCCGTCATCATGCTCTGCTCGCGCGCGTAGAAATGATCGGCGAATTTGGCGCGGATACCCGGCACGCGGTTACGCTCAGCCGTGATCACCTTCTGGAACTGGTGCTCGCGCGGATCGGACCATTGCTCGACGAGGTCGAGCGCGAACTGCCGGCAGAACGCGGCGGGCTGGCGCGCGAGCTGCTTGTAGCGCGGCTCCTCCAGCCGGCTCGCCGAGCTTGCCGGACCATGCTCGCTGACGATCGCCTCCAGGATCGCGGCCTTGCCGGGGAAATGATTGTAGAGGCTGCTCTCGCGGATGCCGACGCGGCGCGCGAGCTCCCGCATGGAGGCGCCGCCATAGCCGCTCTGGGCGAACAGGTCGAGCGCTTCGGTGAGGATGCGCTCACGGGTCGTGGGCGCAGCCGCTTCCGCCGCGCTGGAGGTGTGGACAGCCATGTCGGCTTGACTAACGAACGATCGTTCGTTAGTCAACCGTACGAACGATCGTTCGTTTGCCAGTCTGGCGACAACGGTCGCGGCCCGCAAGCCCGCTTGCGGGCGCTGTTCTCGCGTTTCAACTCCGCTCCTCGAGAGGCGGAGAGCAATTTTGGGGAGACGATTTCATGGCGCGCTTTGCCCGCCTTCGTGCGGCCTGCATCCTGTTGCCGCTGCTCGCAAGCAGCGCCGCCTCTGCCCAAAGCAAATACGATCCCGGCGCCGACGACAAGACGATCAAGATCGGCACCACCGCGCCGCTGAGCGGCCCGGTGTCGGCGTTTGCGCAGATCGCGAAATCGGCTGAGGCCTATTTCCGCAAGGTGAACGACGACGGCGGCGTCAACGGGCGGCGCATCCAGATGATCATCGCCGACGATGCTTATAGCCCGCCGAAGACGGTGGAGCAGACCCGGCGCTTGGTCGAGAGCGAAGAGGTGCTGCTGATCTTCGGCGGCGTCGGCACGCCGACCAACGGCGCCGTGCACAAATATCTCAACGACCGCAAGGTGCCGCAGCTCTTTCTGGGCTCGGGCGCCGCGAAGTGGGACGATCCCAAGAACTTTCCATGGACGGTCGGCTGGCAGCCGACCTATCGCGATGAGGCAATCGCCTACGCCCGGTACATCAAGGCAAGCCACGCCAATGCGAAGATCGGCGTGCTCTACCAGAACGACGACCTCGGCAAGGATTACCTGAAGGCGCTGGAGGAAGGCCTTGGCAGCGGCGAGGCCATTGTAGCGCGCGCCGCTTACGAGACCTCGGCGCCGACCGTGGACACACAGATTCTGCAGTTGAAAACCGCCGGCGCCGACGTGGTGTTGGTCGCGGCGACGCCGAAATTCGCGGCGCAGGCGATCCGCAAGATCGGCGAGATCGGCTGGAAGCCGGTCACCATCATCTCCAACGTCTCGGCCTCGATCAGCGGCGTGCTGGAGCCGGCCGGCAAGGACAATTCCACCGGCGTCATCTCCAGCCAATATCTGAAGGACGCAACCGATCCCGCCAACAAGGATGACGCCGGCTACCGGGAGTGGCTCGCCTTCATGGACAAGTACATGCCGGACGCCAACAAGAGCGACTGGCTCAACGTCTACGGCTACACCATCGCTCAGACGCTGGTGACGGTGCTGAAGGCCTCCGGCAACGATCTCACCCGAATCAACGTGATGAAGCAGGCGACCACCATGAAGGACGTGAAGCTGCCGATGCTGATCAACGGCACCGCGGTGAACAACTCGCCCGAGCGCTTTACGCCGATGACGAGCCTCCAGCTGATCCGTTTCGACGGCAAGCGCTGGGTGCCGTTCGGCGATCTCCTGAAGAACTGACGCATGCGGCAGGTCAAGATCGGCGGCATGCGGGTCGATCTCGTCAGCGAGATCCCTTCGCTTGCCTTCGACAAGAGCTGGCTGTTCGCCAACGTCACCGACGCGGTGATCGCGGAGAACCGGAGCTGGCTCGATCATCGCTACATCGAGCCAGAGACAGGACGGTTCATCCTCAGCCATCACTCTTATCTCATCCGCACGCCGCGCTGGACCGCGATCGTCGACACCTGCTGCGGCAATCACAAGAAGCGGCCACGCGTGCCGGCGTGGAACAACCTCGACCAGCCTTATCTCGAGAATATGCAGGCGCTGGGCGTTGCGCCCGAACAGGTCGACTTCGTGATGTGCACGCACCTGCATGTCGATCACGTCGGCTGGAACACGCGCCTGGTCGACGGCCGCTGGGTGCCGACCTTCCCCAATGCGCGCTATCTGATGGGCCGCGCCGAATATCGCCACTTCGAAGCCGCGCACAATGCGGCGCCGCGGAGCCCAGTGAACCACGGCTCGTTTGAGGATTCCGTGCTGCCGGTCGTGGCGGCCGGCCTTGCCGAATTCGTCGAGACCGATCATCGCCTGTTTAGCGATCGCGACGCTGCCTTGCGCTTTGCGCCGGCACCTGGGCACACCGCCGGCAACATGCAGATCCACCTCAACGGCGGCCACGATCACGCGGTGATGTCGGGCGACGTCATCCATCATCCGATCCAGTGCGCGGCGCCGTGGTTATCGAATGCCGCCGACGTCGATCCGGCTGCGGCGGTCGCAACGCGCATGGCGCTGCTGGAAGAGCTTGCGGATACGCCGAGCTATCTGCTCACCGGCCATTTTCCGGCACCGACCGCGGGACGCGTGGTCAGGCACGGCGATGCCTACAGATTTCGTTTCGAAGATTAGGGGGAAACATCATGAAGCTGCGCACGGTCACGCTTTCGTTTCTAGCATTGCTGTCGGCGGCCCTGCCGGCACGAGCCGAAGATCCCGCCGCCTACCCGACCCGCAAGATCCGGATGTTGCTGCCCTACGCGGCCGGCGGCGGCGGTGACGTGGTCGGCCGGCTACTTGCGGACAGGATGGGCAAGACGCTCGGACAGAGCATCTACATCGAGAACCACACCGGTGCGGCCGGCACGCTCGGCACGCAGATGGTCGCGCCATCCGCGAATGACGGCTACACCATCACCGTCGGCGGCATGACCACGCATGTGCTGGCTCCCGCGATCTATCCAAAACTGCCCTACGATCCGATCAAGGATTTCACGACCATCGGCCGCGTCGGCACCTCCTCGATCATGCTGGTCGCCACCAGGAATTTTGCCGCCAACGACATCAAGGGCCTGGTCGCGCTGGCCAAGAAGGGCGAGCCGATCCAGTACGGCAGCTGGGGCGTCGGCTCGACCGGGCAATTCTGCGCGGAGATCCTGATGCAGCAGGCCGGCATCAAGATGGACCACGTGCCGTTCAACGGCATCGCAAAACTCGCCGGCGATTTGCTCGGCGGCCACATCTCCCTTGCAACGCTCGACGTGGCGACGGCAACGCCGCTGGTGAAGGACGGTTCGATCAAGGCGCTGGCCGCCTGCGGCGAGCGTTCGCCGAGCCTGCCGGATGTCGCCAGCTACGGGGAGCAGGGGGTGCCGTTCGATCGCAGTCTGTCCTGGGCGATGTATGCGCCGGCGGGCGTCGCTCCGCCGATCGCACAGAAGCTCTCGGCGGCCCTGAAGGACGCGCTCGGTGACGAGGTGGTGAAGCAGAAGCTGCTGGCACTCGGCATCACCCCGCATTTCGTCCCCGGCGACGAGCAGCGCGATCTCAACGCGCGCGACATCGCGGCCTGGAAGCAGGTTGCCAAGGACGCAGGCATTGAGGTCAAGTGAATAGGCAAAGGACAGGAGCGCGGGCATGAGCCGCATCTTCGGCGCGGTGCGCCAGAACGGATATGTGGTGCGGGACATCCACGCTGCGATGAAGCATTGGATCGAGGTGATGGGGGTCGGCCCCTGGTACTACATGGACCGCGTCACCACCGACTGGTTTCGCCATCGCGGCGAGGACTCCGCCGTGGAGATGAGCATCGCGCTGGCAAATTCCGGCGACCTCCAGATCGAGCTGATCCAGCAGCGCAACGACGCGCCCTCGCTGTACAAGGAATTCCTCGACGCCGGGCACGAAGGCCTCCAGCACATGTCGTACTGGAGCCACGACTATCAGGCGCTCTACGATAAGGCGATCGGGCTCGGCTACAGGATTGGCCATGAGGGCCAGATCGGCGGCGAGAAGGGGCGCTTTGCCTATTTCGACACGCAGGACCATCCGGGCACGGTGATCGAGATCTCGGACATCAGCGGCACCAAGGGACCGTTCTTCGAGCGTGTCCGACAGGCGGCGTTGAGCTGGGACGGCACCCGGCCGATCCGCGAGGTCGGTGGCGGGAAATCGTAGGAGCTTTCGCCGGCTGGGCAGGCGCGTTGGCGGACAAACCATGGTACATAAGCCAGGTGTCCGAACCTTCAGCGAGGCAAGCATGTCCGACACTGACAAGGTTTTCGCCGGCTCGATTCCGAAAATCTACGACGAGTATCTCGTCCCGATGATCTTCTCCGTCTATGCGGAGGACATCGCAAGACGGATCGCCGCCCGCTCTCCTTCCGTGCTGCTCGAGATCGCCGCGGGCACCGGCGCAGTGACGCGCGCCGTGGCGGCGGCGCTGCCGCGCGGCATCCGTTACGTAGCCACCGATCTCAACGAGCCCATGCTCGCAGTCGCCGCGCAGCGCCAGAAGGACGATGATCGCATCAGCTGGCGCCAGGCGGACGGCATGGCCCTGCCCTTCGGTGAAGCCGAGTTCGACGTGGTCTGCTGCCAGTTCGGCGCGATGTTCTTTCCGGACCGCACCAAAGCTTACGCGGAGGTGAAGCGCGTCCTGAAGCCGGACGGCACGTTCGTATTCAACGTCTGGGATCGGATCGAGGACAATGTGCTGACGCATGAAGCGACGGTCGCGCTCGGAAAGCTGTTTCCCGACGACCCGCCGCGCTTCATGGTCCGCACGCCCCACGGCTATTACGACAGAGACGTCATCAGAGCCGACCTCGAACGTGCCGGCTTCCGCGATATCTCGATCGAGACGCGATCTGAAACAAGCCGCGCGCCATCGCCCGAATATGTCGCGCTCGCCCTTTGCCAGGGCACGCCACTGCGCAGCGAGATCGAGGCAAGAGACGCCAGCAAGCTTCAGGCCGCGACCGACATCGTCGCCGAAGCGATCCGGACGCGTCATGGCGCCGGACCGGTAGATGGCAAGATTCAGGCTGTGGTGATCGAAGCGCGTCCGTAACTGCAGGCTACGGTTCGGGTTGCCGCCCCGCGTCCTACCACCAGCTCCGCTGCATCGGCTCCGTCGATTGATAGTATTGGTACTGGCCGCGCTGCCGGCGCGGATTGGCCGGCTGTACATAGGGGTCACGCTGGTAGAAGAAGCCGAAGCCGTTACCGCCATTGTCCCAGCCGTCATCGCTGGCGATCATGGCAGGAGCGGTCGGCTTGCGCGTGATGAAGCCGCCTTGCGGTTGGTCGCTCAGCACCGCGACGAATTCAGTCCGGTAATTGGTTTCGCTGCTCAGCGGCTCGTCCGAGATGATGATGGAAGAACGTGGCAATGCAGTCGGCCCGATGCGATCCCAGACGTCCTGCGGGATGGTGATGCGGTCGAGCGCATTCCTCGCCTCATCGCCGTTCTCGATCGTGACCACGCTCCAGCGCAAGCCCGTAGCGGACTTCGCCATCGCCGTGAAGATATGCGTGCCGATCGGCTGCTCGGGATTGCGGATCGTAACGGGGACTTCGATGCTGGTGTCGAACACCTCACCGCCGCCATCGGGTGCTGGCTTGTGCGTGTTTCGCCGCACGTAGAGCTTCTGCGTCGAGCGGCTGATGTAGACCGAGACCGGCTCACCCGCGAGCTTTGCGTCGGTCGCAGCCTTCACGGCGTCGGCCTTCCTGGCCGCGGTGGCCTTCGCGGCCTCCTTCGTCGCGGCCACGGCATCGCGCTTCGGCTGCGCGGCGGCCTTGGCGGCGTCGAGCTGCGTCGCCGCGTCGGCGGCCTTGGTCGCCGCCTTCTGCTTCAACTCCTCGGCCTTGGCGCGGGCCTGATCGTTCTTGGCATTCGCGAGCGTCTTGTCGGCGAAGGCGAGCTCGGCGTCAGCGCGGGCCTTCTGCTGTTCCAGCTTGCGCAGCGCGGCAGGAAGCGACGCAGCTTCCTTGGCGGCGGCGGACGCAGCCTTCTTGGCCTCGTCGGCAGCCCTTGTGGCCTCGTCGGCCTCGACGGAGAGCTTGTCGGCCAGCCTGGGCGCTGCCGCGATCGCTTCCGGCTTCGGTACGAACAGCGAGGGGTGAGCGATATCGGTCGGGACCGTGTCGTGTGGCGAGATGATCACGCGCATCCCGATATAGGTCTTGTCGAACAGGTTCTCGGCAAAGCCGAAGGGCATGCGCACGCAGCCGTGCGAGGCGGCATAGCCGGGCAGCGGTCCGCCATGCAGCGCGATGCCGTTCCAGGTGATGCGCTGCATGTTCGGCATCCAGGCGTCGTCATACATGGTCGAGCGGTGGTCCTTGTCCTTCTCGACGACGGCGAAGACGCCGGCCGGCGTCTCGCGTCCCGTGGTGCCGGTCGACACCGGCGCGCGCAAGATCCAGCCATCGGCATCGTAGAACGTGACCTGCTGGCTCTTGATCGACACGATCGCCATGATGGGATCGCCGGCCTGGCGCTGCGCCACCGCCTCGGCCGGCTGCCGCGCCTGCTTGGCCGCACCGGCCGGCGCGACCGCCGCCAGGGCCGCAATTGCCGCCAATGTCACGATTCCGGGAGGCAACCGACGCCGCATCGCCTTGTTGGGTTGCGCCGTCGTCAGTCGGTTTTTCATGCCATCCTCGGTCGAAATGCCGGCCCGCTCGTGCCGATCATGTATCAGATTGCGGTCATTCAATTAAGAAAGCGCAGCCGCCATACGTTCCGTCTGTGGCGATATTCGGCCCGCTCCGGCGACAAATCCCTCATATACGACGGCCCGAGCCGGCGGAAGGTCGGTTGCAGCCGGGGTTGGTCCGAACCTGGTGGCATTCACTGCGGCAGAATGTCCGCCTCTGCCGGCAAGGACACGCCCGTCAGGCGCCCAGAGCCTTACGGTTGAAGCCTCGCAGGAAGCGCAGCGACAACGTCCGGACATTGGCGACGTTGAGCAGCCAGGCCGCTCCGACATAGGCAAGGCCGCCGGCGAGGCTGACGATGAGGAGCGAGACGAAGCCGGTGCCGCCCGCTTGCGACCGCGCCGCCAGGATTGCAGCCGCCATCGCCGCTGCGGAGGCCGCAATACCGGCGAGGCGGCCGAGGTCGAACGGGACCGGGTGGGCGCGATGCATCAGGACGACGGCGACGACGAAACCGAGCGCCTCGGTCGCAAGCGTCGCAAGCGCGGCGCCGTAGATGCCGTAGCCGGCGACCAGCGCGAACATCAGGACCACGCTGACCACCAGCGTGAGAAAGGACTGCGCCGCCAGCATGAAGGGCCGCTCGGCAAGCTGGAAGCTGATCTGGACGTAGAACTGGTTGGCAATACCTAAGAAGCGGGCGAGCACCAAGGTCGGCAGCAGCGCCGACACGCCGGCGCGGAAGTCGATGCCGACGAGCGTGCCGGCAACCTGATCCGCTGCAAGCGCGAGCCAGATCGCAACGGGGGTGACGACGACGAGCAGAAGCTCGAGGCTCTCGGTCAGCCGCTCCCGCGTCGCCTCCTTGCTATTCTCCGACAACGACCGGAACACCAGCGGCACGGTGGCCGCGGCAACGCTGGATGCGATCATGACCATGAACTGGCGCGGCAGGTCGGCGGCAACGCCGAAGATGCCGGCGGCGTCCTTGCCGAGCAGATACGCGACAATCAGGCGGTCGCAGGCCGAATAGACTGCAACGGAGAGCCCGGCCAGCGTCAGCGGCAGACCGTAACGCGCGAGCTGCATGAACTGGCTGCGCTCAAAGCGGGCGATTTTGGTGCGGTCGCCGACGAGGTTCAGGATGATGCCGGTGAGCGACCCCAGACCAAACGCGGCAAGCAGCCCCAATCCACCCCAGCCGAGCCAGATGCCGAGGAGGCCGAAGCCGACGCTCGACACGCTGCGCACGATCGAGATCGCGGCAAACCGGTAGGGACGCAACTTGGCGCGCTCGAACTCCTGGCCGACATCGACGGCATTGGCCATGACCGCGACGAACATGCTGGCGAGCAGCAGCTCGACACTGAGGTCGCTGCGGAACACGAAGACCAGCGGCGTCGTGGCGCAGAGCACCGCGACGGTGAGCCCGAAAGCCACCATCGCCGTGCCGCGAAAATCCACCTCCGCCGACATCGCCTGATAACGGGACACCGACAGCTTGATCCAGGCGAAGAAGATCGCGCCCAGAATGCCGGCGAGGCTGATGCCGACGACATAGACGCCGTACTCTGCCGGCGTCAGCAGCCGCGTATAGGCCGTGACCGCGAAGAAGCCCACCGCCGCAGGCAGGATGTAGGCGACGAGATAAATCGAAAAATGTCGGTTCAGCATGCGAGCACGGGACCGGCAGCGGTCTTGCGAGTGTGGCGGCCGTTCATCAATGGGGCCTTGAATGGGGCCTTAAATGGGGCCTTTGGCGGGGCAAACGAATGCGCCGCAGCATCGCTCAAGAGTGTCACATAAGTCTGCAGATCGGGCGGCGAATGAAGCCTGGGAGCCGCTTTCGCGCGTTAGCGTTAAATTTGCCCTTCCCTGAACGGCAAGGCGCGATCACGAAAAGGAACCATGACTTCCAGGCGGCAGAGGTTAACCCAACAAGGCGAAACCCCGGCGTCGCCGGGCGCCGCTTGGTACGATGGTGCGTTGGTTCGAAAAGGACGGCCGTGACCAGGCTCGACAGACGCGAATTTCTCCTCGGCAGCGCCGCAGCCCTCGCGGCGGGCGCATCCGCGTCGGCGGCGCCGGCGTCGAAACTTGCGCAGCGCCATCCGGGGTTCGGCGCAGCGGCCACGCTCTGGGACCTGCAGGCCGATCCCAGGCTCGGCGAAGCCATCAGCACTTATTGCACGCAGGTCGTCCCGGTGCTCGAGCTGAAATGGCCGATGCTGCGGCCGAATGCGCACACGTTCAATTTCGAGCGCGCCGACGCGATTCTGGATTTTGCGCGGGACAACGATCTGACGATGCGCGGCCACGCGCTGGCCTGGTATCACGACATTCCGGACTGGGCCAAGCAGATCAAGGACACACGCGGCGTCGAGCGCGCCTATGTCGACCACATCGGCACCGTCGTCTCCTACTACAAGGACAAGCTGACGTCGTGGGACGTCGTCAACGAGCCGATCCCGGACAATCCCCGCAGCCTGAAGGACCGGCGCGACACGTTCTGGACGCAGCATCTTGGTCAGAGCTGGATTCCGCTGGCGTTCCGCACGGCCGCTGCGGCCGATCCGTTCGTCAAGCTCGCGATCAACGAATATGATATCGAGTCGGCCAAGGATTCCTTCATTGCCAAGCGCGCGGCTTATCGCAATCTGATCATGGACCTGCTCGACCAGGGTGTTCCGCTGCACGCCGTCGGACTGCAATCGCATCTGCACGCCGAGCTCGAGATCGACACCCATGGGCTCGCCGAGTTCGTCACCGAGCTGCGCTCGTGGGGACTCGAGGTGTATGTCACCGAGCTCGACGTCGACGACCAGAAGCTGACGGGCAATCCGGCCGAGCGCGACGCCATCGTCGCCAAACGCGTCGACGATCTGCTGACGGCCATTTCAACCAGCGGCCCGGTGCGGTCGATCCTGACCTGGGGCCTCTCGGATCGCTACAGCTGGATCAACGGCACCTTCGCCCGCGCGGACAAGCAGCCGAACCGGCCGCTGCCGCTCGACGGCGAGTTCAAGCCGAAGCCATTCATGGACGTGATCAGCAAGTTCACAAAGGACGTTTGAACGCGCGAGCTTAGCTGCGCGTCTTCACCTCGAACTCGGCCGCGTCACCCATATCTTCGGGAGACAGGCTCGGAGCCCGGCGATCGCGCGAGCTGAGGCGGAACACGTCGCGGATGTCCTCGACCGAGGTCGAGGAATAGGACTGGATGCAGAGCGCGACCTGCCCGGGCGAAGCGGCACGCATCAGCGCTTCGATCGCCGGGCGGTCGAGCGGCGTGTCATCCCAATGCGAGACCGCGATGCTGTCTTCGGTGACCCGGTGGGCGGCGAGATACGCGGGCGAGTTCGCGACGAAATGGCCGTACATCAGATATTCCGAGAACTTCTTCTTCCGGCACAGCGCCAGAACCCAGTTCAAGCCGGTCGCCGACTTGATGGCGGCGGTCATCGCGCGCGCGGTGTCCTTGTCCCAGACCAGCGCATTGCCGACATAATCGTCGGCGGGAAACGAGCGATCCTTGATACCGAGAAGCTGATCGACGGTGCGCAGCCACAACCCGTGCAGCGGGTGGTCAGCGCGGATGTCCTTCGGCGTGACGAACAGAGGCGTCTTCTCAGCCCCGGCATATTGGCCGACGTCGAATTCGCGGAAGAACAGATTGTCCGAATCCAGGATGCAGACGCGCTGCTCGGGCGCATTGAGGACGCCGGCGATCTTCAGGATCTGCTGGATGTGCCAGCCATGCACCGGCGAGGACAGCAGCGACAGCCAGACGCGGCGCTTGCTGATGAACTGGAGCGCCGGCGGCAGCGCAAACAGCCATTTCGGCAAATAGCGCGAGGCCGGAACGATGACCCGCTTGTCGGAGGCGAAGCGCTCGAACAGCGGCACGTCTTCATCGTTAACGAGAACATAATGCCGCGTGTATCCCGAGAGCCATGTGTCGATGCTCTCGCTGAGCAGCGAAAAGCGTTCGATATCCTTGGCATAGCTGGCGGTCAGCAGGGCAACGGAATGCATGGAGCGCGCTCAAATGGCCATCAGGCCGTACTCATAGCGGCGCGGATAGAGACTGGAAACTCTCAACCTGAATCAAGGTAAAGCGAAATGGAGCGCGACACGGGAAATCTAGCTTTTGGATTTCAGGCTTCTGATGTAGGCGACCGCTCGCTCCGCAATAACCGGATCAAGGTCGGTTTCTCGGATTCTCCGTTCGATCAACTCCAGGTCCAACGGATGCGTCTCATGGATCGCGCCAACGAACCGCTTGTCCGTCTCATCCAATCTGGCGATTTTGGACACGACGATGTCTTCCGGCGCAGGCGCCACGCCGATTACCGTCCGTCCTTCGACTTCGGTCTGCTGTAACGGCGCGGTGCCGCCAGCCTCTCGGAAGCTTGGCCGTCGTCTCATCCACGCCGTCGATGTAGAAACCATGTGTTCGGTGAAAGTGGCTTTCAGATCCGAAAAGACCATCGATGTGCTCAGACGCAATAGGCTGCACACCGTCACGCGTGCGCTTGGCCTCCGTCATTTCCCAGACTTTCGCGTTTGCTGGAAACGCATCGATTTCCGGCGATTCCGTCGCCGCCTCCGGCGCGTCCGACATGGAAGCCAGAATCGCCTGGCTACCAACGATGAACACGGTGTCCGTCTTGAACTCCAAGGCAAGTGCCCTCACCACTCTGAGCAAATCCTCGAAATCGCGGAAGGGGCCACCAGGCATCACAGGCCTCGAGCAGAAGCGAGTTGAGTGCTCAAGCCGCGCTCGACGATTCTTCTCGCAGCCCTCCGTAGCCGGATCCTCGTGTCGTAATCGCCGAAATGAATGCCATCGGTGAGAAAGAACGGCGACGAATTGCGCAATCTGACCATCTCGCGATCGCGACTGATCAGTTTCACCGCCAACTCTCCGGTCGGAAGCGCCAGCAATTCCTGCCATTCCTGCACGAATGGCCAGTCGGTGAATTGGCCGGCCTGACGCGTGTGAGCTGCCTTGGCCTTGTCCACCAAAGTTGGGTCACGACGAAGTCTCCGCGCGATCAGCCGATGCATCATCAGCTTAGCGGTGTCGCCAACCACGCCTTCGTTCAATCCGTCACTCATCTGCTTGTCCGTGGACCGGACCAGAATATAGACAACCAACGCGAAACAAAAAAGAGCATGACTTCCAGATAGTTGCCACCTCGATTCCGGCAAGCCCTAATCCGACGGCAGTCCCTGCTCGATCCCGCGAAAGCGCAGCGGGGCCAGAGCCGCGGCGCGCTGCCACCAGTCGGCGACACGGTCGTCGAGCGCGGTCACACCACGGCCCTGGCCGGGGAAGATCCGGATCTGCTGCACCGCCTCGGCTTCGAACCCCCCGCCGCTGCGCGTGATCTTGAGGGCGGCGCCTTCACGGTCCCGCTGGGTCAGCGGCACCAACAGGCGGCCGCGCGGCCGAAGCGCCTCGAGCCAGAGCGGATGCGGATGCGAGAAGCCGGCGTGGATGATGATCACGTCAGCGGGCTCGCGGATCTCCTCACATCCGTCGCCATGGACCACCTCGACGTTATGATAAGTCTGAAGGAAACCTGCAGCGCGGCGCGCCAGACGCTCGTCGCATTCGATGGCGATCACCCTGCCCTTCGGTCCCACGATCCTCGACAACACCGCCGAGAAATAGCCGAGCCCGCAGCCGATCTGGACCACGCGGTGCTTCTCCTTGATGTCGAGCAAATCGATGAAATGCGCCCACAGGCTGGGCAGCCCGGTGTCGAGCTTGCGGCGCGCGTCGATTGCGACCAGCACGTTGTCATAGAGATGGACGGGATCGCCATCCGGCGTCAGCCGATAGCTGCGCGCCGCTTCACTCTTGATCCGCCAGGGCCCTCTCGGCAGAAAGTTTTCGCGCGGGATGGCGGCGAGCGCTTCGAGCAGGCGCTTTGAGACAATCCGCTCGCGCTTTGCAATCCTCTCCACATAGCGCGCACGCGCGGCGGCAAGATCGCTCATGTCAGGGGTCGGCGCGTTCGCGGACCGGCGCGTCCGCACCGAGCTCGTTGACGAGCTGCACCGCCTGCTTCAGGTCCGGCGTGTAAAAACCCTCGCTGAACTTGCCGACAACAGGCACGAGCAGCAGACGCGCGTGCTCGCGCCTGCCGGCTTGATGTGACAGGTGCGCGAGGCTGACGGCGGTGCGAAGCTCCCAGGACAACGCGCCCTGCTTGCGCGCGATCTCCAGCGACAGCGCGAACAGATCGCCGGCCTCCTGTGCCGAGGCCGGGTCTCCGTCCGACAGCGTGATCTCGCCCTGCAGGCGGTAGACTTCGGCGAGATAGGAATGATCGCCGGTCCGCCGCGCGGTCGCGAGCGCACCATCGAGCGCGCGCAAGGCGGCCTCGCGCATCCCGACCTTGGCGTAGGCCTCCGCAAGCAGGCAGCGGAACCAGCAGCCGGCGAGCCAGGAATCCATCGCCTCGTACTCGTCGAGGCCGAAGCGCATCTGGCTGAGGCCTTCATCGGCCTCGCCGAGTTGCGCCAGCGCCCAGCCGCGCAGGATCGCCGCCTGCTGCTTCCAATGCAGAAAATTATGCTCGGTGGCGATGATCATGGCGCGGTTGGCATGGTCGCGCGTGCCCTCGACGTCGCGCAAGTGCTGGCAGAGATACGCACCGAACACGAGCGCGAAGGCGAGCGTGAAAGGATGGCGGATCTTCTCGGCATTCGCGATCGCCTGCTCGCTGTGTTGGCGCGCCGCGTCGGGCCGGCCGAGGAACCACAGGAGGTAGCCGAGATAGGACAGCGAGACGACGCCGGGATCGATGCCATGCCGCTCCATCAGATCGGAGTGGAGATCCGGGCTGTAGAGATTGATGCAGCGGTGCAGATGATGTTGGGAAGCGGCAAAGCGGCCGCGATAGAGCATGGTCATCGCGATCGAGCGGTGCGCCTCGATCAGATAGCCGGTCTGCTGCGCCGGCTGTGCCCGCTCGTTGAGCCGCTCGCGCTTGGCGAATTTCAACAGCTCGACGCTGAGATCGTGCGCGCGGGTGAGATCGGCGCGGATGAAGTGACAGACCCAGAGCCCGCGGGTGGCGGCAAAGATCTTTTCGTCGTCGTCAAGCTGCTGGCCGAGCTCGAGCGCGCGGATGTAGTTCTCCTCGACCTCCTGGACCGCGTAGCCCTTGGCGGCGATCAGCGCGTTGCCGAGCGCAATGCGCAGCTCGAGCTCCATTTCGTCGGCGCCCTGCATCCGCGCATTGGCCTGCACGACGCTGAGGCCGCGGCGCAGATGGCCGATCGCCTCCAGATTGGCGCCGGTCTTGGCCGCCTGCTTGCCGGCCTTGAGCCAGAAGCTCGCGGCGCCCTCGCTCTGGCCGGATTCGGTCATGTGATGGGCGAGCAGCTCCGGTTCGCGCTCGGTCTTCTCCGGATACATCTCGGCAAGCACCTGGGCGATCCGTGAATGCAGCTTGCGCCGCTCGCTGTGCAGCAGGCTCGCATGCGCGGCGTTCTGGATCATGACGTGCTTGAAGGAATAGAGCGCATCGGGCGGAAGACCGCGGCGCATGATCAGCCCGGCCTGCTCCAGATGATTGAGCGCCGCCTCGATCTGTTCCGCCGGCGTATTGGCGACCGCGTGCAGCGTCTCGTAGGAAAACTCGCGACCGATGGTGGCGCCGATCTGCGCGATCCGCTTGAACGGCCCCATCCGGTCCAGCCGCGCCATCAGCGAGTCGGTCAGGGTTGCCGGGATCGCGAGCTGCCGCCACGGGCCCGACAGCACGTAGCGCCCTTGCCGCTCGGTCAGCAGGTTGGATTCGAGGACCGTCTTGGTCAGCTCCTCCAGGAACAGCGGCACGCCGTCGGTCTTGACGATGATCTCCTCGACGACCTCCTTGGGCAGCTCTCTGCCCGCGACGCGCTCCACCAGTGTGGCGCGCAGCTGCCGGCTCAGGCGGTTCAGCACCAGCGTCGTGATGTGCGAATGCGCGTTCCAGCTGGGCTGGAATTCGGACCGCGCGGTGATGATGACCAGGATCGGCCGGTTCTGCACCCGGTCGACCAGGAGGTCGATCACCTCGCGCGAGGTCGGGTCGATCCAGTGCAAATCCTCGAACGCGATCACCAGCGGCATCTCGCGCGCAAGGCCGAGGAAGTGATTGACCAGCGCCCCGACGGTCGCATCCTTCTGCTGCTGCGGCGACAGCTCGAGCCGTGGATAGCGGTCGCCGGTCGGTATCGACAACAGCGCGGCAAACAGCGGCGTGACCTGCTCGATGTCGCCATGAGCGGCGGCGATCGCGCTCTCCAGGCCCGCCAGCGACAGCGCGGACGCATCCTCGCGGTCGAGGCCGAGGTAGAATTTGAGCTGCTCGGCGAACGGATAGAACGCGGTGGACGTGTAATAGGGCGAGCACTGGAACGAGACCTGTCCATGCCGGTCGCCCGATATCCGCTCGAAGATTTCCTGGATGATGCGCGACTTGCCGATGCCGGGCTCGCCGAACTTGACCACGACCTGGCCGTCACCATCCTTGGCCTGCTCCCAGCGGCCCATCAACAGCGCGATCTCCTCCTCGCGGTTGACGAGCGGCGTCAGCCGCGTGCCCATGGCGGCGGCAAAACGGGTCTCCACCCGCGAGGCGCGCACCACGTGCCAGGCCTGCGTCTTCTCGGATATCCCCTTCAAGGCATGGACCCCGAGATTGCGGTAGTCGAACTTCCCCTTCAGCAGCGACTGGGTCGATGAGGAAATCACCACGCCATTGGGTGGCGCGAGGCCCTGCAGGCGCGCGGCGAGATTGACGGTTTCTCCGACCGCGGAGTCGCGCTCTTCGGTGCCCTGTCCGACGAGGTCGCCGACCACGACGAGGCCGGTCGCGATCCCGATGCGGACGGCGGGTGAGTGGCTGAGACCACCGCGCAGCTCGGTCGCGCGTGCGCTCGATAGCAGCCGCACGATCTCGAGCCCGGCGCGCACCGCGCGTTCGGCATCGTCCTCATGCGCGGTCGGATAGCCGAAATAGACGAGGATACCATCGCCGACGAAACGGGCGGCAAAGCCCTCGTAATGCTTGACCACACGGACGCAGGTTTCGCGGAAGCTCGCGATCATGTCGCGAACGTCTTCCGGATCGAACTGCACGGACAGCGAGGTGGAATCCACCATGTCACAGAACATGGTGGTGAGCTGACGCCGTTCAGCGCCGACCTCCGTGCGCGTTGGCGGCACCATTGTCGCGGGCGCCTCGGCCGTTTCCGCCTGAAACAGCGCCGCCATCGCCCGCTGCAGCCGCTTGCGATCGCCGAGCGGCAGTCCGAGCTCGACCAGATCGGATTCGGTCAGGTCACCCATGACGTCGAGATCGAGACGGTGCTGTACGAAGAGATCGGTGTAGTGGCCGAGGCCGACGCCCTCGAGCCAGCGCTTCAGCTCGCCTTCCCTTTCCGTGTCCGGCCCATTCTCCAGCATGGTGATTTCTGCCCGACCATAATTCCGTCGAAGGGCTTAGGGCCCCTCAACCACAGATTTTGGGGCCAAAACTTCACCTCAGACTGGACGCGTTCCCTGACTTCTTGGAAGAATAGCTCAATCGGATCAAAAGGGAACGGAATTGTCGGACGTCACACTCCCAGCCCCGGAGGAATCAAGCGGCACGGCGGCCGAAACGAAGACATTCGTCCATATCGGCGGCCTGCTCGATTTCTACGCCCGCAAGACGCCGAAGGCGCCCGCCCTCCTCGCCCCGGGTCGGCCCGTCCTCAACTACGGCGCGCTTGGCGAGGTGACGCAGGATCTCGTCGGCACGCTGCGCCGGCTCGGCATCACCTCTGCCGACCGGATTGCGGTTGCGCTGCCGCGCGGCGCCGACAGCGCGCTGGCGCTGATCGCGGTTGCCTCGAGCGGCGCCTGCGTCCCCGTCAATCCCGATCTGACCGCGGACGAGCTGCAGCGCTATTTCAGCGAACTGAAGCTGACCGCGCTCGTGACCCGGGCCGACATGAACTCGGCAAGCCGCGACGTCGCCAAGGCACTCGATATGGCGGTGATCGATTTCGTGCCGGGACCGCAAGACAATCTGGGCGGCGGCAAATTCATCGGTCCGACGGTCAGGCCGGCGGCGACCGGCGGCGCCTCGCGCGGCGACGACGATGCGTTCATCCTGTTGACGTCAGGCACGGCGGCGCGGCCGAAAATGGTACCGCTGACGCATCGCAATGTATGCCTGTCTGCCTACAATGCCGGCCACGTGCTGTCGCTTTCGTCCCGCGATCGCCTGCTCAACGTCCTGCCGCTGTTTCACGCCCATGGCCTGATCTCCGGCCTTTTGACGGCGCTGGCCGCGGGCTCCAGCGTGATCTGCACCGACGGTTTCGATGCACCGTCCTTCTTCGGCTGGATGCGGGAGCTGCAGCCGACCTGGTACACGGCGGTGCCGACCATCCATCGCGCGCTGCTGACGGCGGCGGAATCCGACCCGGACCGCGCCCGATCGTCGTCGCTGCGCGTGATCCGCTCGGCCTCGGCCTCGCTCGCGCCCACGATCCTCCAAGGACTGGAGGTGACGTTCGGCGTTCCCGTGCTCGAGACCTACGGCATGACCGAAGCGGCCTCGCAGATCGCGGCCAATCCGTTCGAGCAACGCAAGGTCGGATCGGTCGGGCGCGCCGCCGGCCCCGAGATCGCGATCATGGACGAGACGGGCCGCGCGCTTGCGAGCGGCGAGCGTGGCGAGATCATGCTGCGCGGACCGAACATGAGCCGCGGCTATTACAACGACGAGGCGGCGACAAAGGCCGCCTTCCGCGACGGCTGGTTCCGGACCGGCGATCTCGGCTATCTCGACGCGGACGGCTATCTCTTCATCGTCGGCCGCATCAAGGACGTCATCAATCGCGGCGGACAGAAGATCTCGCCGCTGGAGGTGGAAGAGGTCCTGCTCAGCCATCCGGCGGTGCTGGAGGCCGGCGTGTTCGCCGTCCCGCACGAAAAGCTCGGCGAGAACGTCGCCGCCGTCGTGGTGCTGCGACCGGATGCGGAGGCGACCTCGGATCAACTGCGCCAGTTCGCACGCAAACGGCTCGCGGCCTACAAGGTGCCGAGCTTGATCCGCAGCGTGGTAGCCCTGCCGAAAGGCGGCAGCGGCAAGGTCAAGCGCAACGCGCTGGCCGAGCTGATCGCCAAGCCGGAGAACGGCGACGAGGCACGGCTGCCGCGCAACGCGCTGGAGACACAACTCGCCGCGATCTGGGCCGGCCTGTTGGAGCTGCCGCAGGTCGGAATCGATCAGGACGTCTTCGCGCTCGGCGCGGATTCGCTCGCGGTGACGCAGATGCGCTCTCGCCTGCGCGAACGCTTCAACGTCGACTTCTCATTCGAGGACATCTTCGATTGCGCCACGGTCGTCGCGCTTGCAGCCCGGATCGACACCGCCGCAAGCCGGCACGGGGCGACACTGCCGGCCTGGCGGCAGGCGATGGAAGCAGACGCGCTGCTCTCGTTCCAGCAGCAGCGGATGTACGTGCTCTCGCGGCTCGATCCGACGCGCTACAATTACAACGTCGTCGAAGTCGCGGTGCTCAAGGGCCAGATCGACGTCGCCGCGCTTCAGGCGAGCCTTGCCGCGATCAGCGCACGCCACGAGGCGCTGCGCTCGGTCGTCGTCGAACGACGGGGCGAGCCGGCGCAGCTCGTGCTGCAATCGCCGCCGCGGCTCAAGCGGGTCAAGCTCAAGCCCTGTCCTGCCGACAAGCGGACCGCAGTGATCAGGCGCGAGGCGCTCAAGCTCGCGCAATACAAGTTCGATCTGGCGCACGAGCCGCCGCTGAAAGTCACCCTGCTGTCGTTCGACAAGACGAGCCATGCGCTGGTGGTCAATGTCCATCACCTCGTCACCGACGGCTGGTCGCAACGCCTGTTCTGGGAGGAGCTTGCCGCCCACTACGCCGCCGCTCACAAGAAGAGCGTGGCGGCATTGCCTTTGCCCGCTTTTCAATATCGCGACTTCGCGCTCTGGCAGCAGAGCTGGGCGCAGACGCCAGCAGCCAAGGACCAGCTCGACTATTGGCGAGGCCAGCTCGACGGCGTCACCACGCTGCCGCTGCGGACCGACCGGCCAAGGCCGGAGGTCTGGAGCGGTCACGGCGCTCGCCACTATTTCGAGTTCTCCAAGGCTCTCTCGGGCGATGTCCGAGCATTGAGCCAGGATCAGGGCGTCACGCCTTTTATGACGCTGCTCTCAGTCTTCCAGTGCCTGCTGTACCGCCACACTGGGCATGAGGACGTCGCGACGGGATCGCTGATCGCCAATCGCAACCAGATCGAGAGCGAGCGCCTGATCGGGCTGTTTGCCAACACCCTGATCCTGCGCAACGATTTTAGCGGCGACCCGAGCTTCAGCGAGATGTTGCGGCGGGTCCGGCAGGTCACGCTCGATGCCTACCGCAACCAGGACCTTGCGATCGAGGAGGTGTTGCGCGCATTGCAGATCGCACGCCGCAGTGACGGCAATCCGCTGTTCCGGATCATGTTCATCCTCCAGAACGCCTCGATCGAGGCGGCCCGCTTTCCCGGCCTCTCGACGCGGCGGCTGGAGATCGATCCGAAAGTGGCGCGCTTCGACATCACGCTCGAGCTGGTCGAGGCCGACGGTCGCTTCACCGGCTTCTTCGAATACGCCACCGACCTGTTCGACGCCGCGACGATCGACGGCATGGCGGCACAGTTCAAGTCTCTGCTGAAGGCCGTCATCGCCAATCCGGAGCAGCGCATCTCGCGCCTGCCGCTCCTCAACGAGGCCGAGCGCCGGCAATTGCTGGCGACAGGCCGGGGCGCGCCGGCGAATTTCGCCACAAGCGGCAATGTAAGCGAACGCTTCGACCACCAGGCCAGGACAATACCGAACGCCATCGCGGTGACGGACGGACACACCTCCCTGAGCTATCGCGAGCTGGCGCGCCGCAGCCGGTCGGTTGCGCGCTGGCTGGTGCGCGAAGGCGTCGGTGCCGAGAGCGTGGTGGCCTTGCTTGCCGATCGCGGCCCCGACCTACTCGCCGCGATGATCGGCGTGCAGCGCGCGGGCGCGGCCTTCCTCAATCTCGATCCCGATCAGCCGCCGGCGCGGCTCACGACCATTCTCGGATCGAGCTGCGCCCGCATGCTGCTGACCGGCCGCGCGCGGTCACCCATGGTCGGCGCGCTGCTCGAACCGCTGGTCGAGCGCATCCCGGTGGCCGAACTCGAAGATGCGATCGCCTCGGGATCGACCAAGCCGGCCCGCGCCGTACGGCGTACAGCCTCCGGCCTCGCCTATCTCATCTATACGTCCGGCTCCTCCGGCGCGTCGAAGGGCGTCATGATCGAGCAGCGGGGCCTGTCGAACCATCTGGCCTCGCTGATTGCCGAGCTCGGCCTCTCCGCTAGGGACGTGATTGCGCAGACCGCGCCGCAGAGCTTTGTCATATCGGTTTGGCAGTTCCTGGCGGGGCCGATGGTCGGCGCGCGCGTGCATGTCTGCGACAACGCGATCGTGCAGGACCCGATCCTGCTGGCGCGGGAGATCGAACGCGAAGGCATCACGGTGCTCGAGATCGTCCCGTCGCTTTTGCGCGTCATCGTCGAACGGATGAACGAGGCGCAGGTCCGGCGCGCCTTTGCGAGATTGCGGCTGCTGATCTCGACTGGCGAGCCGCTGCCCGTCGAGCTTTGCCAGGCCTGGTTCGCCCGTTGCCCAAAGGTGCCGCTGATCAACGCCTATGGCGCGTCGGAATGTTCCGACGACGTCTCCCTGCATCGCCTGACCAAAGCGCCGGCGAGCGCGACGAGCAACGTTCCGGTCGGCGCGCCGCTGCCGAACACCCAGCTCTACGTGCTCGACGCCAACCTCCAGCCGCAGCCGGTCGGCGTGACCGGCGAGCTCTGCATCGGCGGCGCCGGAATCGGCCGCGGCTATGTCAACGATCCCGCGCAGAGCCGGCAGCGCTTCCTGCCCGATCCGTTCTCGCGCCAGCCAGGCAGTCGGCTTTACCGCACCGGCGATCTTGCCCGCCGCCGTGCCGACGGGACGATCGAATGCCTCGGCCGCGCCGACCATCAGGTCAAGGTCCGCGGCTACCGTATCGAGCTCAAGGAGATCGAGAACGCGCTGGCCGACCATCCGGGCGTGCGGACCGGCATCGTCGAGCCGCGCCGCGAGGCGAGCGGCGACGTCAGGCTGATCGCCCATATCGTCGCAAAGCCCGACAGCCGGATCAGCGCCAGCGAGCTGCGCGAATTCCTGAAGAGCCGGTTGCCGGGCCACGCCATCCCGTCCGCATTCCTGTTCCTGGATCACGTGCCGCTCAATGCCCATGGCAAGATCGACCGGTCCGCACTGCTGGCGCCGACGCAGCAGGAGGCGCCCGGACCGGACGCGCCCGTGCCGGCGCGGCGCTTTACTGAAAAGGTGCTGTCCGACATCTGGATCGACCTGCTCAAGGTGGAAAGCCTGGGTGTCACTGACAATTTCTTCGACCTTGGCGGCCATTCGCTGCTGGCGGGCCAGGCGATGGCGCGCATCGCCCGCGCGCTCGGCGTGTCGCTGCCGATCAAGACCATCTTCGAGGCACCGACGATCGAAGGGCTTGCCCGGCGGGTCGACCAGGCCATGGCGGCGACGCCGCGCAAGCCTGCCGCAAGCGTGAAAAGTCTGGCTGAAGCGAGCCTGACCGATAGCAGCGGACCAACGCTCTCGATCGCGCAGGACCAGATGCTGCGGATCGAGCAGAACCTCCCGGGGTTGCCGCTGTTCAACCTGCCCTTCGCGTTCCGTCTGCAGGGTCCGCTCGATGCGGCCGCCCTGGCACAGGCGATCGAGGACGTCGTGCGCCGGCACGAATCGCTGCGGACCGCGTTCGGCTGGAACGGCGAGGAGCCCGTCAGCCGCATCGCCGCACCCGGCACCCTCGGCCGTGTCCTGACCATCGAGACGATCGGCGACGGTCATCCCCACGCCAACAAGCGGCGCAAGGCGCTGGAGCTCCGGAAGATCGATCTTCTGATCCAACAGGAGACCTCTACGCCCATCGACACGACGCGCGCGCCACTGCTCCGCGCCCGGCTGTTGCGGCTCCATGACGACGAACATGTGCTGCTGCTGACGCTGCATCATGCCATTGTCGACGGCTGGTCGATCGGCGTGCTGTTCGAGGAATTGTCCAGCCGCTATGCGGCGCTGGCCGGATATCAGTCGGTACCGCTACCGAAGCCGCCCCCGGCCTTTTCGGACGTCGCACGCTGGCAGCGCTGGTGGTGCGGCACGGACGCCGCCCGCCTGCAGGCGGCCGACTGGACGGAGAATTTGCGCGGCGCGGTGTCCGTTTTCGACGGCGAATCAAGCCCGGGCGCGTCGACCGGGCATCATCCGGTGAATCTGGATCGTGAGCTGATCAGCCGGCTCACGGTGTTCGCCGGCCGGCACAATGGCACGCTGTTCATGTGCCTGCTCACCGGTCTGAAGGCCCTGCTGCTGGCCCGGACAGGTCGCACCGACATCTCTATCGCGACCGCCATGGCCAATCGCGCCCAGCCGGACACCGACCGAATCGTCGGCCCGTTCGAGAACACGGTGATCGTCCGCACCAAAATCACGCCGGAGCTGTCGTTCACGCAGGCGCTAGCGCGGGTACGCCAGAGCGTGCTCGACGCGCATGCGCGGCAAGAGCTGCCCTTCGACATCCTGGCCGACCATCTGGAGCGGGAGGGCATCGATCCGGCCTCGCTGCTCCAAGTCTATTTCACGCTGCAAAATCCGCTGCGCCAGCCGCTCGATCTCCCGGACCTCGCGACAGGATCGATCGGCAACATCGCACGTGAAGGCCAGCCGGTGCTGCCGATCGACCAGACCTGGCTGTCGCTGATGCTCAAGGAGCGCCCGACCGGCATCACCGGCTCATGCAATTACAAGCTTGAGCTACTCGACGGCCGCAGGGTCGGCGCGTGGATGGAGGATCTCGTTGCGCTGCTGGAGGCCGCCGTCGCCCAGCCCAACACGCCGCTCGACCGATTACTCGCGCGCAACGCGGCGTGAGCGGATGACATCGCGGACTAATACGGGTTCACTCGTCAAAGCTGTGCATGACCAAGTTGCATCTTGATTATTTGGCGCCGTCGCGCAAGATTATTCCCGCGTTTTGATTTGGACGATTATTTTCCACCGGGGGAGTGTTATGGGTTTCATCAAATTTACAAAGGGCACGTCGTTGAGCGACAAGGACCGCAAGGCCCTCCAGAAGCTGCTCGGTGCCGAGAAGAAGAAGCTCCAGTCCGCGCTGAAGGACGTCGACGCCAGCCTTTCGGTGCTTGGCGGTTCGAAGAAAGCCAAGAAGAAGAAGAAGAGGTAAGATTCGTCGGCCGGGACGCCGTACGAATCTTTAGGGCTTCGCTTTTCGGGGATGGGCCGCTCGCGTGTCGAGTTGGGGTCTCGCACAAGCTTGCGCCTGTAAACCGGCCTGCAAATCGACAAGAATTCGCCCGGGTGGACCGCTAGAAGCGGTCCGCTTGATTGATTCTTGCTCAGTTGTTTCTTCCGTCGGGACCGGGGATCTGCCTTCGGCCTGACGCAAAAGGCCCAATTGATGGCGGACGACAGAATTGAACTCTTTGTCGGACTGATCGAGTCCATCGACGCGCCGGGCGCGGTCGAGGCCTGTCGACGGCTGCTCTCGGTCGACGAACGGGTCCGGGCCGATCGCTTCATGTTCGAGCGGCATCGGCGGCAGTATATTTTCGCACATGCGATGCTGCGCCTGGCGCTGTCGCAGATCGCCTCCAACGTCGCGCCGTCCGACTGGTCCTTTGCAGCCGGCCGCTATGGGCGGCCGTTTGTCGCAGCACCCGCGACCTCGAGCGCGCTGCATTTCAGCCTGTCTCATGCCGACGGCTGCGTCGCCTGCGTCGTGTCGAGACATGAGTCCGTCGGCGTCGACGTCGAAACCGTGTCGCGGCGGGTGGCGCCGCTGTCCACCGCGCTTCGCTTCTTTGCGCCGGAGGAGGTCGAAACGCTGCGCGGATTGCCCGAGCCCGCGGCGACCGAGCGCTTCTTCGACTATTGGACGCTCAAGGAAGCCTATCTGAAGGCCAGGGGCTTTGGGCTCAATCTGCCGCTCGACGCCTTCGCGATGCAGGTCTCGCGCGAGGCCATCGAGATCAGCTTCAAGCCCGATATCGCCGACGATCCCGACGGCTGGCGCTTCTCGCTGTGCTCGCCCTCACCCTCGCATCGCCTCGCGATCGCCGACGGCTCCCGTGCGGACGGTGGCCTTCCCATCAGCCGCAATGCCTGGCCGCTCCAGGAAGCGGCTGAATGACGCAGCCGCGGCTGCGCGTCTTTCCCGCGATTTCACGCAACCGCGACGCCGGAAAATATGTCGGCGAGTTGATGCGGGTGGCGCAGTTCGCCGACCGCAACGGATTCGAAGGCATATTGCTGTTCGAAGGCAACGACGTGTTCGTCGAGCCCTGGGCCATGGCCCAGCACGTCATGGCTGCGACGACGCGATCTTCGCCGCTGATCGCCGTCAATCCGGTCTACATGCACCCGTTCACGGCGGCGAAATTCGTCTCGTCCCTGGCGCAGCTTCACGGCCGCAAGGTCTATCTCAACATGATCACGGGGACCGCGGTCAGCGACTTGCAGGGGCTGGGCGACGACCAGTCGCATGCCGACCGCTATATCAGGCTCGGCGAATTCGTGGGGCTGATGCGGCAGTTGCTGGCAAGCCCGCGGCCGGTGAATTTCGAGGGCCGCTTCTACCGTGCGCACCATCTGCAGCTTCGCCCGCGCCTGCCGGCGGAGCTGATGCCCGAATTCCTGATCGCAGGCCAATCCGAGGCGGCCCAGCGCGTGGCGAAGGAGACCGGCTGCATCAAGATGCAGATGCTGCCGCCCGATCTCGATCGCGGCCTCAGCGTATCAGGCATGAATTTCGGCATCTTCGCCCGCGAGGGACGCGAGGAGGCGCGGCAGGCCGCGAAGCTGCGTTTCCGCGACAACCCTGACGATCGCGAGCTGCTCGTGCTCACCGTCGAGAACAGCGACTCCGTGTGGAAGCGGCACCTGTACGAGGGACAGACCGGCGAACTTCAGGACAATGGCTACTGGCTGCTGCCGTTCCTGACCTTCCAGGCCGACTGCCCCTATCTCGTCGGCAGCTACCGGGAGATCGGCGCGAAGCTGAAGGACTTTGCGGCCAAGGGGCTCACCACTGTTATGCTCGACATGGTGGCGGACGAGGCCGAGATGCAGCACGTCTGCATGGCGCTCGCGGCGAGCGGGATGTTTTGAGGACGGATCCTGTGCCTCCACATCGTCATTGCGAGGAGCCCTTGCGACGAAGCAATCCAGACTGGTGCCGCGGAGAGATTCTGGATTGCTTCGCTTCGCTCGCAATGACGGAGGATGGCGGTCTATTCGGCGAACCTCACCGCGCCTCTTCGAATCCGGTCAGCACCGAGGTCAGGTTCGCGCCCAGAATATCCGAGAGATAACCGCCCTCCTGCACGAACACGGTCGGCAGGCCCATCCTGGCGATGGCCTGGCCGATGCGCCGGAAGCCGGGCGTGGTGACGGCCAATCCCTTGAGCGGATCGTGCTCGGAGGCGTCCAAGCCGAGCGCGATAACGAGGGCACCGGGAGCAAAGGACTCGATCACCTTGCGCGCCACGTCCATCGCCTGGATGTAGCCGTCATCACCGGTGCCGATGGCGAGGGGAATGTTGAGATTGGTGCCGAGGCCGGGTCCCTCGCCGCGCTCATGGGCATAGCCCCACACATAGGGATAGTAGGCGATGGGATCGGCGTGGATCGACACCGTGTAGACGTCGGGCCGGGCGTAGAAGATACCTTGCGTGCCGTTGCCGTGATGGACGTCGACGTCGAGGATCACGACGCGCTCGTGCTTCTGCCGCAGATGCGCCGCGGCGATAGCGCTGTTGTTGAGGAAGCAGAAGCCGCCGGCCATGTCGCGATAGGCGTGATGACCGGGCGGACGGCAAAGCGCATAGGTCGCATCTTCACCATCCATCACCATCTGCGCGGCAGTGACCGCAACGTCGGTCGCAGCACAGGCCGCAGCCCAAGTGCCCGGACCGATCGGCGCCGCGGTGTCGGCGGTGTGCCAGCCGAGCTTGCCGACGATGTGGGTCGGGTAGGTCGCAGCGTGGCGCACCGGATGGATGTTGCCGATCATTTCGGGGCCGGAATCGCCGAGCGCGGTCCAGGCGTCCCAGGCTTCGCTCAGGAACGACAGATATTCCGGGCTGTGAATGCGCGCGCGAGGCCCCTGCCCGAATGTGGTCGGCTCGACCAATTGATGCTTGCCGTCCTTCAACCCCTTCAGCAGGCGGTCGGCGCGCTCCGGCTGCTCGGTGGTGCGTTTGACGACGCCGCGAACCAGGAAGAATTGCGGATCGTGGCTGCGGTGCAGTTCAGTATGGACGGCTTTCACTCAAACACTCCGTGGTCGCGTGCTCACAGACGTCTTGATCGCTGCGGCGGTCAGATGCAAGCAAGAAGAATGCCGTCTCGACTGCCCTGCGCCGGAAGCAGATCGCAACCGGCGCTCAGCAGCGTCCGCGCTGCAGGCAGTGCTCGCGACCCGCCTGATCGGTACGAAACGACTCGATGAAGCCGCCCTGACGCTGGGTGACGAAGACGGTCTTGCCGTCGCTGCCACCGAAGGCGAGGTTGGTCGGCTCCTTGGCCTTCAGCGCGATCTCCCGCTCGACCGCGCCGTTCGGCTTCATCAGCGCAATCGTGCCCTTGAGAATGCGCGCAACATAGAGCCGGCCGATGACGTCCGTGCGCAGCCCGTCGACGGTGTCGGGCTGAAATGCCTTGACGAGCTTTGCGCCGGTGAGCTCGTTGCCATTGATCGCATAGGACCAGATCTGGCCGCTGCTGGATTCGCCGACATAAAGCGTCTTGCCGTCAGGGCTGAGATCGATGCCGTTGGTGGTGCCCATTGCGCGCGGCGCCGACATGATCTGCCCCTGCACCGTGCCGTCGGCGGCTTTCGCGATCCGCCAGATATGGCCTTCGCGGCCCTTCCAGTTCGGATCGCTCGCATAGATCGTGCCCTCGCGTGCAATCGTAATGTCGTTGGGCTGGTTCATCTCGTCGGAGTGAAACCAGAGAGACGGCTCGGTCGCCCCCTTCGCAATCGCGAAGATGTTGTGCTTCTTGTAATCGGCGATGAACATGGTGCCGCTGCGGTCGAAGCGGATGGCGTTGCCGACACTGCCATCGGGCAGCGCCGTGAACGGCTCCGACGCGGTGGCGCCGGCTGGCAGCCGGCCGATGGTGCCGGGCTTGCCGAGATTGACCACGAACAAATTGCCGTCGAGGTCAGCCGCGGGGCCCTCGATGCCGAAGGTATATTCGCCGGGAGGCGTCACCTGCGCGCTCTCGAATAGTTTCGTCTCTGCCTGGGCGGATGCCGTCGCAACGGCGAGTAGGACGCTACCGCACAGGCACCAGAAACTCCTGCCGGATGTAATAGCCATCGCCGTCGGTGCACTCGCCATTCAAATAGGGATCGGCAGGCCGGAAGAATCGGCTGAAGCCGGGTTTGTCTACAGCGCTCCTTTGTGTCACGACAACGACCTTTCCGGCCGGTATTTCGCCGCATTCCTTGCTGGTTTTGCCAAAGAATTTGCGCTGCGGCGGGCCCGGCTTGATCCGCATCCGCGTGCCCGGAACCATTTTCGCGACGAGCAGATCCGCGGTGTCCAGCAGGCGTTTGTAGCCAGGCTCGGTCTTCGGCAGGCTCTCGCCGCCCGGCGGCATCAGCTTCTCCGCGCCGAGGCCGCGCAGTCGCGTGCGCAGCTTGCCGGCATCGGGATCGCCCGGATAGATCCAGCCGTCCTGCGACAGCATGAAGCGGAGCACCGCCGCGTCCTTCTCCGCCTCCGATTGGCTGCCCTTCAAACCGAAATCGGAATGGCAGCCGACGCAATGCTTCTCGACGAGGCCTTTGCGCAGCGTGGTCAGCCGGGCGCTGTTCTGCGCATCCCCGGCGACGAAGGCCGCGAGCTGGTCGATCATCGCCTGGCTGCGCATGTCGCACGGCAGCGGCTGTGGCGGATCACCCGCGGCACGATCGATGCGGATCACGGTCCGGTTCTTGTCCTCGACCAGCCAGATCGCGCCGTCTTCCGCGACCGTCATGCCGACCGGCGCACCTTGCGGCCGCGCGCCGTTGACGCGGTGCCAGCCTGCGATCAGCTCGTCGAACGGCGCGGCGGCGACCTCGCCGGCGTCTGTCTGAAAGCTGCGCGCCGGATCGGCGGCGCAACTGACGCGGTAACGCACCGGCGCCGGGGACGGCTTGGGGAAACCGCGATCGTCGACGTCGTAGACGAGGACACGGCTGCCGGTCGGACGATAGCCGTGGAGGCCGACCAGCAGCTTGCCCTCCAGCTCCGGAAATTTGCCACCGTGATAATAGAGCATCGCGAGCGGCGCGCCGTGCGGCGGCATCAGCGAGAGCGGCGGCTTGTAGAGCGCGTTGGCCGTGCAGAGCGATTTGTAGAGCCCACCTTGCAGCACGTTCCTGAATTCCGGGCTCGGCGTCGACAGATCGTAGCAATAGGGCCAACCATAATGCCTGCCCTGCTCTATCGCATTGATCTCCTCGTTCGGCTTGAAGATGTCGGGCAAGTCGCGGCTGTTCTCGCCCTGCAGGAAGGCGTAGCCGGCCTCGGGAAACTTCGGATGCAGCGCCAGCGCCATCGAGTTGCGCAAGCCCCGCGCATACACGGTGTGCGGCGGATCGGCATCGCCAGGCTTCAGCGCCGGGAAGACGCCACCCGTGGGCGGCGTGAACAGCCAGATCGCTGCCATCGCGGAAGCGCCCTCGGCCGCCGCGCAAGGCTTTGTGATCGGCGCCGGCGTGATGCAGTCGTCGCTGTGCGAGCCGACATTGACGAATAGCCGCCCGTTGTTGTCGAAGACAAACTGCTTGAGCGGATGCGCGCTCTCCTGGAGCCTTGTCCCGTCGGGCAGCGTGATCCGGCGGCCAGGCATATGACGGATGATGGTCTCGACCGTGCCGCGCGGATTGTCGGCGAGCGGGTCGAACCGGAAGATGGTCTCGGCGGTCGAGGCGTAGAGCTTTTTGTCCGGGCCGATGGTCAGGCCGAACGGATATTCGATTCCCGTCAGAAGCTCCCTGAACCGTTGGCCCTGGGCCGCGCGCGGGTCGAGCAGCAGCAGCCGTCCGTCGGTGTGGCCCCAGCCGCCCATGTCGGCCACCACGAACAGCTCCCGGCCCGGCACCTGGACAATCGCGCGCGGGAATTTCAGGCCATCCTCTTCGCTGGCGACGAGGCCGGCGCAAAATCCGGCCTTCATGTCGATCTGGATCCTGGGAAAAGCGAGATCGCCATTGCCGCAGGTTTCCGCGCCGACCGCATAGCCGCTGCGGCGGAGCGGCTCCGATGACGCCGCCGAGATGAGCCCAAGCAGGACCGCCAACATCCCCGCACATGCGCGCAGGCTTCGGCGTCCACGCCTGGATGTGAAGTAGCTCACGGCGGCCCCCAAGATTTCCCGCGAAACAGCTGTTTCATGCCGTCCGAACGCCGTCCAGCCGAACATCACTCGCCTGTGATTAAACCTGTAACGACCTCTGAGCCGACCAATATCCGTAGATTCCCTTACCGGGCTCGACCCGAATGTTTCGCGAAGGCTTCGGGTGGTATCGATTTGCCATCCAAGTTACTCCCGCCAGGAGGCGCATATGGTCCAGGTCTATTTTCACTGCTCCAACACCGAGGGCACGCTGATCGACCGCTACGGCGCCGCCGTCTCCAATCTCACGGAGGCGCGCGACCGTGCCTCCCAGATCATGAATTCGATGATCCAGACGCCCGGCGCTGAAGACTGGCGCGATTGGGTGATCCATGTCAGCGGCTCCGACGGCGAGGATCTGTTCGATCTTCCCTTCACCGCCATGCTCGGCAAACCGCATTGAGGTGATGTCATGTTGCTCGCTTCACTGAGCCTGTTCCGCCAGCCCGTGAACTTCGTCGCCGCCAAATGGCAGACGCTGATCAGGGTCGCGGGCGACCCCTACCGCCCGGAGCTGCACTACATGCGCGGGCCGGGCCCCAAATGGCGCGCCAAGTATCAGGCCAGCCGGCTGAACCGCTCGCTCTGAGAGCTGAGGCCTCGCGGCTTCCAATCTCCGTCTCTCCTTCGTCATGGCCGGGCTTGTCCCGGCCATCTACGTTTTGGGGCGTGGGCCAAAGACGGATGCCCGAGGCAAGCCCTGGCATGACGAGCAGGGCAAGCGTGCCCCACCTCACCTCCCCGTAAATCTCGCCTTGCGCTTCTCCACGAAGGCGCTGCGCCCCTCGACGGCGTCGGCGCTCTTGCGGATCACCGCCTGGAGTTCGATCTCGCGGCGGAACTGCGCCTCGTAGGTCGCATGCTCGCTCTCCTCGACGAGCAGGCGCGTTGCCACCAAAGCGCGGGTCGGTCCCTCGGCGAGGCGGCGCGCCAGACCCAGCGCCTCGTCCATCAGCTTTGCATCCTCGACGACCTGCCGCACCAGGCCGATCTCCTGGGCGCGTTCGGCCGTCAGCGGCTCGTTCAGCAGCATCAGCTCGAGGGCGCGCTGGCGGCCGATCAGCCGCGGCAACAGCCAGGTCGAGCCGAGATCCGGCACCAGCGCGATGCGGCTGAACACCTGGATGAAGCTCGCCGACCGCGCCGCCACGATCATGTCGCCGGCCATCGCCAGGCTGAAGCCGCCGCCGGCCGCGACGCCGTTAACGGCGACGACGACGGGCACGCGGCATTCGCGCAGCGCCTTGAAGGCGGGCCAGTAGAACCTCATGACGCCGGCAGCAAGATCCTCACCCAGCGCTTCCGAGGCCTTCAAATTCTGTCCTGAGCAAAAACCGCGCCCCGCGCCAGTGAGGATCAGGGCTCGAATACCCTCGTCCTGCGACATCTCGCCGATGGCGGCGGCGAGCGCACCGAGCAGGTCCGGCGTCATCGCGTTCAGGCTCGCCGGCTCGTCCAGCGTCAGGATTCCGACCGCGCCATCCCGCGCCTGTTTCACACCAGCCATGTCGCGTCTCCCTTTGGATTTTCTCGTTGGCGGCAATGTGCCATCCTTCGCAACATCAGCCAATGCTGAGCTCCCGCGCCAGCACAGCAACGCCAGAACAACAGAGATCAAGACGACATCATGCCTCATCAGTTCAGCCTCAACCAAACCATCCGCAAACCCGCCGTCAGCTCCAAGGGCGGCATCGTCGCCTCGCAATCGCGGCGGGCGGCCGAAGTGGGCGCGCAGGTGCTGGCGGCGGGCGGCGACTGCGTGGACGCGATCGTCGCAACCACCATGGCGCTGAACGTGCTGGAGCCCTGGAACAGCGGCATCGGCGGCGGCGGTGCGATGGTGCTCTACCGTGCCAAGGAAAATCGTTACGAGGTGATCGACTACGGCATGTGTGCGCCGCAGAGCCTGCGCGTTGCCGACTATCCGCTCAGCGGCGAAGGCGCTGCGTCCGATCTCTTCCCCTGGCCGCGGGTGAAGGACGATCGCAACATCCACGGCCCCGGCTCGATCGCCGTGCCCGGCGTCGTCGCCGGGATGGAAGAGGCGCATCGCCGCTACGCCAAAATGCCGTGGAAGGATCTGGTCGCGCCGGCAGCCAGGCTCGCCGGCGAAGGCTTGCTGGTCGATTGGTGGACCACGGTGACGATCTCGGGCTCGGCCGCCGATCTCAGGCGCTATCCCGCCAGCGCGGTGGCGTTCCTGAAGGATGGGCTGCCGCCGAGCGCGCCATGGGGCATCAAGGCCGAGACGCGACTGCCGCAGGACACGCTGAAAGCGACGCTGTCGCATCTCGCCGAGGCCGGACCGCGCGATTTCTACCAGGGCGATCTCGCCAGAAGCATCGCCTCCGACATCAAGGCCGATGGCGGTTCGCTGTCGGTCGAGGATCTCGCCGCCTTCCGCGCGCATCTGCGCGAGCCGCTGGCGATCCCGTATCGCGGCGGCAAGGTCTATGCGACGCCTGAGCTCACGGCCGGGCCCACCATGGCGCACGCGCTGCGCCTGTTGCAGCAGAGCTTGACGCCGGCAAGCGCGCCGGACGCGGCTGCCTATGTCGAATATGCGCTCGCTCTGCAGGCGGCCTTCCGCGAGCGGCTCAAGGACATGGGCGATGCCGACGGCAAACGCTCGCTCGGCGCCGAATATCTCGCACCCGCCTGCACCACGCATTTCTCCGTGGTCGACCGCCACGGCAACATCGCCGCGGTGACGCAGACGCTGCTCTCCTCGTTCGGCTCGAGATATGTGACGCCGCACACCGGCATCGCCATGAACAACGGCATCATGTGGTTCGATCCGACGCCGGGCACCACCAATTCGCTCGCGCCCGGCAAGCGCTGCCTCTGCAACTACACGCCGGTCATCGCCGAGACACAGGACGGCAAGCGGCTCGCGGTCGGCGCCTCCGGCGGTCGCCGCATCCTGCCCTCGGTGATGCAGCTCGTCTCCTTCGCAATGGATTTCGGCATGGACCTCGATGCCGCCATCCACCAGCCGCGCATCGACGCCAGCGAGGGCGCGGTGGTGATCGGCGATGCTCGCTTGCCGGAGGACGTGCGCAAGACGCTGGGCTCGCGCTTCGACTATGAAGAGACCCGCGTGCAGACGCTGCCGCAAAAATTCGCCTGCCCGAGCGTGGTGATGCGCGAGGGCGACACGAATTTTGGTGCGGTCGAGATCTTCCAGCCCTGGGCCGACGCGGTGGCGGAAGCCTGAGCGCATCGATCAATGCGGGAATGTGCCAGCGCGCGTTGAGTTCTCGCGCGATTACGCATCTGCGCGAGCGTCACGACTCCTCCACATTCGCAGGGAACTTACCTACCGGCCGTTCGTTGATTGAACGGACAAGTGCGCTCGCCCCAGTGGAGGACATATGAAGAAACTTGCGCTCGCCGCGTCGCTGATCCTTGCAGCCGGATTCACATTCACCAGTCCTGCCCTGGCCAAGGGCGGGCACGGTGGTGGACATGGGCACGGCCATGGTCATGGTCATTCGATGGGCCATCATTACCACGGCTCACCACCCGGATGGTCGCGCGGACGCAAGGTCGGCTGGCGCGGTCACGGGTGCCCGCCCGGCCTGTGGAAACAGGGCCGCTGCTGACGTCCTATATCTATCTATGATGCAAGGCGTCGCTCCTGACCGGGCGGCGCCTTCTTCACATGCCGAGCCGGTCCCGTATGCGGCCGGCGATCACGGCGGTCGTCACACCCACCGGCCAGAACGCGTGCATCGGGATCGGCTTGATGCCCGTGATGGGCATGTCGATCTCCGCCTTGGCCCCGCCGATCAGCCGACGCGCGAGCTGCGCGCCCATCGCGGTCGCGAGCGCGACGCCGCGGCCGTTGCAGCCGAGCGAGATCAGGATGCCTTCGGCCGGCTCATGCACATGGGGGTAATGATCCGCGGTGATGGCGAGCCGGCTATTCCAGCCGTGAGTCCAGGCAACGCCTTTCAACTGCGGCCATAGCCGCTCGGCATAGCGCATGAGATAGGCGACGTCGTTCGGCGACTTGATCCAGCGCATCGGGCCGCGGCCGCCCATCAAGAGACGATTGTGCTGATCGATGCGGTAATACACCGTGATGTGGCCGCTCTCGTAGAGCACGGACCGCGTCGGCATGATCGCGCGGGCCACCGTATCGGAGAGCGGCGCCGTGGCCGCGATCGAAGAGAACACCGGCACGATTGTGCGGCGGAGCGCCGGCCAGAGATCGTCGGTAAAACCGTTGGTGGCGAGCAGGACCTTGTCGGCATGAACCACCGCCCGCGGCGTCTCGATGCGCCAGCGGCTGCCATCGCGGCGCAGCGACAGCGCCGGCGTCTCGCCATGCACCTTCGCGCCTGCCGAGATCGCCGCACGCGCGAGACCGCGAGCATAGCTGAGCGGATGCAGATCGCCGCCGCGCGCATCCAGCATGGCGCCGATGTAGCGGTCGGTGCCGGTCATCTCGCGGAGCTGCTCGCGGTTCAGATATGTCACTGGCATGCCGCGGCGGATGCATTGCTGAGCGGTCGTCTTGATCGCGGCGGCGCTGGCCTCGTGATAGGCCGCGCGCAGCGTACCGTTCTGACGTGCCTCGCACGGGATCTGGTAGCGGCGGATCAGATCGTGCGTGAAATTCGTGGTGCCGTAAGAGAACTCGATCATACGGCGGCCGAGGTCTGCGCCGAAGTCCGCCTCGATCTGATCAGGATCGTGCTTCAGGCCGGGATTGGTGTGGCCGCCATTGTTGCCGGACGCGCCCCAACCCGGCTCCTGCGCCTCCAGCACCAGCGCCTCGACACCCTGCTCCGCCAGATGCAACGCCGTGGACAGGCCGATGTAACCACCGCCGACGATCGCGACCGAAACATTCCTGTCCGTATCGAGCGGCGGCGTGGCGGCCGGCGCGACGGCGGTGTCGGCATAGAGCGAGGGCGGCAGAGGCAGGCGCGCAGGCATGGCAAAGACCAATCAAAGCGGATGCAGCACACGCCGCAAAAAATCCTGCGTGCGCGGATGCTGGGGCTGGTTGAGCAGCGCCTTGGCCGGCCCCTGCTCGACGATGACGCCGCCGTCAATGAACAGCACGCGGTCGGCGACGTCGCGGGCAAAGCCCATCTCGTGAGTGACGACGACCATGGTCATGCCGTCGTCGGCGAGCTTGCGCATCACGCCGAGCACGTCGCCGACGAGTTCGGGATCGAGCGCCGAGGTCGGCTCGTCGAACAGGATCGCCTTGGGCTGCATAGCGAGCGCCCGCGCGATCGCGACGCGCTGCTGCTGGCCGCCGGAGAGCTGCGGCGGATGCGCATCGGCCTTCTCGGCAAGCCCGACCTGGGCAAGCAATGCGCGGCCGCGCTCCAGCGCCTGGGCACGCGGCTCCTTCTTCACAAAGAGTGGCCCCTCGATCACGTTCTCCAGCGCCGTCCGGTGCGGAAACAAATTGAAGCGCTGGAACACCATTGAGACCTGGGTGCGGATGTTCACGATCGACGGCGCATCGCGATCGACTTTCAGGCCCTCAACGCTGATCTCGCCGCGGTCGTAACTTTCGAGCCCGTTGATGCAGCGCAGGATGGTGGACTTGCCGGAGCCGGAGGGACCGACGATGCAGACCACCTCGCCCTTCTGCACGGAGGCCGTGATGCCCTTGAGCACCTCATTCTCGCCAAAGCTCTTGTGGACGTCTTTCAGCTCGATCATCGCTTGCCGGCCCGCTTCTCGAAGTGACGAACCAGCAGGATCAGCGGAATGCTCATGGTGAGGTACATCAGCGCCACAAGCGTGAACACGCTGGTGTTCTTGAAGGTCGAGGATGCGATCAGCTTGCCCTGCAGCGCGAGCTCGGCGACCGTGATGGTGGAGGCCTGCGAAGAGTCCTTCAGCATCATGATCATGACGTTGCCGTAAGGCGGCAGCACGATGCGCACCGCCTGCGGCAGCACCACGCGCCGCATGGTGAGCCACCAGCCCATGCCGATCGACTGCGCCGCCTCGATCTGCCCCTTGTCGATCGCCTCGATGCCGGCACGGAAATTTTCGGCCTGATAGGCCGAATAGGCGATGCCGAGCCCGAGGATCGCGGCCTGCAAGGCCGACAGCGTGACGCCGAGATCGGGCATCACGAAGTAGAGGTAGAACAACAGCACGATGATCGGGATACCGCGGATCACATTGATCAGGCTGGCGCTGAGCATCGACAGCGCCTTGATGCCGGACACCCGCATCATCGCCCAGATCAGGCCGAGCACCGTCGAGAGCAGCAGCGAGCCCACGGTGACGACGATCGTCAACACGACGCCGTTCATCAGGATCGGGAAGAACTCGACGGCGTCGTGCCAGAAGCCTTTCATCGGGCAGCCTTCATCGATCCGGATTTATCGATCAGCCCTGTGCCTTCAGGCCCCATTTATCGAGGATCTTGTCGATGGTGCCGTTGGCCTTCAGCTTGGCCAGCGAGGCGTTGATCTTGCCGAGCAGCGCGCTCTCGCCCTTGCGCACGCCGATGCCGACCGAGCCGACGGTGACGGGCTTGTAACCATCGACGAGCCGCACCTCGGGGAAGCCACCCTGCTTCAGATTGTAGGCGAGGATCGGATAATCGGCGTAGCCGGCCTTGAGGCGACCGGTGTTCACGTCGCGCAGGATGTCCGGAATGGTGTCGTAGGCCTTCACGTCGGCGAACAGGCCGGACTTCTTCAGCGCATCGACGAAGGCGGTGCCGACTTGCGCGCCGACGGTCTCGCCCTTGAGGTCGTCCTGCGTAGCGTAGGCCTTGGTGTCGGTCTTCGGCACCACCAGGCCTTCGCCGTAAGTGTAGATCGGATCGGAGAAATCGACGACTTCCTTGCGCGGTGCGGTAATGAACATCGCGGCGGCGATGATGTCGATCTTGCTCGAGGTCAGCGACGGGATCAGCGCCGAGAATTGCATCGGCTCGATCTGCACGTTGAAGCCGGCATCCTTGCCCACCTCGGTGACGAGATCGACCATGATGCCCTGGATGGTGTTGGTCTTGGTGTCGAGGAAGGTGAAGGGAATACCCGTCGGGGTCGAGCCGACCTTCAGCACCTGCTGCGCCGAAGCGGGCGCCACGGCTATCAGTGCGAGCGCCGCGACCGCGGCCAGACCAAAACGCTTCATCGCATCCCCCTTTGGGTCTGGCCGATGGCGGCGCTCGCGGGTGTCATGATCAGACGTTGCGAGCCGAGCCGTTTCGGCCTATTTTCACCAATATGAAAATTTGGTCACACTTTCGCGGACGATGCAAGCGGTTTTCATGCACATGAAGGAAGCGGTTTGACGTGAGCGGTGGCAAAAGAATGCGCAGACCGGCCGCGACAAAGCCGGTGAAGAAGGTAAAGGCCAAAGCCGTCGCCAAATCCGCTGAGCCCGCGATGGACGTCGCGGTCGGCCGCCGCATCAGGGATCTCCGGCGCGGCAGGCAATTCTCGCTGGAAACGGTCGCGGCGCGCACGGACCTGTCGATCGGCTTTCTCAGCCAGATCGAGCGCGGCCTGTCGTCACCATCGCTACGCGTGCTGGCGACGCTCGCCGACGTGCTCGGCGTCGGCATCGCCGCCCTGTTCGGCGCGAGCCCGAGCGCCGACGGCGCCTCCGATCAGGTCGTGACGCGTGGGCTGCAGCGGCCCGAACTGAAGCTCTGGCGCACCGGCGTCTCCAAGCAATTGCTCAGCCCGGCGAGCGCCGACAACCGGCTCAACCTGTTCCTGGTGCATCTGGAACCCGGCGGCTCCACCGGCGACGAGCTCTACACCCATGACGGCGAAGAGGCCGGCCTCGTGCTCGAAGGCGAGATGATGCTGACGGTGGACAGCGAGACCTGGTCGCTGAAGACCGGCGACAGCTTTCGTTTTGCCAGCCGCCGGCCACACCGGTTTTCCAATCCGGCCGAGGATGCGAAGGCCATGGTGCTGTGGGTGAATTGCGTGACGGGGGCGGGGTAGTTTGCCGGCACGCCGTCTGCTGGCATGATGTGAAGGCATTCTGCAGGACGAAGGGCCTCGTCGATGGATGACCTCATCATCGCTGCGATCCAGCGACGGCTGAAGACAAACCCAACCGATCTGGGCCGACCTCCGCGCGCGGCACTAATCCCCGCCAGGGCAGGCGACATTGTCTCCGACGAAGAGCATCTTCGTTTCCGGCTGCCACCCCTGTTGAAACGAATGTATGCAGATATCGGCAATGGAGGTTTTGGCCCCGGATACGGGCTCATTGGATTGACCAAAGGCGTTCCCGACGATACCGGCAAGACCGCTGTTGCGATCTACGACGTATTTCGGAGTGCGCCAGAGCTGGCTTGGCCGGATGGCCTTCTGCCGATCTGCCATTGGGGATGCGCCATCTATTCGTGCGTCGATTGTCTCGACCCGGATTTCCGGATGCGGGTTTTCGATCCCAACGGTCATGATGGCGATGACTGGACCGACGCATTCTTCGAGGACGCTCCCAGTATCGAAGACTGGATTGGATCGTGGGCCTCTGGCGTCAATCTGTGGGACGCAATGTATGGCGACGAAGGCCATATCGCCCGGACCATATCTGCGCGCCGCAAGCGGCCTTGAGCCAGGCGCCACCTAGTTTCCCGTCATCCTGAGGCGCGAGTGGCGCGATGCGAGAGCATCGCGTAGCGAGCCTCGAAGGATGAGCGGCCCCGATAGAGCCGGGCCGTCACCCTTCGAGGGCCGCTGAAGAAGCGGCCACCTCAGGGTGACGGTGATGGATTTTGGACGCGCGCTACCTCCACATCGCCATTGCGAGCGTAGCGAAGCAATCCAGACTGTCTCCACGGAGGGATACTGGATTGCTTCGTCGCAAAAGCTCCTCGCAATGCCGAACGGAGAAAGTCCTAGCCAAACCGGTGCTTATACCGGTCCACCGTCAGCGCACTCACGTCGATGTCCGGCTTCTTGCCCGACAGCATGTCCGCGAGCACGCGACCCGAACCGCAGGACATGGTCCAGCCGAGGGTGCCGTGGCCGGTGTTGAGGTGGAGGTTGGCGAATTGCGTCGGGCCGATCACGGGCGGGCCGTCCGGCGTCATCGGACGCAGGCCGCTCCAGAACGTCGCCTTGGCGAGATCGCCGCCGCGCGGAAACAGATCGGACAAGGAATGATCGAGCGTGGCGCGGCGCGCGTCGTAGAGCTTGTCCGAATAGCCCGAGATTTCGGCAGTGCCGCCGACCCGGATGCGATTGCCGAGCCG
This sequence comes from Bradyrhizobium sp. IAR9, assembly GCF_013408065.1. Classification (NCBI taxonomy): domain Bacteria; kingdom Pseudomonadati; phylum Pseudomonadota; class Alphaproteobacteria; order Hyphomicrobiales; family Nitrobacteraceae; genus Bradyrhizobium; species Bradyrhizobium sp. IAR9. Next base: position 155,293 of record NZ_JACBZW010000006.1, read on the forward strand.
CGTGATCGCGACCTTGTAGCTCTCATCCATCACGGTCGATTCCGGCGCGCCGGAGGCCTCCTTGATCGGCACCGTGATCGAATAACCCTTCACCGGATAGACCGGCAGGGAGATGCCGAGCGGCGCAACCAGCCGCGACGACCAACTGCCAAGCGCGAGCACGTAAGCATCAGCCTGCAACATGCCGGCGCTGGTCGCGACGCCGCTGACGCGCGCGCCGTCGGTGACGATGCGGTCAATGCCGGTGTTGAACATGAAGCGCACGCCCAGCGCCTCGGCATGCTTGGCCAGCGCCTGCGTGAACATGTGGCAGTCGCCGGTCTCGTCCTGCGGCAAGCGAAGCCCGCCTACGAACTTCTGCTTCACGCCGGCGAGTGCCGGCTCGACCGCGATGCAGCCCTCGCGACTCAGCACCTCGAAGGGCACGCCATATTGCTTGAGCACGGCGATGTCTTCGGCGGTGCCGTCGAGCTGGGCCTGGTAACGGAACAGCTGCAGCGTGCCTTGCGAGCGCTCGTCATACTGGATGCCGATGTCGCGGCGCAGATCGCGCAAGGAATCGCGGCTGTATTCCGCGATCGGGATCATCCGGCTCTTGTTGACCGCGTAACGTGCGCTGGTGCAGTTGCGCAGCATCTTGAGCAGCCAGACCCACATTACCGGATCGAGCTTCGGCCGGATCACCAGCGGGCCGTGCTTCATCAAAAGCCACTTCACCGCCTTCACCGGCACGCCGGGGCCGGCCCAGGGCGAGGAATAGCCGGGCGACACTTCGCCGGCATTGGCGAAAGAGGTCTCCAGCGCCGGCTCGGGCTGGCGGTCGACGACCGTGACCTCGTGGCCGGCACGCGCAAGGTAATAGGCAGAGGTGACACCGATGACACCGCTGCCGAGGATCAGAACTTTCACGCTTGGTCAAACTCCCGCGGCATCACGCTCGCCGCTGCAAGGAAACAACTTGCAACGGCGAGAGCAATTATCAGGCCACCCGCTTGATGGCGTCACCCAGGATCGACACGATCTCGTCGATGTGGCTCTTCTCGACGATCAGCGGCGGCGACAGCGCAAAGGAGTCGCCGCTCATGCGGAAATACAGCCCGCGATTGAAGCAGTCGACCATGACGTCGTAGCCACGCGCACCGACCGCACCGTCGCGCGGCGACAGCTCGACCGCGCCCATCAGCCCGCAATTGCGGATGTCGATGACGTTGGGCAGGCCCTTCAGCGAATGCAGCGCATCGCGCCAATATTCGGCGATCGAGGCGCCGCGCGTCAGCAGGCCTTCATCCTTGTAGATGTCGAGCGTCGCAATGCCGGCGGCGCAGGCGGTCGGGTGCGCCGAATAGGTGTAGCCGTGGAACAGCTCCATGACGTTTTCCGGGCCGATCATCATGGCGTCATGCACCTTGCGATGCGCGAACACCGCGCCGCACGGAATGGTGCCGTTGGTGATGCCCTTGGCGGTGGTCATCATATCAGGCGTGACGCCGAAGAAGTTGGCGGCGAACGGCGTGCCGAGGCGGCCGAAGCCGGTGATGACCTCGTCGAAGATCAGGAGGATGCCATGCTTGTCGCAGATCTCGCGCAGGCGCTGCAGATAGCCCTTCGGCGGCGGCAGCACCGCGGTCGAACCGGGGACCGGCTCGACGATGACGGCAGCGATCGTCTCGGCGCCGTGCAGAGCCACCAGACGCTCGAGATCGTCGGCGAGCTCGGCGCCATGCTCCGGCTGGTCCTTGGCGAAGGCGTTGCGGCTGAGATCGTGGGTGTGGCGGATGTGGTCGACGCCCGGCAGCAGGGTGGCGAAGGCGCGGCGGTTGGCGACCATGCCGCCGACCGAGGTGCCGCCGAAGCCGACGCCGTGATAGCCGCGCTCACGGCCGATCAGGCGGGTGCGGCTCGCCTGGCCGTTGGCGCGGTGATAGGCGAGCGCGATCTTCAGCGCGGTGTCGACCGATTCGGAGCCGGAATTGGTGAAGAAGATCCGGTCGAGGCCCTTCGGCGCGATCTCGGCGAGGCGCTCGGCGAAGTCGAAGGCCAGCGGATGGCCCATCTGGAACGACGGCGCGAAGTCCAGCGTCATCAACTGGCGCTCGACCGCAGCCGCGATCTGCTTGCGGCCGTGGCCGGCATTGACGCACCACAGGCCGGCGGAGCCGTCGATCACCTTGCGGCCGTCGACGGTGGTGTAGTGCATGCCCTCGGCCGAGGAGAACAGGCGCGGCGCCTTCTTGAACTGCCGATTGGCCGTGAACGGCATCCAGAACGAGTCGGTCTTGATAGTGTTCGGAATCTGATGAAGGGTCACGGCCGCGCTCCTTTGCTGACCCTCTAGCAGAGCCACGGCTTCAAAAGCGCAACAAGTCCTTTTCTGGTGACCTGCAAGCCATTGATTTGTCTGGGGCCGCCGGTCCATATTTGCGCGATCCGCAACACCTGCAACACAGGACTTGGCTATGAGCGTCGACATCGGTGGACGGCTGCGATTCATCCGGGCGCGCCACAAGCTGTCGCAGCGCGAACTGGCCAAGCGCGCCGGGGTCACCAATTCGACCATTTCGCTGATCGAATCCAACCAGATGAACCCCTCGGTCGGCGCCCTCAAGCGCATCCTCGACGGCATCCCGATGGGGCTCGCCGAGTTCTTCGCGCTGGAGCCGGAAAGCCGGCGCAAGATTTTCTACCGCGCCGAGGAGCTGACCGAAGTCGGCAAGAAGCCGATCTCGTACCGGCAGATCGGCGACAATCTGTTCGGCCGCAGCCTGCAGATCCTGAAAGAGCGCTACGAGCCAGGCAGCGACACCGGGCGCGTCCACCTCGTCCATGACGGCGAGGAAGGCGGCATCGTGATCTCGGGCAAGCTCGAAGTCACCGTCGAAGACGAGCGGCGCATCCTCAACCCGGGCGATGCCTATTATTTCGAGAGCCGCCGCCCGCACCGCTTCCGCTGCGTCGGCGGCAAACCGTGCGAGGTGATCTCGGCCTGCACGCCGCCGACGTTCTGAATCGCGAACAGTCACATCCGGAAGGTTCCGGGCGGCCACCGGTATCTTACGGTGGTTGAGCCATCTCAATTTCCGCGCGCCGGACCGCTATATATTACGAACCGTAGCCGAGCAGCCTGGCTTAGAGGTGCTGAGGTTATGGCCCCGGACTCCTGGGTACTCCGGGGCCGCTTCGTAATAAGGGCTCGCGCATGAAGACCACTCTTGCAAATGCGGAAGCCGCGCTCGACGAGGTCCTGCGTGACACTGACAAGCTCCATTCGCGCGAGTTGCGCAAGACCATCGCGAAATACATCGAAGTGCAGAAAGAGCAGATCAAGGCTCTCCGCAGGATGATGAACTGATCGTCCGCCGCGGAGCGAGCGGGCCTCGCTCCGCCTGCCGCCTCAACGCTGCGTCAGCAACTCCTCAATCCGGATCGGGAATTTGCGGACGCGCACACCAGTCGCATGCCAGACCGCGTTCGCGACCGCGCCGGCACTGCCGGTGATGCCGATCTCACCGACGCCCTTGATGCCGAGCGCATTGACGTGCGGGTCGTGCTCCTCGACCGTGATCACGTCGAGCGGCGGCACGTCGGCATTCACGGGAACGTGGTACTCGCCGAGATTGGCGTTCATGATCCGGCCGCTGCGGCGGTCGGTGACGGCCTCCTCGTGCAGCGCAAAGGAGAGGCCCCAGATCATGCCGCCGAATAGCTGGCTTTGCACCATACGCGGGTTGACGATGCGCCCGGCAGCAAAGGCGCCGACCATGCGGGTGACGCGGACCTGACCGAGTTCGGGATCGACCTTCACTTCCGCGAACACCGCGCCATGGGCATGCATGGCATATTCCTCCATCGCCGCAGGGTTCGGCGCACCGGTGCCGCGCGCCTCGACCTCGGCGACGCCGGCGCGCGCGAGGATCTCGGCATAGCTCTCGCCGCGGCTCTCGTCATCGCGCCGGATCAGTCTGCCGTCACGCGCGATCACGCCGGCATTGCCGGCGCCGAACAGCGGAGAGCGCTCGTCATTGGTGGCGAGATCGGCGAGCTTTGCGATCACGGCCGCGCCCGCGCCGTGGATCGCCGCTCCCGCGGTCGCGGTGTGCGCGGAGCCGCCGGCGATGCCGGCATCGGGCAGGTCCGATGTCCCCGCCTTGAACGTGACGCGGTCGACATCGAGGCCGACGGCGTCGGCCGCGATCTGCGCCAGTGCCGTCCAGGCACCCTGCCCCATGTCGTGTGCGCCGATCTCCATCACGCCCGAGCCGTCGCGGCGGATCGCCGCGCGTGCTTCGGCCTGGAACATCAGCGCCGGGAAAGTCGCCGTGCCCATGCCCCAGCCGACCAGCAGGCCGGCATCGTCGCGCATCTGACGCGGCTGCAGCGGACGCTTCGCCCAGCCGAAGCGCGCCGCGCCCTGATCGTAGCAGGCCCGCAGCGCCTTTGACGAGAACGGTTTTCCCGTGATCGGCTCGACCTCGGCATAGTTCTTCAGGCGGAAGGCGAGCGGATCGATGCCGCAGGCCCAGGCCATCTCGTCGATCGCGCTCTCCAGCGCAATCGAGCCGGTCGCCTCACCGGGTGCGCGCATGAACAGCGGCGTGCCGGTGTTGACGCGCACGGCGTCATGCGAGGTGCGGATGGCAGGCGCCGCATAGAGCGTGTGCGAGGCATCGGCCGCGGGCTCATAAAAATCGTCGAACGTGCTCGATACGGTCCGCGCATGGTGATCGAGCGCGGTGAGGCGCCCCTCTCCGTCGGCACCGATGCGCAGGCGCTGGCGCGTCGGCGCGCGATGGCCGACCGGGCCGTACATCTGTTCACGGCGCAGCACCAGCTTGACCGGCTTGCCGACCAGCTTCGCCGCCATGATGCCGAGGACCGGCGGGCCGCCCATGAGCCCCTTCGATCCGAAGCCGCCACCGAGGAACGGGCTGCGGATGTGGATCTTGTCGTGCGCAATGCCGAACAACTCGGCGATGCGCGCGAGCGACAGCTTCAGGCCCTGGGTCGGCATGTCCACGGACAGCTTGTCGCCATCCCAGTGAGCCACGACCGCATGCGGCTCCATCGCGTTGTGATATTGCGGCGGCGTCTCGTAGGTCGCGTCGATCTGCGTCTCGGCCGAGGCAAGGCCCGCCTCGACATCGCCGCGGTGATTTTCGGTGGGGTTGCCGACGCCGACGACGGGCGGCACAAAACTCTCGCCGGCATCGAGGCCGATGAGTGCAGGCAGCGTCTCATAGCGCGGCGCCAGCAGCGCCGCACCTTCCGTCGCGGCTTCAAGCGTCTCGGCGATCACGACCGCGATCGGCTGATTGGCGTAGCGGACCTCGTTGCTCTGCAAAGCCTCCATCCGAAACACGAAGGGATTGGTCTTGATCTCGGGGTCGATGGCGAGGGGTGGCTTGTGGTCGGACGTCATGACATCGACGACGCCGGGATGGCGCTTGGCGGCGGCGACATCGAGCGACGCCACACGTCCGCGCGCGATGCTGGAGGTCGCGATCACCGCAAACAGCATGCCGGGCGGATGATTATCGGCAGCATAGGTTGCCTGCCCCGTGACCTTGAGGACGCCGTCACGGCGGGTCAGCGGCTGGCCGATGTTCGAGCCGTGGCGCAGATGGGCAGGCGCGCTGGTGAGGTTGAGCTCAGGCATGGATGGCTCCTGATGTCGAGGCAAAGGGAGAGGCCGGCAGTGCGGGCAGGCGCGCGGGCGTACCGGCGGCAGCGAGGGTCAGCGCGCGCACGACGATGCGGGTGCGAGCTCGATCTTGAAGGCGTTGTCGCCGGACGGTTTTGCGTCGGTGAGCGCACGCCAGGCGGCTTCCTGGAAGGCATCGGCCGTGGGCGCGACGCCCTTGAGAACGTCCTCCGCAGCGCGGGCCCGCCAGGGCTTTGCGGCGACGCCGCCGAGCGCAAGCCGCGCTTCGGCGATCCTGCCGTTCTCGATCCGCAACGCAGCAGCGGCCGAGACCACCGCGAAGGCGTAGGAGGTGCGCTCACGGACCTTGAGGTAGCGCGCATGCGGGGCAAACTCGCGCGCCGCCGGCGGCAGGCGCACCGCAACGATGAGATCGCCCGGCTCGAGCGCGGACTCGCGCTCGGGCGTATCGCCTGGCAGGCAATGCAGTTCCTCGAGCGCGATCTCGCGCCGGCCCGCCCGCCCCTCGATCTCGACGACCGCACCGAGCGCGACCAGCGGCACGCAGAAATCGGAGGGATGCGTGGCGATGCAGCTCTCGCTCCAGCCAAGCACCGCGTGGGTGCGGTTCTCGCCGCCGCGCGCATCGCAGCCGCCGCCGGCCTCGCGCTTGTTGCAGCGGCTTGCAGTGTCGTAGAAATACGCACAGCGCGTCCGTTGCAGCAGATTGCCGCCGACGGTCGCGGCATTGCGCAACTGCGCGGATGCCCCGGAGAGAAGGGCTTCGGCGACGGCGGGATAGGACCTTGCAAAGTCCGCATCATGCGCGAGATCGGCGTTGCTGACGAGCGCACCGATGCGCAAGGACCCATCGGCGAGGCGCTCGATGCCGTCGAGCCCATCGAGATGCGTGACGTCGACCAGGCGATCCGGACGGTTGACGCCGCCCTTCATCAAATCGAGCAGATTGGTGCCAGCGGCGAGATAGACCGCGCCCGGCTGGGCAGCGGCGGCAACCGCCTCAGTGACGGTGGCAGGCCTGACGTAATCGAACGGTTTCATGCGGAGCGCCTCTGATCGCTTTCGTCCATCTGTCCTTGCGCATCGAGCACGGCATCGACGATGCCGGCATAGGCGCCGCAGCGGCACAGATTGCCGCTCATGCATTCGCGGATGCGTTCGGGATCGTTGCCGGCCTGGCCTTCGCGCATCATGCCGATCGCGCTCATGACCTGACCCGGCGTGCAGAAGCCACACTGAAATCCGTCATGCGCGATGAAGGCGGCCTGCACGGGGTGCAGCTGGTCGCCGCGCGCAATGCCTTCGATGGTGAGGATGTCGGCGCCGTCATGACTGATCGCGAGCGCGAGGCAGGAGTTGATGCGCTTGCCGTCGACCAGAACAGTGCAGGCGCCGCACTGGCCGCGGTCGCATCCCTTCTTGGTTCCGGTGAGATGGAGGCGCTCACGCAAGAGATCGAGCAGCGTGACGCGTGGATCGTCGAGGACGAAGTCGCGCCGCGCACCGTTCACGGTGAGGCTGATGGAGTGGTTCATACAAGGCTCCGATCAGATTTGGACATGAGTGATCGCGCAGCGCGCCACCGCCGTGGCCGCCGTCGATCCAAATTGGCCGGGCAGAAGCCGGCCAACATCGAGGCGAAGATACGGAGGCTCCCTCCGCTTAACAAGGGCCAGTGGAAAAATATTGGAATTGGTCAAAACCCCGTGCGCCTCCAACGCGATGCAGCCCGGCAAGGGTTCAACGAGGGTTCAATCTAACCAATTCGTGATCTACATTGCCTGATATGGACGACCACACCGACCAGACCCGGAAGCCCCGCGCCGATGCCGTGCGCAATCGCGAGCGCGTGCTCGAAGCCGCCAAGGCCGTGTTCAACGCGGGCGGCCCGGAGGCGAGCCTGGAGGCCGTGGCCAAGCGCGCCGGCGTCGGCATCGGCACGCTCTATCGGCATTTCCCAACGCGCGAGGATCTGTTCGAAGCCGTATACCGGCGCGAGGTCGGGCAGCTCAGCGAGCTTGCCGAGCACCTGCGAACCGCAAAGGATCCGGTCGAAGCGCTGCGGCGCTGGCTGCGGTCCGCCGTCGAATTCGTTGCCACCAAGAAAGGCATGTCGGCCGCACTGGCGCTGGCGTATCAGAGCTCGTCGGAACTTGCCGTTTTCTCCATGGAGCGGCTGACCAAGGCGATCGGCTCGCTGCTCGCGCGCGCGGTCGCAGCCGGCCAGATGCGCGCCGATATCAGCCCGGAGGACCTGCTGCGGGCGTTTTTCGGGATGTGCTACATGCACGATCAGCCGGGATGGCAAGCCTCGGTGCTGCGCCTGCTCGACGTGTTCGTCGACGGATTGCGGGTGCAATCCGCTGCCAAGGCCAAGGCGCGCGCGGCCAGGCCAGCCAAGCCCGCGGTGAAACGGAAGCGATAGCGCGCCCGTATTTCCCTGAGGTCATGCTAGGATCAGCATTGCCGGGATTTCAACGCGGAGCCTGTCATGCGCATTGCCGCCTTGCTGGTCGCTCTCAGTATTGCCTTCAATCCCAACTCAGCACGCGCCGACGATGTCGCGACGGCGCAGGGCGTGATCCGGGCCCAGGAGCAGGCCTTCGCCCGCGACGATGCGAGCGCGGCCTATTCCTTTGCCGCGCCGGCGATCAAGGAGATCTTTCCCGCGCCGGACATCTTCATGGCCATGGTGCAAAGCGGCTACGCGCCGGTCTACCGGCACAAGAGTTTCGAGTTCGGCGAGAGCAAGATCGAGGGCGGTTGGATTGCGCAGCGCGTCCACATCGTCGATGCCAATGGCGAGGCCTGGGAAGCCCTGTACACGCTCGAGCAGCAGGCGGACGGCAGTTACAAGATCACCGGCTGCTCGCTGATGAAGGCGGGACAGGCGGTTTAGGTTGCGAAGCCCGGTCCGGTCCTGACCGACTTCATCCGCGAGCGGATCAACAGCAACACGACGATGCCGATATTGAGCGCGTTCCACGCCACGCCGTTGGCGAACGCCGCGGCGTAGGAGCCGGTGGCATCGAAGATGATGCCCGACACCCAGCCGCCGAAGGACATGCCGAACACCGAGGCGAAGATCACGATGCCAACGCGCGTTGCGGCTTCGCTCGCCGGCATCGCCTCGCGCACGATGATCGCGTAGCTCGGCACGATGCCGCCCTGGAACAGGCCGAACATCGCGGAAATGAGATACAGCGAGGCGAGGCTGTCGAAGAACAGATAGAACACCAGCGCGAAGCCCTGCGCCACCGATCCAACCAGCAGTGTGCGGATGCCGCCGATCTTGTCGGCGAGGAAGCCCGAGCCGATTCGGCTGACGATGCCGCAGGCCATCATCAGCGACAGCATCTCGGCGCCGCGCGCCACGCCATAGCCGAGATCGCCGCAATAGGCGACGATATGCACCTGCGGCATCGCCATGGCGACGCAGCAGGAGATGCTGGCGATCGAAAGCAGCACCGTCAGCGTGTTGGTCGAGAGCTTGAGGTCGACGCGCGGCGGCGGCGCATTGGCGTGATCCTGGACCTTGTCGTCGCCCATCTGCGCACGCAACACCAGCACCAGCATCGTCATCAGGCTGACACAGACGATGCCGATGCCGATATGGGTGTGGCGCCAGCCAACCTCCTGCATGCCCCAGTTCACGATCGGCGGCCACATCGTGCCGGCGAAGTAATTGCCGCTGGCGACGATGGTCACGGCAAGGCCGCGATAACGCTCGAACCAGTGCGAGGCCTCCGCCATCAGCGGCGCGAAGGTCGCCGACGTTCCGAGGCCGATCAGGAAATACGCCGCCACGAACTGCCAGAGATGCGCGGACAGCCCCGCGAGCACATTGGCAACGCCGAGGAAGGCGATGCTGATCGCCATCGCGGGCACGATGCCGAACCGGTCGGTGATCTTGCCGGCGATCACGCCGCCAAGCCCGAAACCGAACATCATCAGCGTGAAGGCGAGCGACACCGCGCCGCGTGTGGCACCGAATTCCGCTTGCACCACGGGAATCACGACCACGACCGCCCACATGCCGACGGCGCCGATCGAGCCGATCACAAGCGCAATGAGCAGCCGCATCCAGGCCTGACGGGAATCAGGGCTGAATGAATCAGAGCTTTGTCCTGGATGATTGGGCGCGTGCACGCGCGGAACATGTTCGCGGATCGCCTTGCGGTCAAGCATCGTGGCGCGATATTGGGCATGCGCGGTGCACTGCGGTAATAAGTTCTTGGCGAACGCGCGTTTTGCGATTAGTTTGCAATCTGCGTGAGCAAATCGCCGCGCGGAACACATGTCGGCGGAATGTTGCTGCGTTTGACACGAGCGATGCGGATCAGGGTGGGGCGGATCATCGCCCTCGCCTATCTGTTCTGCGTGCTCGCGCCGGCCGCAAGTCTCGCCTTGGGCAGCGGCCCGGCGCCGTGCCTTGACGAGGCCCTGCTGGCAGATCCCGCACCGGTCCATCATCAGATGGCGGCGGGTCATGCGCACGACGGCGCATCGCACGACCACGCGGGGGTGCACGCGCATCACCAAGCCAAGCAGGACGCGCCGGCTCAGCATGACCATGGCGGCAAGGGAACAGTCGGCCCCTGCTGTGCGATGATGTGCGTCAGCGCGTTGCCGGCCGATCTGCCGGTCGTCGCGACGCCGGTCCAGCCAATGTCCACCTGTGCGGCCGAGATCGTGGCCAGCCTGCACAGCGCGGCGCCGCCCCTGCACTACCGTCCTCCCATCGCCTGATCTGACACGACGATTTCGGGCCGTTGCGCGCTTTTGCGCGCGCGGACCTGTGGTCTTTCAGATCAGGGATGAATCATGCTTACGCTTTCCGGGGCGAAGTTCGCCGCCGCATCCGCGGTGGGTGGACGACATTTTCGATTCCATTGGCCGCTGCTGGCCGCACTTTCGCTGGCGCTCTCCGGCTGCACCCCGGCAACGACGCAAGTCGCCGGCGCCGATCCCGCCGATCCCTCGGCGAAGGTCGCGCCCGTCGGCTATCGGTCGACCATTGCGCCCTACACCAGCCTGCGGCCCGCAGCGCCGGCGCCGTGGCGCGATCGCAACGACGCCGTCGCGCCGCGGCCGAAGCAGGACCGGTAGGAGCGCGCCATGACCCATCAATTCGCGCCAAGCCTGCTCGTTCTCGCCGCGCTCGGCCTTTGCGCACCCGGACTTGCCGGCTGCGCCGTGTTCTCGCCCGACAGCGGCATGAGCGCGGTCTCCGAGCTGACGAGCCAGACCATCAACAAGGATGTCGCCTTCGTTCGCACGCCCGAGGGAGCGGGCGCGGTTGACGCGCGCGTTCGCCATTTATTGTCGCGGGCGCTGAGCGTGGAGGCCGCCGTTCAGATCGCACTGCTCAACAACAAGGGATTGCAAGCCGCCTATAACGAGCTGGCGCTGGCCGAGACCGATCTGGTCGAGCAGAGCCTGCCGCCCAATCCCGTGTTCTCGATCTCGCGGATCTCGGGCAACGGCGCCAGCGAGATCGAGCGCCAGGTGGTCGGCGACATTCTTGCGCTCGCCACCCTGCCGTTCCGCTCCGACATTGCCCGCGACCGATTCCGACCGGCGCAGCTGCGCGCGGCGCTGGCGACCTTGCGGCTCGCCGCCGACGTCCGCGGCACTTACGTGCGCGCTGTCGCCGGCAACGAGATGGTGGCGCTGCTGACGGATGCGAAGGCGACGGCGGAATCGACCGCACAGCTTGCGGTCAAGCTCGGCGAGACCGGCTCGCTCAACAAGCTCGACCAGGCCCGCGAACAGGTGTTCTACGCCGAGACCACCGCCGACCTCGCCTCCGCGCGCCAGGCGGCGACGAGCGCGCGCGAAAGGCTCGCGCGGCTGATGGGATTGTGGGACGGCGGCCTCGACTTCCGTCTGCCCAATCAATTGCCGCCGCTGCCGCGCCGGCCGCAGGCACTGCCCTCGATCGAGGCCGATGCGGTGGCCCATCGCATCGATCTGCAGATCGCCCGGCTGGAGCTGACGGCGCTGGCGAAGTCGCTGAACCTCACCGAGGCGACGCGCTTCGTGACGCTGCTCGATCTCGCCGGCATCTCCCGCCGCACCCGGGATCCCGAAGGCGCGCCATTCCGCGAACGCGGCTTCGACGTCCAGTTCCAGATCCCGATCTTCGACGGCGGCGAGGTGCGGATGCGACAGGCGGCAGAGATCTACAATCTCGCCTTCAACCGCCTGACCGAGCGCGCCGTGAACGTGCGCTCGGAGGCGCGCGATGCGTATCGGATTTACCGATCCACTTACGACATCGCCAGCCACTACCAGCGCGAGATCATCCCCTTGCGCAAGATCATCACCGAGGAGATGCAGCTCCGCTTCTCCAGCATGCAGGTCGACATCTTTGCGCTGCTCACCGAAGCACGACAGCGTCTGGCCTCGCTGCGCGGCGCGATCGATGCCCGGCAACGATTCTTCCTCGCCCAATCCGACCTGCAGACCGCCGTCAATGGCGGCGGCGCGCCTGCTGCGGGCGGCGACACTTCAACCACCATCGCCGCGGCAGCGCCTGCCGACGGCGGCCACTGAGATGGAGGCCGGCATGTTTTCCCGCAGAGGATTCTTGGGCACCGCCGCGCTCGTCGGCGCATCCGCGGTGCAAGGCCGCGTGCAGGCGGCATCGATCCCGGAAGCTGCGCACATGGACAAGGTGGTGATGCAGCCGCCGCTGCACCCCGTCAGCGGACCGGACTATCGCCCCGTCGTGACGCTGAACGGCTGGTCGCTGCCGTTTCGCATGAACGGCGACTGGAAGGAATTCCATCTCGTCGCCGAGCCCGTGGTGCGCGAATTCGCCGAGGGCATGAAGGTGAATCTGTGGGGCTACAACGGCCAGTCGCCGGGCCCGACGATCGAGGCGGTCGAGGGCGACAAGGTCCGGATCTTCGTCACCAACAGACTGCCCGAATACACCACCGTGCACTGGCACGGCATGATCATTCCGAGCGGCATGGACGGCGTCGGCGGGCTGACCCAGCCGCACATCCAGCCGGGAAAGACCTTCGTCTACGAATTCGAGATGAGGAAGAGCGGGACCTTCATGTACCACCCGCATTCCGACGAGATGGTGCAGATGGCGATGGGCATGATGGGCATGGTCGTCGTGCATCCGCGCGATCCGAACTTCCGACCGGTCGACCGCGACTTCGTCTTCGTGATGAGCACCTATCGCGTCGATCCCGGCACCTATCTGCCGCTGGTCAACGAGATGACCGACTTCAACATGTGGACCTGGAATGCGCGGGTGTTTCCCGGCATCGACCCGCTGCCGGTGCGGCTCGGCGACAAGGTACGCGTGCGCATCGGCAATCTCAGCATGACCAACCATCCGATCCATCTGCACGGCCACGCCTTCGCGGTGACCTGCACCGACGGCGGCTGGGTTCCGGAGAGCGCGCAATATCCGGAGACGACGACGGACGTGCCGGTCGGTGCCGTTCGCGTGTTCGACGTGCTCGCCGACAATCCCGGCGATTGGGCGTTCCATTGCCACAAGTCGCATCACACCATGAATGCGATGGGGCACGAGGTGCGCAATCTGATTGGCGTGTCGCGCAAGGACCTCGCCAAGGCCGTCGGCAAGCTCGCGCCCGACAGCATGGCGATGGGCTCGACCGGCATGGCGATGGGCAACATGGAGATGCCCGCGCCCGACAACACGCTGCCGATGATGACCGGCACCGGTCAGTTCGGCCCGATCGAGATGGGCGGCATGTTCACGGTGATGAAGATCCGCGAGGACCTCGCGAGTGACGATTATCGCGATCCGGGCCCGTACAAGTTTCCGCAAGGCACCGTCGCCTACGAGGTCGAGGCGCCCGATGCGGCACCAGTGCGGCAGCCGGGCAAGCCGACGCACAAGATGAAGATGTGAGCGTTCGATGAACCACCAACTGGAGATGACGATGAAGACGATCAAACTCGGCCTCGCGCTGGCGGCGCTTTTGACCGCGCCGGTCCTTGCTCACGACAAGCACGGGCATGGGACCTTTTCGGCCGGCGAGCCCGGCGATCCCAACAAGCCCGCGCGCACCATCGAGATCCTGCTGAACGAGATGGACTACGCGCCTGCCAAAATCGAGGTCAAGCGCGGCGAACAGGTCCGCTTCGTGCTGCGCAATGTCGGCAAGGAGGACCACGAATTCCTGCTCGCCACCACCAAGGAGAATCTCGCGCATGCCGTCGAGATGAAAAAGCATCCCCACATGGAGCACGACGATCCCAACGGGGTCAGGCTCGCACCGAACAAGACGGCCGAGATCCTCTGGAAGTTCAACAAGCCCGGCACGTTCGAATATTCGTGCCTCATTCCCGACCACCGCGACTACGGCATGGTCGGCCATGTCACCGTGAAGTAGCGACAAGGAGACTCCCATGAACCGCATCATCCGCATTGCCGCAGCGCTGACGCTGACTGTCGGCCTTACCACTGCTGCCCTCGCGGCCGGGGCCGCCTCGATCAGCGGTGAGGTCAAGAAAATCGACGAGGGCGCCGGCAAGATCACGCTCAAGCACGGGCCGGCCAAGAGCCTCGGCATGGAAGATCCCATGACGATGGTCTACCGCGTCAAGGACCCCGCAATGCTCAAGCAGGTGAAGGTCGGCGACAAGGTGACCTTCGAGGCCGAGGAGGCGGCCTCGGGGTATACGGTGACCAGGATGGACAAGGCGAAGTAGGAGCCTTCCACTCGACTGTCATTCCGGGGCGCGCCGCTTGGCGCGAACCCGGAATCTCGAGGTTCCGGGTTCGGCTCTACGAGCCGCCCCGGAACGACGGCGCCTACCCGCGCCCCCGAAACACACCGGTCCGCCCCGCTTCCCGCCCCCGCGTTAACCCTTTGCTAACCATACACCGGGCAAAAATTGCCGGGTGAAGTCGAGTGTCGTCAGCCGCGTAGAACGGGAGGAACCCCGTGGACGCCAGTGCGGTGCCTCACTTTCGGAACGGCGGCCCTTCGGCCGCCGCGCAGACGTTTGGGGCGCGCGGACGGCAGTCGCGCGGGGAGGCAGCTACCATGGTCGACGTCACCGCGGGACAGGGCGTAGGCACCGCAAGGCCCTCGATTCCCTCCCTCAACGAGATCGTCAACGTCCTCAAGCGCGGCGACATCGCGCTGGCGCTCGGCATCCTCACCATCCTGGTAGTGCTGATCCTGCCGCTGCCGGCGATCGTGCTGGACCTGTTCCTGGCGATCTCGATCACGCTGTCGATCCTGATCCTGATGACCTCGCTGTTCATCCAGACACCGCTGGAATTCTCGGCCTTCCCGACCATCCTGCTGATCTCGACCATGCTGCGCCTGTCGCTCAACATGGCTTCGACCCGGCTGATCCTGTCGCACGGGCACGAGGGCACGGCCGCCGCCGGTCACGTCATCGAGGCCTTCGGCAGCTTCGTGATGGGCGGCAATTTCGTCATCGGCATCATCGTCTTCGCCATCCTGATCATCGTCAATTTCGTCGTCATCACCAAGGGTTCGGGCCGCATCGCCGAAGTCGCCGCCCGCTTCCACCTCGACGCCATGCCCGGCAAGCAGATGGCGATCGACGCCGACCTCGGCGCCGGCCTGATCGACGAGAAGGTCGCCAAGCACCGCCGCAAGGAGCTGGAGGACGAGAGCGGCTTCTTCGGCGCCATGGACGGTGCCTCCAAATTCGTCCGCGGCGACGCCATCGCCGGCCTTTTGATCGTCTTCATCAACGTCGTCGGCGGCATGATCATCGGCGTGGCGCAGCAGGGCATGTCCTTTGCCGACGCCGGGCGCAGTTACACGCTGCTGACCGTCGGTGACGGCCTCGTCACCCAGGTGCCGGCGCTGATCGTCTCGACCGCCGCCGGCCTGCTCGTCTCCAAGGCCGGCGTCTCCGGCGCCGCCGACAAGGCGCTGATGAAGCAGTTCTCCGGCTATCCGCAGGCGCTCGCGATGTCCTCGGCGGTCATGCTGGTGCTGGCGGCCCTGCCGGGCATTCCGACCATCCCCTTCCTGGCGCTCGGCGCCGGCGCCGGCGCGCTGGCCTGGCACGCCCGCAACCACAAGCGCACCGCCGTCAAGGCCGAGGAAGCCGCCATGGCCGCGCCGGTCGCCGGCCAGCCCGGTGCGCCGGGCGCTGCGGCGGCCGAAGAGCCGATCTCGGCGGCGCTCAAGATCGACGATCTCAAGATCGAGCTCGGCTATGCGCTGCTGCCGCTGGTCAACGGCCCCGACGGCACCGACCGCCTGACCGAGCAGATCAAGGCGCTGCGCCGTTCGCTCGCGATCGAGATGGGTTTTGTGATGCCGGCGGTGCGCATCCTCGACAACGTCCAGCTCGAGGCCAACACCTACATCATCAAGATCAAGGAGGTCGACGCCGGCACCGGCAAGATCTGGCCGAACCAGTTCATGGTCATGGACCCCGGCGGCAGCCAGGTGCAGGTGCCCGGCATCCACACCACCGAGCCGACCTTCGGCCTGCCCGCGACCTGGGTCGACGCCAGCCTCAAGGAGGAGGCCTCGCTCAAGGGCTACACCGTCGTCGACGCCGCGACCGTGCTCTCGACCCACCTCACCGAGTTGCTCAAGGCCAACATGTCGGACCTGCTCTCCTATGGCGAGGTGCAGAAGCTGCTCAAGGAGCTGCCGAAGGAGCAGAGCGAGCTGGTCAAGGACATCGTGCCGGGACAGGTCACGGTCTCCGGCATCCAGCGCGTGCTGCAGCTCCTGCTCGCCGAGCGCATCTCGATTCGCGATCTCTCCACCATCCTCGAAGGCATCGCCGATTCGCTCGCCTTCTCGCGCAATCCCGCCACCATGGTCGAGCATGTACGGGCCCGCCTGGCGCGGCAGATCTGCGCGCAGAACACCTCCTATGCCGGCTATCTGCCGCTGATCGCGCTGTCGGCGCGGTGGGAGCAGGCCTTTGCCGAATCCATCATCGGCCAGGGCGAGGAGCGCAGCCTTGCGATGCAGCCCTCGAAATTGTCGGAGTTCATGACCGGCGTGCGCGAGGCGTTCGAGCGCGCCGCCCGCGAAGGCGAGGCGCCGGTGCTGGTCACCTCTGCGGCAATTCGTCCCTTCGTCCGGTCCCTGGTGGAGCGGTTCCGGGCCCAGACGACGGTGCTGTCGCAGGCCGAGATCCACCCCAGGGCGAGGTTGAAAACGGTCGGAAGCATCTGATTTGCCTTAAGAAGCCGTGTGTTTTTCGGCCACAGGCAAATGGTTTTTGAGTTCCTGGCGCCTTGTGGACCAACCCTCGGCAAGGCGCCTGAGAAACACATTACAGCTTTGAAATAATTACCAAAACGCACGATCAAGGATCGCTTCTGATCGCGATCTTTCACGTCCTGTCACGCTCTTGTGATGGCCTCTTGGGAACGAATCCCCCCAATACTAGGTTGTTGGGCACCGGAAGCATGAACCTGCCTGAAACGGCCGGCGACTACTTCGGGTAGATGGCGGCAGGAGGCTTCCATGAACCACTCGATCTACAGCGCAGATCGCGCGACCCATTTGAAAGTCGTGGTCGTCGCCCTCGTCGCAGGGATCGCGGTGGCGGGCCTCGGCATCACGGCACGCACGGGTTCGGATGATGGTCTGACCCAGAGCGCCCGCGTCATCAAGGCCGACAAGCCGGTTGTTATCACCAGCGCGAATGCGTCCCTCGTTCGCTAAGGAGATCTGACGAGTTTTGTGAATTCACGCGGCTCTTTACCAGCCCCCCAAAGTCGCCACGTGGATATGTAGACGACCCCAACCCCAAGTCGACTACAGAAAGCGCCCGCCCCCCACGGGCGCTTTCTCATGTCTGGGGTAGGGATTGATAGAGTGCGAGAAGCAGCGGCATCCCCTGCTCATGTCCCGGACGCAGCGCGCGAGCGCAGCGAAGCAATCCAGAGTCTTCTCCGCGGAGACAATGTCGATCCCGTTATCCTGAGGTGCGAGGCATGCGATGCAAACGCATCGCATGCGGAGCCTCGAAGGATGAGCGGCCGAGATACAGCGGGCTGTCGCCCTTCGAGGCCTCCGCTTCGCTCCGGCGCCTCAGGGTGACGGTCACAGATGAGAGCTCGCAGTACGTGGGCATTCGCATCTTCATTGCAGACACACGTTCGCAGACACACGTTCGCATCCTCGCGGCGCATCTCGCCCGAGCTTTGCTTGATCTCTTCACCCTCATTGAAAGAGGGCGCAGGGAAGACCGGGAGCCCGCTGGCACCCGCGGTCCACTGTGCGAAATCTGCGTAACAAGAAGCTGCACAGCGGCATACAGGTGTAGCCAGGACATCCCGGCCTTCCCTGCGCAGTGGCTTTACGGCTTATGTCGTGCTCTCCCCGGGGAGCGTTGCACTATTGCCCCCGTCGCCTTGCGGATGGCTGGCGGATGCGTCCGGTTGGACGACACCCATCACCACAAGACTTGGCGCACAGACCCCGGGCGCCAGGACGACACGATTTTGCCGTACGCGGATCACACCGGTCGTGTGCGCGAGGTCTTCGCTCACGGTTACCCGCCCTGCGAAGCTGTTCGCGCCGATGTCACCTGCGTCCACCGCCGCCCGGCCCGCGTTCGTGACGATCGCGATACGCCCCTCTTCCTTGGGCCGGGTTAAGGCGACACATACGTGATTTCCGAATTTCGGTAAAGTGGAATATTTTTGTCGCCCTGCGTTGACCCAGGGCTCGCGTGTTTTGCCCGTCGACCGACGCAAGGGCTTGTGGCAAGGATACCGGGATGCCTCGACAAAACCCCCGTTGTCATTCCCCGCGAAGGCGGGGAATCCAGTACGCCGCAGCTTCTCCGTACCACACCCCTGTCTCTGGAATACTGGATCGTCCGCTTTCGCGGACGATGACACCGATACTTGGAGCTACCGCGCCCCATAGCTCGGCGGCGGTACCTGCACCGTCGGCGCAGCGGCGGCGAACAGCTCTTCCTTGCTGCCGGTCAGCGGCGGATAGATGCGCTTGCGGTTGATGATGTTCTTGGTCGCCTTCGCAGCCTGACCGGTCGCCCTCACCTCGCGATCCCACCCTTCGGTATAGAGCGCGCCCCAGCCGCCGAGATCGAGCACGGTCACGTACCAGTCGATCCGCAGCGGCAGCATCGGCAGGCCGGCGAGATCGGCGACCACGTTGTGGCCGGCGAAGCGGCCCATGGGGCGCGCGAACTGGCAGGACATCACGGTCGGATGCAACCCGTCGACCACGCTCGAGGCGACGTCGCCGGCCGCGAACACGCCGCCGACATCCGCAACCCGCATGAAGGGATCAACCAGCAGGCGCCCGAGCCGGTCGCGCGCGTCCGGAAAACACGCAGCCAGGGGGCTCGCACGCATGCCCGCGCACCAGATCACGGTCTGCGCCGGAATGAACTCGCCGGAGCTCAAGCGAATGCCGGCCGCCTCGACCGAGACGACGCGCACGCCGAGGCGCATCTCGACGTCGAGCGCGGCCAACGCCGTCTCGATGACGGGACGCGCCGGCGTGCCGATGGTGGCGCCGGCCGCGGCGTTGGGATCGACCAGGATGATGCGGCGGCTGCCGGTGATGCCCGCGCGCGCCAGCCTGTCGGGCATCTCGGCCGCAACCTCGATGCCGGTAAAGCCTGCGCCGACCACCACCACCGTCGAACGCCCTGGCGACGGCGCGCTGCGGCCGAGCGAGACGAGATGATCCTCGAGGTGAAGCGCCGCGGTATAGGTATCGACATCGAAGGCGTGCTCGGCAAGGCCTGGAATGTCGGGACGCATCACCTCGCTGCCGAGCGCCAGCACCAGGCGGTCATAGACCAGCGTCTGCTCGCCGCTGCTCGTGACCAGCGAAATTTCGTGCCGGACCGGATCGATGGCTTCGACCTCGCCGATCTCGTGACTGACACCGACGGGATCGAGCAGCTGCGGCAACGGGATCGCGACCTCGCTGAGATCGACCTCGTAATTGCGCACACGGATGTTGTGATAGGGATTGCGATCGATCAGGCAGATCTCGATGTCGCTGACAGCGCCGATCTCGTCGCGCTTGCGTGCGGCACCTATGGCCGCCCACAGGCCTGCAAATCCGGCGCCGAGCACGACGATACGCGCCATGTCCGTTGACTGCACTTTCCCAATGGAACGACAAGGGAACGACAAGCGATCGAGCGGTGTACCCGCACAGGTAGATATAGCTCATCGCCGCGAATGGGCCAACTGTGATCCGCAGGACGAAACCGGGGCGCGCCTCACGCCTCGCGCATTTCCGACGGTGTCGCGCCAAAGCGCTTGCGGAACGCACGGTTGAAATAGGACAAATCGGAAAAGCCCGAGGAATGCGCGATGTCGCTGATCTTGCGCGCCCTGGCGCGGGGATCGCCGAGCAGCTTGCGCGCCTGCAGCAGGCGCTGCTCCAGCACGAATTCGGTGAAGGTCGTGCCGGCCTGCTCGAACAGGCGTTGCGCCTGGCGTGGGCTCAAGCCCGAGCGCGTCGCGATCTCGGACAGGCAGAGATCGTTGCGGCCGAGCGCGGCCATCACATCGGCGCGCATGAGGTCGAGGCGCGCCGCCGCGTGGCCGCGGCCGCGCGCAAGACTTGCATGCTCGGCATCGGTGCCGAGCAGGAGGCCAACCAGATCGACCATATGCTGCGCGGTCAGGCGCTGGCCCACCGCGTCGAGATGCGGCGCGTGATTGGCGGCGAGCGCGTGGTAGCGGAAGATGGTCTCGGCGACCGCACCGTCGCTGAGCACTTGCGACAGCTTGTCCTCGGTACGCGGATTGATGTCGAGCAACGCGCGGCGCGGCATGCGGATGGTGGTGAAGCGGTTTTCATCGGTGTGACCGACGGTGCCGGTGATGCTCATGTCGACGAGCACCATCTGCGCGGGCGCAAGCTCCACGGTGTGGCCATTCTGCCCGACACGGACGAGGCCGGCATGTGCGGCGATCAGCATGAGGTCGTCGCTGCCGTCGGCAAGGTGGCTCTGGGTGCGGGAATATTGCGCGGAGGCGCCTTCCGGAATGGCGAGCGCGATATTGTCGACCACGCTGATCTGGAGCCGGCAATCGATGCTGTCGCCATGGCTCGGCCCGATATCGAGGCCGCAGGCACCGAAGGCCCGCTCGCGCCAATGCTCGAACGCAGGACCGTGCGGCAGTCCGGTGTATTGGTGAATGAAGATGCCGGGCGTTTTCGCTGCATCCATTTGTTTTCTAGCCCCTCTTTCGGCTCCGCGATCGGCGGCGCCGACTGCAATTTCCGGGAATTTGACGCCACGAATTGCGGCAAGGTTCAAATCGGGGGCGGATTCAAGGCGACTTGTCGGGATGCGACGGCAGGATGGACCGTGGCGACAGGGACGCAGCTTCGTAGCCCGGATGCAGCGAAGCGTAATCCGGGGTTGTCGCCTGATGGCGCGGTGGTCCCGGATTGCGCTGCATCCGGGCTACGGGACCTACTTCTTCGCCGGGGCGGGCGCCTGCGGCTGGGACGGCGGTACGGTCTCGATCAGCTTGCCGGAAAAGATGGGGGCCGAGGTCGGCTGGCCG
The DNA here is from genome assembly GCF_013408065.1 of Bradyrhizobium sp. IAR9. Classification (NCBI taxonomy): domain Bacteria; kingdom Pseudomonadati; phylum Pseudomonadota; class Alphaproteobacteria; order Hyphomicrobiales; family Nitrobacteraceae; genus Bradyrhizobium; species Bradyrhizobium sp. IAR9. The sequence continues at coordinate 176,484 of NZ_JACBZW010000006.1, forward strand.
TTGGGCGAGCCGCCGGCCTGCTCGACCGTGACCGCATAGGTGGCGCCGTTGACGACCTCGGAATCATAGGAGGCGAGCAGCGGACGCGCGGTGAATTCGCCGGCGCCGATCACACCGAGCGAGCGCGGGCGCGGCAGCTTGTCGGAGATCAGCCAGAGCTCGAAGCTCTTGCCGGGCTCCGGCGTCGCGCCGACCTTGCGCACGGTAAAGTTCTTGGTCGCGCCATCGATGGTGAGGATGAAGGCGGGGCCGCCGCCCTGGCCCTGCAGCAGCGCGACATATTGCGCGGCGGCGGTGAGCGGCGCGGCCGGCGTCTTCACTTCCACCGTCTGGATGCGCGGCGCGGGACGTAAAGCCCCCGGCAGCGCGTCGGGCAGGACGATCTGAAGCGACAGCGTCACCAGCAGCGCGGCCGCGAGCGCGCCGACCGCGGATGCGATCGAGCGCCAGCGCTTCACGCGGCCCTCGAGGCGGATCACGTTGGTGTCGTCGGCGATGGGCACCTGCGGCGTCCGGACGACCTCGGGATCGGGCGCGTGGACCTGCGGCATGAACACCGGCGCGATGTCGGGTATCGCATCGGATCCGGAGCGCGTCGGCTCGGGCTGCTCTGCTTCGGGAGGCTGCGGCTCTGGTTGCGGCACCTGCTCCAGCGGCGCTTCCGGCGGTGCGGCTTCGACGGGCAGAATGCGCGGCGGTACGACGTCGGCCAGAACAGGCGGCTGCTGCGCAAGCACGGTGCGCGCGATCTCGGACCTGATGTTCTCCCACACGACCGGACGCGGCTCGACCGAGCCGACCATCTGGTTGAGGGCGCCGAGCCGATGGGCCCAGGCCTGCACGATGTCGGCGAACGCCGGGTCCACCGCCATCATGGTCTCGACCTGCGCGCGCTCATCGGCCTCGAGCGTACCGAGCGCATATTCCGCGGCGAGCGCGATATGGTCCTCCGAGTAGGCCATCACATGCAGTCCAGAACCACCCTCACCGTATAAACCTTCATAGTCCGAGGCACTCCCGGATATCCAACATGCTGCGCCGGAGCCACGTCTTCACCGTGTTGACGGGAGCGGCGAATTTCTCCGCCAATTGCTCGCGGCTCCAGCCGTTGTAATAGGCGAGAAGCACGAGCCGCTGACGGTCGGGCTCGAGCCGGCCGATGCATTCCAGCAGCCGCTTCAACTCCTCGGTCATCTCCCGGCGCGCCAGCGGATCGGGGCTGTCGGCCGCGACCTCCATCGCCTGCGGCTCCTCCTCGATCGAGACCTCCGACTTCTTGCGCACGATGTCGATCGCACGGTTGCGCGCGATCGAGGCCATCCACGTGATCGGCGACGACAGCGCGGGATTGAACTGGCCGGCACTGTTCCAGATCTTGACGTAGGTCTCCTGAATGACCTCCTCTGCGAGATCCTGTCGGCGCAAGATACGGAGCACGACGCCATAGAGTTTCGCGCGCGTGGCGGCGTAGAGGCGCTCGAAAGCCGCCTGATCGCCCTTCGCCACCGCCTCGATCAACCCGACCAGCTCTGCTGGCGTCAGCATTCAGCCCCCCAACCTTCCTCCCTCTCCCCCGCCTGCGGGGTCGGGACGAGCTACGCTCGCCCTGAGAGGGTCGGGGTGAGGGGGAGTCTCCGCAAGGGAGGTTGCAGACGGACCCGCGGAGAGTCCCCCTCACCCGGATCGCGCCGGACGATGCTACGCATCGCCGGGGCAATCCGACCTCTCCCCTCAAAGCGGGGCGAGGTAAACCATCCACCACCATAGCGCGTGGCCAAGCCGTCCACCAAGGGGTGCGGCGCCACACTGTGGATAGCACATGCGAAAACCCGGACCTTGCGGGTCCGGGTTTTACAAATTCTCGGCGGTTTGGCCGCTGGCTGTGTCTTTAGGCGACGGCGCCGATGCGGGCGCGCATCAGGCCGATGCTGTCGAGGTCGGCCTGCTCGCGGGCATTTTCCTCGGCGCGCTCGCGGGCCTGGTCGCGTTCGTCCAGGAGCTCGACCTTCTTGAGCTCCTCGAAGGCCTCGGCCAGCGCGGCCTTGGCTTCGTCGAGCTGGCCCTTGAGCTCGTCGGCCGAGCGGGTCAGGTTCTCGCGGCGCTGAATGGCGGCCTTGGCATAGGTCGGATAGGCGAAGTGCGAGGGATCGTTGATCCCGGCACGCTCCTGCTCGGTCGTGATCTCGCGTTCAAGATCGGTCGACATCCGCTGGAAGTCGGCGATCATGGTCTCGATCTGGGTGACCCGGCGGCGCTTCTCGTCGACCTGAAACTTCTTCAGGCGGATGAGGGTATCTCGTGACTTCATCGACTCATACTCCCCAGAAGTCCCCTCGCTGCACGTGGGACGTCACCGGTCTCCCCACAGGCCCGACTGGGGCCAAGACCGGCTCTGCTACTCTGTGGGATGGGATGATGACCTGACAAAGTTAGCGTTCCGTTTCCAAATTACCGAGGATATGCGCCAATTGGCGATAGCCGTCAGCCAGAGACGCATTTTCGTCCTTGCGCTGGCGCAGGAACGCCTCGAGCGGTTCGTGCAGGCGGATCGCCTCGTCGACCTCGGGGCTGGAGCCGGCCCGGTAGGCGCCGAGCCGGATCAATTCCTCCATGTCGGCATAGGTCGCCATCACCGCCCGCGCCTTCTGGATGGTCGGCCAGAACTGCGGATCGGCCGATTTCGGCATGGTGCGGGAGACGGATTTGAGGATGTTGATGGCGGGGTAGCGGCCGCGCTCGGCGATCGAGCGCTGCATCACGATGTGGCCGTCGAGGATGCCGCGGACGGCATCGGCGATCGGCTCGTTATGGTCGTCGCCGTCGACCAGCACCGTGAAGATCGCGGTGATGGCGCCCTCCCCCAGGCCCGGCCCGGCGCGCTCCAGAAGTTTCGGCAGCTCGGTGAAGACGGTCGGGGTGTAGCCCTTGGCCGTCGGCGGCTCGCCGGCGGACAGGCCGATTTCGCGCTGGGCCATGGCAAAGCGCGTCACCGAATCCATCAGGCAGAGCACATCCTGGTTCTCGTCGCGAAAATATTCGGCGACCGCGAGCGTCAGATACGCCGCCTGGCGGCGCATCAGCGCCGGCTCGTCGGAGGTTGCGACCACCACGACCGAACGGGCGAGGCCCTCCTCGCCGAGGTCATCCTGCAAGAATTCCTGAACCTCGCGGCCGCGTTCGCCGATCAGCCCGATGACGCTGACCGCGGCATCGACGTTGCGCGCGAGCATCGACAGCAGCACCGATTTGCCGACGCCGGACCCTGCGAAGATGCCCATGCGCTGGCCGCGGCAGCAGGTGAGGAAGGTGTTCATCGCGCGCACGCCGAGGTCGAGCGGGGCGCCGACACGCTTGCGCGAATGCGCCGGCGGCGGCGCATTGCGGAACGGCATCGGCGAAGCGCCTTGCGGCAGCGGTCCCTTGCCGTCGATCGGCTCGCCCAGCGCGTTGACGACGCGGCCGAGCCAGGCCGACGACGGCCGCACCAGATTGGCGGCATTGGCGATGACGGCCTTGCAGCCGCGGCGCACGCCGTCGAGGCCGGCGAACGGCATCACCACAGCATTGTTGCCGGAGAAGCCGATCACCTCGCAGGGAATCGAACGGTTGGCGCCGGTCTCGATCACCAGCCGCGCGCCGACTGACATCGCGTGGATGGGGCCGGCCACCTCGACCATCAGGCCGCGCACACCGACGACGCGGCCGTAAATATTGATGCCGTCGATATCGCCGATCTGTTCGGCAAGCGCCTTCATAAGACAGCCTTCATCAGGAGCGCGCTTTCATATGAGGCTTCATAGAATGGCCGCCCGCTTTCGTGAGCCCCGGGCCTTCACGGGGAAAACCTTAAGTTTCGCCATATTTCTGAACGGCGCTTAACTTCGTGTTTACCCGCATCATTAATCATTGCGTCACTGTCTTTGTGACTGAGCGTGACTCCCCTTCAGAAGAAGGCTGAGTCGCGGGAGTCGGTTAGGCCCGTCTCTTAAAGTGGAACTTGAACAGAACCGGGTGACGAAAGCTGCTTCGTACACAAGACCTTAGGGCGATTCGACAAAAATTGCACCCGGGGGACTTGCGTTCCAGAATCAGGATTTGTTAACCATCTGTTGTCAGGATCCGAATCAGTTGTTCAAAGGCGTTTTGTTGAGTGCCGCGAATGCGGCCGACCTGACGCCCAGGAGCGGCGACTATGGGGAACTGGCATGCGCGTTTTGCTGATTGAAGATGACAGCGCCGTCGCGCAGTCGATCGAGCTGATGCTGAAGTCTGAGAGCTTCAACGTCTACACGACCGATTTGGGGGAAGAAGGCGTCGATCTCGGTAAATTATACGATTACGACATTATCCTTCTCGACCTCAACCTGCCCGACATGTCCGGCTACGACGTGCTCAAGCAGCTTCGGGTCTCCAAGATCAAGACACCGATCCTGATCCTCTCCGGCCTCGCCGGCATCGAGGACAAGGTCAAGGGTCTCGGCGTCGGCGCCGACGACTACATGACCAAGCCCTTCCATAAAGACGAGCTGGTGGCCCGCATCCATGCGATCGTGCGCCGCTCCAAGGGTCACGCCCAGTCGGTCATCCAGACCGGCGACCTCGTCGTCAACCTCGACACCAAGACGGTGGAAGTCGGCGGCCAGCGCGTGCATCTGACCGGCAAGGAATATCAGATGCTGGAGCTGCTCTCGCTCCGCAAGGGCACGACCCTCACCAAGGAAATGTTCCTCAACCATCTCTATGGCGGCATGGACGAGCCCGAGCTGAAGATCATCGACGTCTTCATCTGCAAGCTCCGCAAGAAGCTGGCCAACGCTTCCGAGGGACGCAATTTCATCGAGACCGTCTGGGGCCGCGGCTACGTGCTGCGCGAGCCCCATGAGCACGAAGAGCGCATTCCCGCCTGATCTTCTGGGTTTACGTCGCAAGCCCTCCCGGGCTTGCTCCTCCCAGCCTGGACCCCGCCGCAAATGGCGGGGTTTTGTTTTTTGGGGATGCCAAGGCGGGTTCAAAGGCGGGTTCATCGCCCTCCCGCCATTGAACCGCTATCCTCCTCCCATCGACGAATGGTCGCTGCACGATGGGGGAACGATGATCCTGCAATCACTGGCCGGCCTGCCCGCCTTCCTGGTCTATTTCTGCACCGGGCTGATCGCGATCGTGGCGTATCTGTTCGTCTATACCCGCATCACCGCGCATAACGAGTTCCAGCTGATCCGCGACAACGAGCCGGCGGCGGCGATCGCGCTCGGCCTCAGCCTGCTCGGCTTCGTGGCGCCGCTGGTCAGCGCCATCGCACATTCGGCCAACGTGCTGGACTGCCTGATCTGGGCGATGATCGCACTGATCGTGCAGGTCATCGTGTTCTTTCTCGTGCGCGTGCCGGTGCCGAACCTGTCGGCGCGGATCGCGGCCGGCGAGCTGGCGCCGGCCATCTGGCTCGGGCTGTCCTCGCTCGCGGCGGGACTGCTCAACGCCGCCAGCATGATCTATTGAGATGGCCGACAAACCTTCCAACAAGCAGTTCGGCAAGCGCCGGCCACGCCTGCCACAGCCATTGCCGTTGCCGGCCAAAGAGCCGGTGAAGCGCTCCGGCCATGTCGCGCTGCTGGTGATGGGCACGCTCGCGGTCGGCACCACCGCGTACACGATGATGCCGCGGCAGAATTGCGAGCCCCCTCCGCCCGGAACGGACCCGGCGGTGCAGACAAGCACCAATTGCAGCAGCAGAAGCAGCTCCTCGAGCAGCGGCAGTTCGCGCTGGTCGTCACGGTCGAGCTTCTTCAGCAGCGATTCCTCGAGCCACTCCTCATCGGGCACGTCGTCCGATTCCGGCCACAGCAGCGTCAGCCGCGGCGGCTTCGGCTCGTTCGGCCATGGCTTCTCGGGTGGAGGCTAACAATGCAGCGCATCACGTGCCTGGAGCGCGACGACTGGCGGGAAACCGCGGCGCAATGCGGCTTCGTCTTCCACACCATCGACGGCGAACGCTATTGGGACGAGCGCGCCTATTACGGCTTCACGCTCGACGAGATCGAGCGCGGCATCGAGACGCCGACCGCCGAGATCGAGGCGATGTGCCTGGAGCTTGCCGGCCGCATCATCGGCGAGGAGCGGCAGCTGCGGCGCTTGCAGATTCCGGAAGCGTTCTGGAGCCTGATCGCCGAGAGCTGGCAGCGCGACGACCGCAGCCTCTATGGCCGGCTCGATTTGAAGTTCGACGGCAAGTCGGCGGCAAAACTGCTCGAATACAACGCGGATACGCCGACCTCGATCTTCGAGGCCGCAGTGTTTCAATGGACCTGGCTCGAGCAGGCGATCGAGCGCCGTATCGTCCCTGTTCGCGCCGATCAGTTCAACTCCATCCATGAGCGACTGATCGCGGCGTGGAAGGAGATCGCCGCGGGCCGTCACGTCCATCTCACCGGCACCACCGACAACTCGGAAGACGCCGGCACGCTCGCTTATCTCGAAGACACCGCGCGCCAGGCCGGCCTCTCGACCAGGCTGCTCGACATCGAAGAGGTCGGCTGGCGCGATGAGCCTGGCGGCTTCGTCGATCTCGACGAGGCCGACATCGCACTCGCCTTCAAGCTCTATCCCTGGGAATGGATGTTCCACGATTCCTTCGGCGCAAAGCTGAAGGACGCAGCCACGCGCTGGATCGAGCCGCCGTGGAAGGCGGTGCTCTCCAACAAGGGCATCTTGCCGCTGCTCTGGGAGATGTTTCCGAACCATCCCCATCTGCTGCCAGCGTTCTTCGAGGATGACGCGCGGGCAGCGGAGCTCGGAACATCCTACGTACGCAAGCCGCTGTTGTCGCGCGAAGGCGCCAACGTCACGATCGTGTCCGGCGGCGTATCGCTCGACGAGCAGGAAGGTCCCTACGGCGCCGAAGGTTTTGTGCGCCAAGCGCTCTCGCCGCTGCCGAATTTCTCAGGCTTTTATCCGGTGATCGGAAGCTGGTTGGTGAATCACGAGCCGTGCGGCCTGTCGATCCGCGAGGACGAGAGCCCGATCACCGGTAACCGCTCGCGATTTCTGCCGCATGCGATTTTGTGAGTGCAATGGCGCATGAGACGTATCTCTCGGCGCAATTGAAAGTATCGTAGGGTGGGCAAAGCGAAGCGTGCCCACCATTTCTGTTGCAGTGTTGGATCGATGGTGGGCACGGCGCAAGTGCGCCTTTGCCCACCCTACAATTCCGGACTCGCGGAAGGATCACCGCGCCGCGGCAACCTTCAACGACGGCGGCATCAATCCGCCCATGGGGCGGCCGGAACGTGCGGGGTTGAGCTGGTAGAGACCGCGGCGCTCGGCGATGGGACGGAACGCATCGGTGATGCCGACGACCGATTCCGCAGCACCCAGCAACAGCGTGCCGTCGGCCTCCAGGCCCTTCGCCATCCGCTCGAAGATCACCGCCTTGGTGTCCTGGTCGAAATAGATCAGCACGTTGCGGCAGAAGATCACGTCGAAGGTGCCGAGATGGGAGAAGTCCTGCAGCAGATTGAGCTGGCGGAACTGCACCATGGCGCGAATGTCGGCATTGAGCTGCCAGGTTTCGCCGGATTGCGTGAAGTACTTCATCAGGTGCTGGATCGGCAGGCCGCGCTGCACCTCGAACTGGCTGTAGATTCCGGCCTTGGATTTCTCCAGCACCTCCTGCGACAGATCGGTGGCGACGATCTCGATGCGCCAGCCGGCCAACGCCGCCCCCATCTCCTTCACGCACATCGCGATCGAATAGGGCTCCTGGCCGGTCGATGACGCCGCCGACCAGATGCGCAAGCTCTTGCGCGCCGCGCGCGCCTTGATCAGGCCCGGCAGGATGGTGTCGCGCAAATGATCGAACGGGATCTTGTCGCGATAGAAGAAGGTCTCGTTGGTGGTCATCGCTTCGACCACGTCGGTCGCAAGCCGGCCGTCGCCGTTCCTGATCTTCAGCACCAGATCGGGAATGCCTGATAGACTCGCCTTGCGCGCCAGCGGCAAGAGCCGGCTCTCGACCAGATATTGCTTGTCGGGGGACAGATCGAGGCCGGAGCGCTCTTTCAGGAACTTGCGCAGATAATCGTAATCAACCGGCGTCACGCGCGATCTCCCGCGAACAGGCGGTTGACCTTGGCGCCGATCTGGTTGAGCGGCAGGATCGCCGCGCAGATGCCGGCATTGGCCGCCGCGCCCGGCATGCCCCAGACCACGCTGGAGGCTTCGTCCTGCGCGATGACGCTGCCGCCGGCCGCAACGATGTCCTTGCCGCCGCGCATGCCGTCCGAGCCCATGCCGGTCAGGATCACGGAGAGGATGCTGCCGTGCCAGATGTCGATGGCGGAGGTGAAGAGCGGATCGACCGCGGGCTTGCAGAAATTGACGGCGGGGCCGTCGTCGAGCGCGATCACGATGTCCGCACCGCTGCGCGCCACGCGCATGTGCTTGCCGCCGGGCGCGAGATAAATCCGTCCCGGCTTCACCGGCTCGCCGTCGACCGCCTCGGCGGCCGGCTTACGGCTCGAACGCGCCAGATGCTCGGCAAGGATGGTGGTGAAGGTCGGCGGCATGTGCTGGGTGATCAGCACCGGGAAGCGGTCGATCACCGGGCCGAGCTCGGTGACGAGCGCCATCAGCGCCTGCGGACCGCCGGTCGAGGAGCCGATTAGCAGCACCTTGGGGGTCTGAGTGGAGAACGGGCGCATGGTGAGCGCCCCGGATGACGCAGCAGGCACCGCCGGAGCGGGCACTGCGGGCCGCGCAACAGGACTACGCGGGGCCGGAGCCGGGCTCGCCGGCGCCAGCGGCGGGCTTGCCACCGCGGCCTTGCGACGCAGCCGCGCACCGAGATGGCGGATCTTCTGGATCAGGTCGTGATGAAAGATGTCAGCGGCCGACGCCTCGCGCGTCGATTCCGGCTTCGGAATGTAATCGGCGGCGCCGAGCGACAGCGCCTTGAAGCTGATCTCCGCGTTACGGCGGGTCAACGTCGAGGCCATGATGATGACGAGATCGCGCTTCTTCGCAAGCAGCTGCGGCAGCGCCGAGATGCCGTCGAGCTCGGGCATTTCGATGTCGAGCACGGCAACGTCAGGATTGATGCGTTCGATCTGGTTGACCGCCTCGAGCCCGGTGCGCAGCGAGGCAGCGACCTCCATGTCGTGCTCGGCGCCGATCCACCGCGAGATCAGACCGCGGATGACGACGGAGTCGTCGACGATCATCACCCGCAGCGGCCCCGCTTCGCGCGAGCCGGTCGTGGCCGAATTACCTGCGAACGCAACACTCATTACTCACCAACTCAGACTGAAAGGGTACAGTTGAAAACATGCGCCGAAGAATCGCTTCGGACTCAGGCAGATCGCTCAGATAAGGCCGACTTCCTGGAATTTCGCCGTCACGATGTCCTTGTCGAACGGCTTCATAATGTACTCGTTGGCGCCGGCATGCAGCGCGCGCGCGATATGCGCGACGTCGTTCTCGGTGGTGCAGAACACCACCTTGGGCTGGTCGCCGCCGGGCATGCGCCTGAGATGGCCGAGGAACTCGTAGCCGTCCATCACGGGCATGTTCCAGTCGAGCAGCACCGCATCGGGCAAGCCGCGCTTGCAGGCCTCCAGCGCCTTCTCACCGTCCTCGGCTTCGAGGATCTGGAAGTCGAGGCCCTCCAGGATCCGGCGCGCAACCTTGCGGATGACGCTGGAATCATCAACGACGAGACAAGTTCGCATGTGAACCTCTGCTTCCTCCCCCTTTGCGGGGGGCACTTCCAATTACTGGCACGTCGGCGGCGAGCCGCCGTATCAGGCCGCCATCATTTCCGGCGCGAGCTCGAGGACGCGATCGACGTCGAGGACGACCATGAGCTGGCCCTCGAGGCGGTGGACGCCGCCGGCGAGCTTGGCCATGCGGGGGTCGAGGTTGACGGGATTTTCTTCCATGCCGGCTTCGGGCAGGCGCAGCACCTCGCCGATCTGGTCGATCAGCAGGCCATAGGATTCCCCGCGGAGGTCGACGCCGACCGCCATCGGCACCTTGCCGTCCTCGGGCTGCGGCAGGCCGAGCCGGGCGCGCATATCGACCACGGTGACGATGCGGCCGCGCAAGTTCAGCACGCCCGCGATCTCGCGCGAGGACAAGGGCACGCGGGTGACGCGTTCGGGCATGAACACGTCCTGGACGCGGGAGATCGGCAGCCCGAACAGCTGGCCGCCGATCATCGCGGTGACGTATTCGACCATGGCGCCTTCGCTGGACTGGGTCTTCTTGCTGGTCATTAGCGTATCTCCTGGTCCCGTCCCTTACGCCGCCGCCCGGTTCAGCTCGGAGGCGCCGGCGGCGCCCGCGGTCTGCTCCTTCAGCGCCGCGATCAGACCGGGACGGTCGAACTTGGCGACATAGTCGTGGAAGCCGGCCTGACGGCCCCGCTCGATCGCCGCCGGCGACACCAGCGCGGACAGGCCGATGATCGGCATCGAGCCGAGATTGTTGTCGGAGCGGATAACTTCCGCGAACTCGAACCCGTTCATGTCGGGCATCTCGATGTCGGTCAGCACCACATCGAAGCTCTGGGCCCGGAGCGCAGCCAGGCCCTCCTGCGCGGTCGGCGCGGTGCGGACGCGGTAGCCGGCGGCTTTCAGCACCGGCGCCAGCATGTTGCGGAAGAAGGCGCTATCGTCGACCAGCAGCACCGACTGCGAGTGCATCGACGGCTTCATCTCCTTGCGGGTGAACCAGTCGGCGAACGCCATCGGGAGGAAGTGGCCGACGTCGATCACCTCGGTGGCCTGGCCCTTGATCACGGCCGAGCCCAGGATGCCGGAGGCGGAGCCGCCGACCTCGATGTTGAGCCGTTCCTCGACGATGTCGATGATCTCGTCGACGACGAGGCCCATGGAGCGGCCGTCATCGGCGAACACCAGGATCGGCTGGGCGCCCTGGCTCGCAATGGTGACGCCTTCCATGGCAACGAGCGGCATCAGCTGCTCGCGGTACTGCACCATGTAACGGCCGTTCGAGAACTCGATCTTGTCGGCGGGCAGCTCTTCCAGGCGGGTGACGAGGCCAAGCGGGACCGCCTTGGGCTGCGACGAGCCGGCGCGGAAGACGAGGAGCGAGGTGGTCTGCTCGCCCGAACCGATGTGATGTGCGCCGTTCTCGTCGCCCATGTCATGCGCCGAGGAGCCGGCGGCGCCGAGCGCCTTGGCAATGCCGTTGGGGTCGATGATCATGATCACCGCGCCATCGCCCAGAATGGTGTTGCCGGAGAACATGTCGATGTGACGCAGCTTGGTCGACATCGGCTTGACCACGATTTCTTCGGTGTGGAACACGCCGTCGACGACGATGCCAAAGGTCTGGCTGCCGACTTGCGTCACCACGATGAAGCCGTTCTCGGGATCCGAGGCCGCACCGTCGTCGATCTTGAGCAGCTTCTTCAGATGGATCAGCGGCAGCAGCTTGTTGCGCAGACGAAGGACCGCGGTGTCCTTGATGCGCTCGATGCGGTGCTCTGAATTGGCGCGGGCCCGCACCAGCTCGACCACCGAGAGCTGCGGGATCGCAAAGCGGTCGCCGGCGGCTTCGACGATCAGGGCGGAGACGATCGCCAAGGTCAGCGGGATCTTGATGGTGACGGAGCTTCCCTCGCCGGCCACGCTCTTGATGTCGATGGTGCCGCCGATCTGGTCGATATTGGTGCGCACCACGTCCATGCCGACGCCGCGGCCCGAGACCGAGGTGATGGCCGCCGCGGTGGAGAAGCCCGGCGCGAAGATGAACTTGTGGATCTGGGCTTCGCTCATCTTCTCGAGCTCGGCCTCGGTGACGAGGCCGCTCGAGATCGCCTTGGCCTTGATCTTCTCGGTGTTGAGGCCGCGGCCATTGTCGGCGATGCAGATGATGATGTGGCCGCCCTCGTGATAGGCGGACAGGCGGATGGTGCCCTGCTCGCCCTTGCCGCTGGCGAGACGCTCGGCGGGGGTCTCAAGGCCATGATCGGCGGAGTTGCGCACCATGTGGGTGAGCGGGTCCTTGATCAGGTCGAGCACCTGGCGGTCGAGCTCGGTGTCGGCGCCGTGCATCTCGAGTTCGATCTGCTTGCCGAGTTCGCTCGAGAGGTCGCGGACGATGCGGGGCAGCTTCTGCCAGGCATTGCCGATCGGCTGCATGCGCGTCTTCATGACGCCTTCCTGCAGCTCGGCGGTGACGTTGGACAGGCGCTGCAACGGCACCTTGAACTCGGTGTCCTCGTTGCGGCGGGAGATCTCCAGCAGCTGGTTGCGGGTCAGCACCAGCTCGGAGACCATGGTCATCAGATGCTCCAGCGTATCCACGTTGACGCGGATCGACTGGTTGGCGATGCGGTCGCCTTCGGATGCGCCCTCGTCGGCCATCGACTTCTTCGGCGCGGCCTTCTCCTTGGCGGGCTTTGCTTCCTTGGCGGCGGGTGCGGGCGCTTCAGCGGCCGGCGCGGGCTCGACCTTGGCTTCAGCCTTGGCAACGGGCGCGGGCGCCGGCGCCTCGATCGCGGTCTCGCGGAAGGCGCGCTCGAGCTCGTCGAGCGAGACTTCGCCCGGACGCAATGGGCGCTCCAGGGTCTGCTCGATCAGCGAACCCGTGGTCATGTTTGCCGGCGCAGCAGCGGCAACCGGGGCTTCCGGCACCAGCGGCGGGGCCTCAGTGACGGGAGCAGCGGTACCTGCAGCCATTGCCGCCATGCCCTGCTCGACCATCGCTTCCAGCTTGTCGATGAGATCGCGGTCGTTCCCCTCCGGCTCGGCTTCGGTGGCTTCCAGGCCGGCCAAAATTTCCTTGATGCGGTCGATCGAGGACAGGATCACCGTCACCGCCTGCCCCGTCACCGGCATGCCGTCACGGAATTTGCCCATCAACGTCTCGCCGGCATGCGCCAGCGCTTCCAGCCGCGGCAATCCGAGGAAGCCGCAGGTGCCCTTGATGGTGTGGACCAGGCGGAAGATGTTATCCAGGATCTTGGCGTTGTTCGGCTCCTGCTCGAACTTCACCAACTGGTTGTCGACGGTGTCCAGGCTCTCGCTGGTCTCCGTCAAAAACTCCCGCAACAGATCATCCATGAAAACAGGCCTTCATACAGGGCGGGCACGCACGAATTGTGATGCGCCTATTCGGAATGGGGCCAGCTTCACCGCAAAGCGTTTAATATTGGTTGAGTATGTGCAAAAGAACGGAACCAACAAAGAGATAAGGCGCTCCGGACAAGCCGAAGCGCCTCGTAAAGATTTGATTAAGATGCCGAGCGCGCTGCGCGCGTTTACGAAGCGGTAATGATGATGGCTTCGCCTTCCGGCTTGAGCGTCACGGTGAGCCCGCAGGCCTGCGCCAGCAGCCGCGTATAGTAAGGCTGGATCGCATGCGCATCCGCAGCAGGGCCGCGCTCGCCGCTCAGCAGCTCGGAGATGTTCTGCGGCAGACGCGCATTATGTCCGGTCGCGGTGATGCGGAAGCTCATCGTCTCGCCCTCGCCGATCGGGTCGATCGTCAGCATGCCGCCGCGCGGGATCGTGTGCTGGGACACGACCAGCATGTTGAGCAGCAGCTTGACGCGATTCTTCGGCAGCAGGAGCCGCGGCAGATTCCAGGTGATCGAGCACTTGCCATCCTCGATGTGGCCGCGCGCCATGGTCTGGGCATCGCCGAGATCGATCTGCGCGCCGGAGGAGCCGGCGGCGCCGAAGGCGAGACGGCAGAACTGGAGCCGGGCGGAGGCGGTCTTGGCGCTCTTGCGAATCAGGTCGAGCGCGAATTCGCGATCTTCCGGCTTGGGATCGTCGTCGAGCACTTCGAGCCCGTTGACGATGGCGCCGACGGGGCTGATGAGATCGTGGCAGACCCGCGAGCACAATAGTGCTGCGAGTTCGAGCATATCGGGAGCAGTAGCGGTCGCGGGCGACGAGGCGTCAGACATATAAAGGGGTCCTGGAGGGTTCCTGAAATGCACGGCGCTGGACGCCGCGAATCACGCATGCTTGACGGATGCTGCGGGTTCTAACATTCGCCAGCCCGTGGCAGCTAGCTTGCGATAGGTTCGAAGCGGCCATAAAGGGCTGCGGGCGAATCAACTGAGGGGACGAAACTTGCTGACGAATGAGGCACACAGGTGAGGATCATCGACGCCGAGGCCGCATCCCGGTTGATGGAGCCGCTCACCGCGCTGGTGGTGAAGGCGGGCGAGGCGATCCTCAGCGTCAACCGCGCGGCGATGCGGATCGACGGCAAGCAGGACGGCTCGCCGGTCACCGAGGCGGACCTTGCCGCCGACCATATCATCGCGGACGGCCTGGCCCAGCTTGCGGGCGACGTTCCGACCCTCTCGGAAGAGCGGACCGAACTCGCCTCGCCCTCGTTTGATGGCAGCTTCTTCCTGATCGACCCGCTCGACGGCACCAAGGAGTTCGTCGCCGGTCGCGACGAGTTCACCGTCAACCTCGCTTTGGTGACAGCAGGCGTGCCGCTGCTGGGCATCGTCAGCGCGCCCGCGCTCGGCCTGCTCTGGCGCGGCATCGTCGGCCGCGGCGCCGAGCGCGTGAGCTTTGACGGCGCTACCATCGGTGCGGCCGAGCCGATCCACACCCGCAGGCTGCCGGCGCAAGGCGAGCCCTGGATCGCGGCGGTGAGCCGCTCGCATGGCGACCCCAGGAGCGAAGCGTTCATCGATAACAGGCCCAACGCCGTCAGGCGGATGGTCGGCTCGGCGGTGAAATTCGGCCGGATCGCGGAAGGCAGCGCCGACATCTACCCCCGCTTCGGGCCCACTTGTGAATGGGACGTCGGGGCCGGCTCTGCGGTCGTAACCGCGGCCGGCGGCAAGGTGACCGACGGCAAGGGCGGCGAGCTCCGCTTCGGCGAGCGGCACGCCAGCGGCTTCATCATCCCGGAGTTCATCGCCTGGGGCGACCCGCAGGCGGCAAGACTCTGAAGTCCCCTACTGACCGAGCCTGTCCTGAAGGGCGGGCCAGCGTTTGCCGACCTCATAGAGGAACCGCTCGGGATTGGCGGCGAAGGCGTCGCGGTTGGCTTCCCGGCTGAACAGATAGAGCCGCTGCGCCACGATCGCGAAGAAACGGGGATTGCCGGCGACGGTGACCCCGCGGGCGATATCGGCGGGGTCGTAGCCGCCGAATTGCGGCCCATAGATTTCGGGATGGGCCAGGAAGGAAGCGCGGTTGCCCTCGTTGCGAAAGCGCCAGACCGCACCCCAGAGGTTCGCCTCGAACTCCGCCGTGCCCCGCAAGGCCCGACCATCGACGAAATAGGCGACGGGGTCGAACCCTTCGATGGCGACGCCGGTGAAGCGGTTGACGACGACCCGCTCGGTGGTGGCGGCCCCTGCCGGCGTGACCGGGCCGGTGAGCCATAGGCCCGACAGCAGGCCGACGAGGAGGCCGATCAAGGCAATTCCGGGGCGCAAAGGGCTATCTTCCTGCCGTTGTGCCGTCATAGTTGCTGCGGATAACATCCGAGTCGAGGGGACATCCGGCGCAACCTAGAGCCTCGCCTGTTGGCGTCAGGTTAAGGAAGCGACCGGTTTCGGTACCAGGGGTTCTTTTATGACTTTCGCATCACGCCTTGCTGCGCTCGCGCTTGCCGCGATGGTCGGCTGGATTGTGCCGGCCTCGGCCCAGCAGGCGCCGCCGCCCAATCTGCCGCCGCCGCAGCGGACCCCGACGCCCAGCACCTACGGGCCGGATGAGCTCGTCGGCGCCGGGCACCGTTTCTTCGGCAACGTCTCGCGCGGGCTCGCCTCCATCATCGAGAAGGCGATCAGCCAATGGGGCCTGCCCAACGGCTATATCCTGGGTGAGGAAGGTTCCGGCGCATTCGTCGCCGGCCTGCGCTACGGCGAAGGCACGCTCTACACCAAGAACGCCGGCGACTTGCGCGTCTACTGGCAGGGCCCCTCGCTCGGCTTCGACTGGGGCGGCGACGGCGCGCGCACCATGACGCTGGTCTATAACCTGCCCGCCACCAACGCGATCTACCAACGCTTCGCCGGCCTCGACGGCTCGGCCTACATCATCGGCGGCTTCGGCATGACGGCGCTCACCGCCAACAACATCGTGCTGGTGCCGATCCGCTCCGGGCTCGGCCTCAGGCTAGGCGCCAATATCGGCTATCTCAAATACACGCCGCGTGCGACCTGGAACCCATTTTAGGGTTTTCCTCTCCCATCGGGCTTACGGATCAAGGTTAACGACAGGCCGGGGCTGGCTTTTTGCCGGGCCGCCATGGCATGGTCGTTGGTGAATTTTTCCTTAAGCTTGGGAGTTCTGCCCCATGGTCGAACCGATCATGTACCTGGCGATCGGTTTCCTGCTGTCGATGCTGTGCGGGCTCGCGATCGTGCCGCTGGTGCATAACCGCGCCGTGCGCCTGACCACGCGCCGATTGGAGGCCGCAACGCCGCTGTCGATGGCCGAGATCCAGGCCGACAAGGACCAGCTCCGCGCCGAATTCGCCATGTCGGCGCGGCGGCTCGAGATGAGCGTCGACCAGCTCAAGAACAAGACCACGAGCCAGCTCGCCGAGCTCGGCAAGAAGAGCGACGCCATCAACCGCATGAAGATCGAGCTCGGCGAGAAGAACGCCACGATCTTCGCGCTGGAGGCGCGCGAGAAGGCGGTGAAGGAGCAGCTCCGCGCCACCGAAGAGGAATTCAACGCCAAGACCGAAGCCCTGCGCGCGGCCGAGAACGCCCTGACCGACAAGCAGAACGAGCTCGCCAAGATCAACTCGGAACTATCCGACCGCTCGATGATGGCGGAGAGCCGCCAGGTCGAGCTGGTCGCGGTGCGCGCCCAGATCGAGGAATTGAAGAACCGCGTCGGCGATGCCGAGAAGGAATTTGCCGCCACCCAAGCGCGCCTCGCGCAGGAGCGGACCGAATCCGAGACCGCCTCGCGCGAGCTCGGCGATGCCCGCGGCCGGGTCGAGAATCTGAGCCAGCGCGTCACCGAGCTCGATCGCCAGCTGATCGGACAGGTGAAGGAAGCCGAGATGCTGTCGGGCCGCGTCGCCGACCTCGAGGGACGGCTCGCGACGCAAGGCAAGCTGCTCGCCGAGCGCGACTATGAGAACAACCAGCTCCGCCAGGCCCATGAGGGCGATGAGCGCACCATCAAGGAGCTGCGCGTCCAGATCGCGGCCTTGAGCGGCGGCAAATCCTCGGCCGCCATGGAAGCGCTGCGCGCGGAAAAGACCGCGCTCGAGGAGCAGCTGCGCACCGCCCGCGACGAACGCGCCAAACTCCAGCGCGACATCAACGCGATCCAGCAGCAGGCGGAAAGCTCCTGGGCGACCGAGCGCATGGAGAATGCGCTGCTCCGCGAGCGCATCAACGACATCGCCGCCGAGGTGGCGAAACTCGCGATGCAGCTCGAAGGCCCGAACTCGCCGATCGAGGCGCTGCTGGCGGCCGAGGCCGGTCAGCCGCCGAAGCCGGCGCCGCGCCCGGCCAACGACGCCGCGACCAACGGCGCGGCCGCAGGCAGCCTGCCCGAAGGCGGCGGAACGCTGGCCGAGCGGATCCGGGCGCTGCAGGCCCACGCCTCCCGCGCCCGCCAGCAGGGCGCGTAACCAGCCCAAAATCCGGCTTCCCCTCGCGAATTTGCGCGACCGGCCAAGGTTTTCCGCCCCCGCGGCGCCTGGAAACTTGACACCTTAAGCCCGCACTTCTAAATCGCGGGCTCCGATGCGCCGGCCGGCCGAACAGGTCCGGCCGTCTGCATGATGGTCCCGGGCGCATAGCTCAGCGGGAGAGCGTTCCCTTCACACGGGAGAGGTCCAAGGTTCGATCCCTTGTGCGCCCACCATCCAACGCTCTGAAATCCCTCGCAAATTAGCCCTGCCCCTGGAATGCCAGAGCGCAACCAAGCGCCTCTAAGGGCAGATCAGAGTAAGAACATCTGTGCATATCCGTGCATTCTACGTGCAAAATCCGGGCAGCTTGTTCCCCGCCTGTTCTCGCAAAACAAAGCCCGCTCGGGTGGCCTTATTTTTGCCAAATGCGAAGCGCGATGTTCGGTTGCGGCCCTGATGATTGCAATCGCAGGGGCCTTACTAGTCGAGACTGAGTTAGGCCAGCGGCCCGAAACCTACCACGACCCCCAAGAGGGTCAGACTGGGGATACTCAACTCGGCTTCACCGAGGCTAACCGCGCAAAGCATTATGGTTTTGGGCTAACCACCCAACAGCAATCCTAACTAGGTTGTATTGCCTGATCAGCAATAAGGCGCCCGGAGTAGTTCCCGGGCGCTTTTGCTTTTAGTCCCACGCATTCAAATGGATTGGCGGTCCCAATGGCCAAATCGGAAATCCAGCGCGGCAGCTTTTTCTACGATTTGAATGGGCGTGAATTTCGCGGCTCCTACCGCCTAGAGCAGGGTCATTTGGATGTAGACACCCCACACGGGAAGGCCCACGCCGCCCTAAACATCCAGAGCATGGAGCAGATCATTCAGATGCTCTTATCCCTGCATCTGGGGGGCGGTAGGCTAATTAAGACAGTGGCGCTCGGCACCAATTGAGAACGGCCTGTTCCGGGTGGCGTGTAGGGCCGGGCTCGAAAGCATCGTCTCGAAGCACCGCGACACCCGCCACCGGCCCCGTACATGCGATTGGCGGAAGATCAAGAACCGCGAGCACCCCGCTTCTCGCGGGAGTTTTAGGGCGCGACGTCCGTAGCACCAACTCCAAGTAGAGAGTTCCACTTTCTGGTTGACACCTTGCGGTTCCGGGTTGAAACGATCGTGCATTACTCGCCAAGGAGTTGCAGAATGTCGATTGAAATCGAGTTTCTGCCCTGCAGTGACGATCACGGCGACGCTATTTGCGTCCGGTTCGGCAACGATCAGCAGGGTTACCAAGTTCACCTTATCGACGGCGGTTATGCCAACACTGCCGATACAATCATTGAACACATCGAATCGCATTACGGCCGCAACATCACAATCGCGAACGTTGTGCTTACGCACGCTGATGATGACCACGCAACAGGGCTTGCAAAAGTCATTGAGCGCTTCCCGGTGCAGAATATCTGGATGAACCGGCCATGGCTCTATGTGCGCGAGACGATCCAGCACTTCCATAAGAACTTCGGCGAGGAAGGTCTCTACAAGAAAATGCGGGATCTGCACCCGTACCTCATCGATATCGAGAACGTGGCGGCCAAGAAGAACCCTCGGCCACAGATCAACGATGTGTTTCAGGGGACGATGATCGGGCCATTCCTCGTGCTCGCTCCCTCGCGCAATCGCTATATCGAAATGATCCCCTTCATCGAAAAGACCCCTAAAAACTACAGCGCACCCGCCAGCCAGACCTTACTTGGCGGGCTCTTCGCCGAAGCGAAGAAGGCGGTCCAAGAGTTTATCGACGAGAAGTGGCACATCGAGACGCTCCCGGAGAATCCCCAACCACCAACGTCCTATTCGAACGAATCGTCGGTGATCCAGTACGGAATCATCGAGGGCAAGAATATCCTACTCACTGGAGACGCCGGGCCGGTTGCGCTCGCGGAGGCGGTGAACTATGCCGCTCAGCGGGGTCTTCAACGTCCTGATTTCATTCAGGTGCCGCATCATGGCAGCAGGCACAACGTCACGCCTACGGTCCTCAACGCGTGGCTCGGAGCTGCACAGGGAGAGAACGATCCCCGTCGCGGCGTTGCAATGGCCTCAGTCGGCACGAAAAAGCTAGACTATCCACGCGGGCAAGTAATCAACGCCTTTAAGAGGCGCGGTTACCCAATCTGGACCATGCGAGGAAAGGCGCTCTGCATGCCTTACAACCGGCAGCATCGTCCCGGTTGGTCCTCCTCTGAGCCAGAGGCATTCCGCACGAAAGTCGAGAAATGAAGATCAACCTCAGTATGCCGGATGCCTATTCGCTGCGCGCGCGTCTGATTCCGGCGATCATCGCAGGCGCGCCGGCATTCGCTCTGGCTGCAATCCTTGTGTCGTGGAGCTCGTTCAACTTTACACAGCTCGTCGCTGCCCTTGGCTTGACGGCTCTGTTTTCGGTGTTCTCAAACGTCGCACGCGTGCGCGGCAAAGCGATTGAAACAGGGATATTCGAGCGGATGGGTGGTATGCCGAGCACTGTCATGCTCCGACACCGCGACACAAGCTTCGACTCGGTCAGCAAAGGGAAAATGCACGCCTTCCTCGCCCAGAAGCTCAACGAACAGGCTCCCACAAAACAGCAAGAGGAAGCTGACGCTGCGTCGGCTGATGGCTTCTATGTTCGGGGCGGCAACTGGTTGCGTGAAAATACCCGCGACACGAAAAAGTTTCCGATCGTGTTCGGCGAAAACATCAATTACGGCTTTCACCGTAATCTACTTGGGTTGAGGGTGCCGGGCTTTGCGCTCAATGCATTGATCGTGATCCTCTGCGGTTCCTTGCTATACTTTCGCCTTCCAATCGATTTCTCACGCCGGTTCGATCAGGCGCTTCTTACCGTCCTCGGCGTCGCAGTTCTGCACGCGTTCTATCTCGCATTCTTTGTCAACGAGGCAAACGTCTTCCTGGCCGCGCGCCTCTATGCCCGCCAGCTTCTCCTCAGCATCGATAAGCTCGATAAGCCGGTAACACGGGCAGCGGCGGCGAGCCCGCGCAAGAAGAAAGACGCCTAACGACGCGCCCGCTTTGCAGGTGCCCTAGGCGGCTCGGTACAGGTGCCCGGCACACATAGGCAGATCAGGTTCGGCCGCCGCGTCGCGCCGGTCTCGATCCGGCAAGGTTGGCAGAAGAGCACTCTCCCAAGCGAGTGGATCGGCTTCTCGCGCGGCCAGACGAGATCGGGCAAGGACACGCGCTCGAAGTGGCGGCAGGCCCCGCACTTCACTTCGAGCAGCGTGAAGCCCGCCTGGATCGCCGCCGCGATGGTCGGTGAAGGATTGGCCTCGCCGCCCAGGAAGCGCCGCGCGTTCCACTCTTCGCAAGCCAGCCGGTGCGCGACATCATAGGCCGCGACCATCTTCTTCTCTAACTCGGCGTGCAGTTGTTCGGTGCGCGCAAGCTCCCGCGCGTAGTGCTTACGGTCGCCGCCTGAGAGCGGCATCATGCGGATGATGCGGGCCATGTGCCGATCCTACCGCCGGAAGAACGCGAGTCCCAGCCGCTAGGTTTCGTGGTTAATGCGCCGTCCAAATACAATGAGACCCGCTCGGGTCTCCCCGGCGGGTCTCTCAAAGCCGTGTCGCCCACGGCCCCCTTATCGTTCTCAAGGCATTTTTGCGGATCGCGGTCGTCGGAACGGTTGCGACACTGTTGCTTGCCGGGCGGGTACGAAGGCCGCCGTCAGAACGAGATCGGGTCTCGGATCAAGAAGTTCGATTTAAGGTAAGCATGAGAAGGGGTTTACTTCTTCATGACTGTGCTCCAAGTCAGTTGCGGAAGTCGTTCCGCCTCAACGGCGATGGCTTACAGTAGCGATTAGAAGGCCCGTGACATGCCCATTCGAGTAGCCCTTGCAACCGCCGCCGTGATCGCGACGGTCGTCTCCGCGCACGCGGCAAAGCGATTAGAAGTCGGGCAATCCGGCGTGCTGCACACGACCGCCTTGGCCTGCCCTACACTTGAAGGTTTGCAGGCCGTGTTGAATACGGCGAAGGCGGACTTTGATGCCGGTCTCGCGAAGGGCGCGGCCGAAGGATGCAAGTCCTACGGCAAGGGGCTGGATATCTTCGTTGTCGAAGTCCCCAACGCCTTCGTCGCCTGCGTTCGGCCGAAGGGAGAGAAGTCCTGCGTCTGGACGACGCAGGATCGCGTTCACGCAATCGACTGATTAGGCTCCGGGGCGAGCGGCGTATTCGAGCGCCGCCGCTCCGAGGTTCACGGCGAGAGCCGTCCCAACCACGTTGACAATGTTGTCCGGCGACATGGTGCCGCGACAACTCCGGATGGTACGACACGCTACAAGATCACAGAGGTTTTGGAATTTACACCGGCGGAACAGCGAATCGCGATGGAGTTGAAAGAGCCCGTGGCAAGCGACGCGGCGGGTCAGCCCAGCGGTGAAGAATCTCCCGGAAAAGACTCGGATTCTTGCCCGCATTGCCTATATTTCCCGGCATGCGATGGCGATCGAGTTCAATTGTACGCCCCGCATCCGGCTTCATCGAACCGTGCATCCCGACCGTGGCAAAGCTCGCTCCGGTGGGGCCGGATTGGGTCTACGAAATCAAGCACGACGGATACCGGCTCATGGTGCGTAAGCACGATGACCGTGTGCGTGTGTTCACTCGCCGAGGTGCCGATTGGACCGCACGCTTTCCACGGATCATCCAAGCT
Source organism: Bradyrhizobium sp. IAR9 (assembly GCF_013408065.1). NCBI lineage: Bacteria > Pseudomonadati > Pseudomonadota > Alphaproteobacteria > Hyphomicrobiales > Nitrobacteraceae > Bradyrhizobium > Bradyrhizobium sp. IAR9. The sequence goes on from NZ_JACBZW010000006.1 coordinate 198,807, forward strand.
GCGCGGAAGATCAAGGCCACATCGTTCCTGCTCGATGGCGAGGGGATCGTCTACGACGGCAAAGGGATGCCAAACTTCGCGCTGTTGCACTCCCGAGAATACGACAACGAAGTTTCGCTCTGCGCGTTCGATCTGCTCGAATTAGCAGGGACCGAAGTACGCAAGCAGCCGCTCGATGAGCGTAAATCGCTGCTGGCTGATTTGCTCATGAAGGTAAAGGACGGCGTAGAGTTCAACGAACATATCGAGGGCGCTGGCCCGATGATCTTCGAGCACGCCTGCAAGCTCGGACATGAGGGCATCGTGGCAAAACGAAAAGACCTGCCGTACGAAAGCGGCAGGTCTCGTCGCTGGTTGAAGATCAAGAACCCGCACTCGCCCGCTGCCAAGCGCGTGGAAGATGGGAGCTTCTGATGAATCCTATGAGCACGTTCGACCCGCAACGCCCCTGCATGGTACATGACCGTCTCAACGATCAGACGATCGCGTGGAAGCCTGAGTGGGCCGACGACTATCGGCAGTATGGCGAGCCGTACGATAATCCAGACGTCATCTCTTGGGATGGGCTGCTGCTTGACGGGTGGTCGCCCAAACTTAGCTAAGTGGCGCGGGCTTTCCGAAAGCGACGATCACTTCCCATTCTGACTCAGAAACTTGTCGAACCGCTCGCCGATTCGATCCAGCGATCGCACCAACCGCTCTTCCAGGCGGTCGATCAAATGAATCGTCGCGTATTCCTGCGCGACCTTCTCGCGGAACTGAGCGAGATCACGTTCGATGGATGCGGCGAGGCGCTGCGCTTCGGCAGCGGCCATCTTCGCCTCATTAGCGATGGCCTGCCCCGCTTTCGCAGATGCCTCGTTCCTCGTGTGCAAGACCGCGTTGCGAATGAGCACGCCGATACCAGAACCGACGAGACCTACGATGCCGAGCACGACACCTTCTTCGAGAGTGATCATTGAGCTGAGGCCGATGCTTTGAGGCGCACATTGCGCACGTTGTTGCGAGAGACGCGGAGCCGCTTGTTCGCTTCCTTGCGGGCCGCTTCTTCGAGCTTCCATGCCACGCGCGCGTCCATGCCGGGCTTCACCTTCGGAGCGGGCACTTCGTCGAGAACGAGAGTCGACTCGTGCGGCACGGCGAAGTCGGGCGACGGCCTAGCGCTTTCCGTGGTCTTGCACGCCGCCAGTGAAATCGTCAGGAGTGAGCAAGCAAGCAGCGTTCGGGCGAGCCTTGAGGCGTTTTTCATAGTCATCGATTTCGTCCTGTGCTTCCAAGGCGCGCTGCGCCGCTTCGTCTCGCTGCTTGCTCGCGGTCTCGGCAGCATCGAGCGCCATTTCGAGGCTCGACTTCTGCCGTGCGATCACGTCGTCTCGCGCCGAAATCTGATCTCGAAGGATCTTTGCTTCAGTGCGGTTGTCGGCAGTTCTGAAGCCGAGCAGGAAGACGAGGGCCGCGAGGGCCACGATGAAGACGAGCTTCGCGGTCTTGGCGTAGCCGCCAAGCAGCGTGCTCACGATTGGCAGGTAGCCGACCCCTGCGGCCACGACGATCAGCAGCCCGAGGGCGGACAGCGCGATCTCGGAAGTCGCAGCCGCCCAAAGGAAGTCGCTAATCGCCGTGGACGCGAAGGCGTCCATGAACCACTGCTTGATCATTTCTTCTCCAACCAAATCCAGAGAGCGAGGCCGATCAGGATGAAGGTGCCCAGGGCGACGATCACCTTCCAATCCTGAAGCAGGCCCAGGAAGGAAGTGATGGACAGGCCGCCGAACAGGCCGGACGCCGCCGTGATCTTGCTCTTGATGAACGCCTTCAGCTTGCCGGGAGCGGTCGCACTCTCGTCACGAACATCGCTCTGCGGTTCGAGCGTGACCTGCTCTTCGCCGGACTCGTCGGAGTCGTGGCGCTCGCCGTCTTCCGGCGCCGCCATCAGCGCCACCGGATGGTACGGCAGCGCCGACGCCTTCAACTGATCGAGCGGGTACAGCGGATTGGTGTCGATCTTCCGACCGGGCGAGATCATCCAATGCGTGATGATGTCCTCGATCTTGAAGGTCTCCGCGAGCGCAGCGCAGAGGTCGGTGACAGCGGCGATCTGCTCGGGGCTGTAGTGCAGCCAGTAGCCCGCACCGTGCGCCGTGGTCTTCGCATACTCGACCTTCAAGGACGGGTCCTTGTTGGTGTCGATGGTGCAGATTTCGTTCTTGTAGACGCCGTCCGACACCTTCTGAAGCTTGCCGGGGTTGTCGATCTCGATGCCGACCGCGTAGCTGTTCATGAACTTCAGCCCCTTCCATTGGGACTGCCCGGCGTGCCACGCCACGACGTTGAACAGCACAAGCTGGGTGATCTTGCCCTGGCGGCTCACGACGACATGCGCCGAGACCTTCGCTGCCGGGTTGGTCAGCCACGAAATGTCGCCGTCGTCCTTGAGGCCCGACGCGGTGTCGTGGATGACGATGAAGCGCGGCTTCAGCGCGCCGCCATGGTTCGGGCTCTTCTTGAACGGCAGCGCTACGCCGTTCCGATAGCCCATTCCATTCTTGATGGTGATCGACATGGATGCCTCCGTTTGCTGAAGACATCATTGCCAATCGTTGCATTCCGCGCAGGGCCGTTCGAGTCGCCCTACTCCCCGCCGCCACCGCCCCAAAATTCGTCGCTTCCCTCGCCCGCAGTCTCGCAAGAGATGCGCGTCGTGAGGCCCTGATCGTTCAGCCGGTGCGTCGCCGACTTGATCGTGTAGCTGCCGTCGCAGTCGGGATCGAAGCCGATGGCCGTCAGACCCGCACCGGCGAACATCTCAGTGCGCCCCAGGAAGTTGGCGGCGAAGACCTTCTTGCCGCGAGCGAGCGCGCCCTTCGTTGCCTTGGCCTGCGCCTCCGCTTCTTCTTTCGTCTTGAAGAGCTTGCGGCTGCGATAGACCGGAGAGCCACCGCCTTCCTTCACCCACTCGCGCTCGCCCTTCTTGATGTTGTGCCACGCCGCCTCGACCGACTTGTAATCGCCGCGCGTCGAGCCGGTGCAATCCCAATCGGTGACGCCGACTTCGGTCAGCATGAAGACAGGGGCCGCGCCGCCGCTAGGAAGCACGCCAGAGCCCGCTTTGTTGAAGATGACCTTCTCGTCAGCCAGCTTGAAATTCGCGCCCACGCGGCCCGCCAAGCGCGTCAGGAAGTTCAGGTCGGACTCGCTCGACTGATCGATGTGGTCGATCTTGATCCCGCCGACCTCGCCGTTGACGATGGCCGACAGGCCGTTGCGACCGGCGATGTACTGAACGATGTCGTCCACGCTCTTCTCATGATAGGAGCGCGACTTCGGCGACTTGATCTCGGTCGTGAGACCGGCGGCCTTCGCCGTCACGGTCATGATTTTCGGCCGCCCCTTCTTCGTCCACGAGTCGATAAGGAAGGTGCCCATGTAGTTGACGCCGGTCTCTAAGAAGCCGAGCGAGACCTGAAGCTTCGAGCCCTTGCCGGGCGCGGGGATGTACTCGCGATTGTCGATCTCAAGCTCGCAGCTATCGGACTTCTTGCCCTCATTGTCCTGAACGGTCAGCGAGAGCAGCGGCCCGCCGCCCAGGACGCCGCCGGGGATGACATGGCCGCCGCCTTCCAAGGGCAGGCCGAAGGGTGCCGGGATCAGGTTGGCCGTGATGTCGCGACCGTCGAGCAGGATGCGTGCAGCGGGCGTCACGACCAAATCCTCGCGGCCGTCTTGGCCTTCTTCACGGTGAAGGCCGGGATGTTGATCGTCATCCCCTGGGGCAGCTTCGTCCCTGCCGCAGCGAGGCCGGGGTTGGCGCGCAGGATCGCCTCCGTCGCGCCATGCGTGACGCCGAAGCGACTGTAGGCGATCAGGTCAACCGTATCGCCTTCGATGGTCAGGTATTGCTCCATCAGACGTAAGCCTTCAGATCAATCGTGAACTCGATCTTACGAGGCGCGCCGTCTGACATCAGGGTCTCTTGGCCCTCCCTGATCTTCTCGATCACATAGTTCCCGAGATACCGGCCGAAGCCGGTGACAAGCGGGAGCGGCTGCCCAAGCCCGGCCTGCGCCCGCATCATATCGACCTGCCGCAACCCGCCGCGATAGTGCGGATAGATCACGCCATCGAGAGTGATCGTGTCCTCGCCGGGGCCGACGTACTGCGGAGCCGGGGCCATGCCGATGCGCTCCGTTGACGGCCAGCGCCATGCAGAGGTCCGGTCGAACTTCTGATAGGCGGCGTTGTTGATCGAGAAGCGGTACGCGCCCAGCGCGAGAAGAACGGTGCTCTGCATATCAATCGCTCAAGAGTCCACGCTGCTCGGACTCGAGCCGGGCGAAGGCCGCGTAGACCGCGTCTTCGGCCGCCCGCCGAACATCGTTGGGGTTGCCGCCGTTGACTTGGACGGTGATCTGCGCGGTGTTGCTGCGCGAGACCGTCGTGCTGTTCTCGCTCGAACTGGCGACCGCTGCCGCACCGTCAGCCGTCAGGCTGCGGAGCCTATTGTTCGGCTCGATGCGGCCGGGCATGCCGGGCACGAAAAGCTCGGGGCCTTGCTCGCCGACAAGATACGGCTTGCCGAAGCTCACGGGTCCGCCCTTTGCGCGAGCGCCAGCGATGGGCGCAGGGGCAGCGCCGCCCGCCGGGGCTCCCTTGCTGCCGCCACTGCTAAAGATGCCCTTGATCGCGCTGCCCAAGGACATCGCCTTGTCGATGGCGGTCCCGAAGAAACCAATGAGGCTTTGGATCGCGGAGATCACCGAGCGGACGCCCGAGGCCGCGACACCGCCAACCGTCTCGCCCCACTCGCGCCACTTCGCGTTGGTCGCATCGAGCGGCCCGAGCAACTGCGACATCCAATTGTAGACCGACGCCAAGCCATCGGCGATTGCCTTCACGGCCGGACCGGCGGGGCCGAGACCTTCCATGAAGCCCTTGCCGAACCCGGCGAAGAACTCCTTGACGCCCGCCCAATTGTTGTAGACCCACACGCTAAGGGCCGTCAGGGCGACGACCAGCGCCGTGATGATCAGGCCGACCGGGTTGGCGACAAGCGCCCACATGGCGAGGCCGATGGCGCGCAGAGCCGTCAGGGGGAAGAGCAGGATCGACCGCCCCAGGGCGAGCAGAGAGCCGCCCAGGGCCGACAGCGTCGCCCCTGCCCCAAGAGCCGTCAACATTCGGAAGCCCACTGCCATGGCCGCCAAGCGGCCTACAGCGGCAGCCCCGACGCCAGCGATCACACCGGCGAGCAGACGGAAGGGCAAGAGCATCCCGAGCACGGCGAAGTTCATGCCGCGCATGGCGAGCATCGCCACGCGGCCGAGCGCGCCCAGGACAAAGAGCAGCGGACCGGCTGCCGCACCGGCGGCGGCCAGATAGACGCCGGTCTTCAGCAAGGCCGGGTTCGAGTCCGAGAGCTTTTGCAGCGTGTCGGCGATCTTCGTAAAGGCGTTGGCGATGTCGTTGCCTACCGTCTCGACGATGGTGTTGCGGAACTTCTCCCATGCTGCGCCGAGCTTGAGCAGGACGGCGGGCAAGCCTTGGTTGGCGATCTTGTATTGCTTCTGCGAATAGCCTTCCGACTTCTCTTCGACCTCTTTGATCATCGCGGGCAGATCAGCCTTCAGCAACGCCATGTAACGCGAGATGTGGCGCGCTTCGAGAATCTGCGCGATGTCGCCGGTGGTCGCGACACCGTCGTCCATCTTCTTCTTCAGGTCGGTCATGAACTTCGTGATGTCCACCTTCGACCCGGCAGCCGCGACGGCGTCGTTCACGGATTCGGAAATCTTGTCGGCATCGACCGCCGACGAACTGCCGATCGCTCCCTGAACAGCCTTCGTGATCGCGGCCGACAACCCGGCGTGATCGCCCTTGTTGTTCTTGATCGCGTCGACGATCTGGCCCTTCACGCTGCTCGCGTCGATGCCATCGGCCTTCAGGTTCTCAAGGACCGTGTCGGCCGTGACGGGGCGCGCCTGGGTGTAATCGGACAGGTTCATGCCGATCCGGCTCAGCGCCTTCATGCCACCCTTCGGCATCTTGACGAGACGGACGATGGCAGAGCGAAGCGCGACGCCCGCTTCGGAGCCGAGCACACCGGCCTTCGCGAACGCCATAACCATCGCCGTGACGGAGTCGAGCGAGTTGCCGGTCGTCGCCGCGACGCCGCCCGCATACTTGAACGACTCCGAGATGTCCTTCATGGACGCGACCGTTGACACGGCGGCGTAAACCATGCGGTCCGTGACGACCTGCGAAGACTTCATCGCCTGCTCATAGGTCTTCATGGGCATGCGGAATTGCGTGATGGTCTTGCTCAACGACGCGCCGACATCGGCAGGCGTCATGTCGCCCGCCAGTGCAGACGCGGCCAAGACTTGTTCGAGCGCACCCTTGGCCTGCTCGAACGTGAAGCCAGCCTTCAGAAGCTCGGTCGCCGACTTCATGATGCCGGTCGCGCCACCGGCGTCATACCGACCGGCCATTTCCTGCGCCATCTTCGAAAGCTCGATGCGCTGTTCTTTGGTCGCTTCGCCCAACGCCTCGACCATGTTGCCAGCCTTGGCGAACTCGGCGGCATCCTTGATCATGCTCGCGCCGAACCACGCAGCGGGCGTCGTGACACCAAGGGTCGCGTTGCGACCATGCCGCTGGATCGCGGCCATGCGCTTCGACGTGTTGGCGAGATGATTGTTCACGGCCGCGAACGGCGCGTTCATTTTTGCAGCCATGCCAGCGAGCGAAGCTCCCAGGCTGTTGACCTGGGTCTTCGCTGCGTTGACTGCGGCGTTCAGGCTGGGGCTGACCTTGCCCCCGATATTGACGAATACGGAGAAGCCGGTCGCCATGTTACTTTGCCTTCATCGCCTTGTTGATGTCGGCCTGAAGCTTTGTCGCGTCTTCAAGCCAGCCGTAGAAATCGTCGAGGGACATTTCCTCGACTTCCGAGATCGAGAAGCCGCCTTTGGTCAGCCGAATGAGCGTCAAAATCCCCTTGCGGAGATCGCTTAGCTCGACTGACCCCCACGAAAAGCGTCGAGTTGCGCCCCCAGCTTCATGGCGTCGATCTCGTCAAGCTCCGCGATCACGTCCGGCGAGACGTTGCAGAGGTCGGCCAGAAGCAAGATGCCCTTGTCGGCATCGTGGCCCTTGAACTTGGCGGCCTTCAGCGAGTCCTTCGTCTTCGGACGGCGCATCGTCAGCGACGTGTAGTTCTTGCCATCCACGTCGAACGGAAAGTCGAGCGTGATTTCCGCCGACAGCCGCATGTCCTTCTTCACTTCATCAGTCACAGTCTAGTTCTCCCGCTTAGTTGTGGCCGACCCGCCGTAGCGAGGTCGGCCGTTGGTTGTGGTTGGTTACATGCCCATCGCGGTACGGATAGAGGCAAGCTGATCCACGCCGTTGACCACGCGGATCATGTTGTCGATGTCAATCTCGACGACGACGGTGTCCTGAATCTGAATCTTCAGATACCGGATGGACATCTCGGCTTCGTTCTGCGTCAGGTCGCCTGCTTTCCAGGTGCCCAGCGTGTTCTTCTTGAAGCCGCCGTGCAGATCGACGGTCATCGGGACCGCAGTCTCGCCGTCACGCTGAAGCGCGCCGCGAAGCTGGATACGGGCGGCGTTGCCGTCCATGTTGCCCCAAAGGCCGAGAATCTGGTTGGCATACTCGCCGAAGGTGAACTTGGCGCTCAGAGTCTCCAAGCCCATGTCCAACTCGACATTGCCGTCCATACCGCCGCCGCGATACTCTTCGGTCTTCACCGAAAGCTCGGGCAGTTCGACTTCGGAAATGCGTCCGGCATAGCCGACGCCGTTCACGAAGCTGTTGAAGTTGCGAAGTACGCGCGGGATCATCTTTCGTCCCCGTTATGCGAAGAGGTTGCGGATGTAGTCCGAGACGAGATGCGACCGGAAGGTCACGCGCTCGGCCGGGTACGGCGGGGTGAAGTCATACGAGAACGTCACATGACCCTGGGAGATGTCGGCTTCGGTGTTGAACTCGGGATCGACCCAGCAGTCACCACCGAGGATCGCACCGCGCACGCGAAGCTGGCGCATGTACGCCTTCACCGACGCAGTCACGTCCTCGAAATACTGCTTGGTGATCGAGCGATCCACCGCCCAGCGATGGGCCTTCGCGATGGAGATGTCGATCATGTCGCCGGTACGCGAGACAGACAGGAAGGCGAACTTCGGATCGGCCGAGCAGGTGCGGTTGCCCCACAAGTACCAACCTTCGTCGCGGATGAACGTCGCGATTTCATTCTCGTTGAGAATGTTGGCGCGGCTGTTCTTGTCGCCGTAGGCGTAGTCGATGGGACGACCGAGGCCGCCGATACCATAGACCTCCTTGTTCGAGGGGGACTCCCAAAAGCCCTTCTCGTTGTCCACGCGCGAGATCAGGCCAGCCACTCGGGCCGACGACCGTTCAAGCGCGTAAGTGTTGGTCTTCACGGACCAGCCGGACACGGTCGGATCGACGATGAAGACGCGGCGCGTGCCGTGGTCCTGCCGATAGGCGAACGCGGCGGCATCGGTGGTTGAGGGACCATCGGCGATGATGTGCGCCTTGAAGCCATCGGCCAGCGACTTCAGTTCGTTGACGACCGGGTTCGCCGATGCGCCGATCTGAATGGTCACGGTCGCGCCGTTGCCGTCGCCGTTGATGGTCGCGGTCAGCGGCGAGACGATGCCGTAGCCGAGCGAGTCGAACTCAAGGCCGGTGATCTTGCCGCCGGTGATGATCGGCTTTGCGGTCGGGAGCACCGCACCCGCACCGCCGCCCGTGAAGGCCACGGTCGCCTGGGTGTAGCCGTCGCCCTGCGCGGTGACGGTGTGACCGGCGACGCCGAGCGGACGCTGATGCGTGAAGCCGGGCGCGATCAGGATCATCGGGGACACACCACACTCGGCTTCGGCTGCACGGAAGCAGTGAATGCCGGTGAATGCGCCGGTGACGGCATCGACACCGCCGATAACCTTCGAAAGCTGTTCGTTCTCGTCCACGTCGTCTTCGACGCGGACCACGACGATGAGCGCACCGCCCTGATCGTAAATCGAGTCGATGGCTTGCGGCAGCGTGCCAGCAGCGCCGATCATAGCCGCCGCCTGACGACGGTTGACGAGCACGGGGGTATTGAGGGGGAACGCCACATCGTTTGCGGCGGGAGCGGTGCCGATCAATCCGATGACGGACGAGCGGACGGTCTGGATCGGCCGGGGGCCGCTATCGACGACGACAGTCTCGACGCCGTGAAGGAAATCGGTAAGGGACATCTGTTCTCTCAATCCTCAGTATTGGGATTGAGCGTACCCTACCGATCACCCTGCCCGGCGTCGGGACCGTTTCGGTATCCCTTCAGAAGGTCTGCGCGAGCAGGAAAAGCGCACGCAACTCTTCAGTGCTCTTGTTCAACTGCTCGGCCGCTCCGACGACGAAGGGGTGCGTGCTTTCGAACTCGGTCGTCCACTGCCAACTGTCCTGCACGTCGCGCGATTGCGAGGCAACGTACTCTTCGATGTCGTCACGCAGCCCGGTTGCGTTCATTGCCAGCCGGAGTTGGCGTGCGCTCGCCTTCAGAACGGCCGGTTGCGTGATGACGACTTGCTTCACCACGCCGTCAACGCGCTCGATGTTACCGCTCACGACTTCCTCGCCAGCGGGCACCATCGCCGGTGACAGCTTGAAGATGCCGATCTGTGCAAGCTCTTCGTCGGGCCAAAGCTCGACAACTTGCCAGCCGTGTTGCACGTCGCCGACAGTGAACGACTGCCCGATGGCAAGCTGGGTGAAGGTCCCGACCGGGGACTCCTGAACGACGATGCTATTCACTGATGCTCCGATCAATTAGGTCCAAGACATGGTTGCAGATGCGTTCGCGCCGCCAGTTGCGGGCGGGCTGTAGACGTAGAAGCGGCTGGGTCCGCCCCCGCCGCCGGTAATGAGCGCGTAGCTCGACCCTGCCACCGGAGCGCCGGGGTCAAACCAATTCCACGTCCTACTGACGAAGCCGCCGCGACCGCCATTGCCGCCGTAGTATCCGACAATAGGGCCTGCGCCCGAGCCCCCCGCGTTGCCGCCGCCGGTAGTATTGGTGGTGCCACCGCTGGCGGTGCCCGGCGATCCGTTCGCGCCGTTCGCCTGATAGTTGAAGTTGCCGTTGCCGCCGCCGGTGCCGCCGTTGGCGATAAGGGTGACCGCCGGTGCCGCAAAGTAGCTCTGCCCGCCAGTGCCGCCCCACTCTTCGTTGGGTCCGGTTGAAGTGTCGGTGTCGAGCATGTTGCCGCCACCACCACCCGCCCCCCAAATTTGCATCGTGAGCGTCTTGTAGACGGGGATCACAACACTTCGCGATCCCGCTCCCCAGCTTTGAGAGCCAGGCACGGAAGGCGGTTCGAGACCGCCCACCCGAATGCGACTGAGGAAGGGCAACAACATTAGGTAACCTTCCAACCTGCACCAAGCCATTGGGCATAGAGCGAATTGTAGACACCCGTGAAAACGAGCGCCCAACCGTTCGCCGCAGTCGCCACCGTGGGCGCGGTGCCATTCGGAAAGCGGATGTTGCTGTTCCAGCTTAAGGTCCGGCCACCCGTCGCATCTTGGACGAACGCTACGTCAACGTTCTGACCATCTTTCGCGTTGATGAAGCTGACCGCGACGTTGCCCGTGAGAACTACGCGAAAGCGCGATCCGATATTGCAGTCGATCTGCAAAGTGCCAGAGCCGCTGTTGCCCAGGTCAACGAACCCCGCCGCCTGCCACGCCTTGTCGGTCGTGACAACGCCCTGCCCCGTGCCGGAGCGGAGATCGGCCAGCACCACGCCATTGGCGATTGCGATGTTGCCGAGCCCCAGGTTGGCGCGGCCGTTCGCTTGCGAGGTCGCGTCCAAGCCCTGCGCAGCCGTGTCGACTCGCAGGCGCTTCGCGAGCGAGTCGAGGATCGCGTTGATCTGCGTCATGTCGGTAAGCTTCGCAGCGATCTCGACAAGCGTGTCATAAGCCGGATCGACACCGGCCTTCAGGTTGTTGATCGCCGTCGTGATCGCCGCCCCGTACTCGCCGACGATGGTCGTGTGAAGCGCCGTCGTGACAGACGTGATCATGTCCTTCACGCGCTTCACAACCGGCACCGCGTCCGTGGCCGTGCCGCCGGTTGCTTCGGCATCCGTGGCGAGGCGGACGCCGCCAAGCTCGGTCTCGGTCGCGGGCTCAACGCCCATCGAGTCCAAGTCTTCGCTGATCGCTGCGAGAGCGTCGCGAATACGTTGCGCGTCTTCACGCGCAACGTTGTCGGGGTGCGGGAGCGGATAACCGCGCGTCGTGATGTCGTTCGGCATAGCCTATTAACCCGTGGTGGACTTGACTGCGACGGCGCGGATGTTGCGAGCGTTCGAGCGAGCGGCGGGTCCGCCACCGATCTTCACGTAGGCTCGCGACACCGCCAGATTGACGTGGTCGAGCATGTACTGGCGCTCTTCCCAGCCGTCGCCGAGCGGCGTGGCCTTTTCGAGCGTCAGCGCATTCGATGCCGACCACACCGGCAGGCCAGCGTTGACGCCGGTCTGGATTTTCGCCTCGATGGTCGAGTTGCCGGGCAGGTAAACGTCGAGGATCAACCGGACCTTCGAGTCAGTGCCCGCCTCGAAGGCGCGCGTGATGTAGTCGCCGGTCGGCTGGATCGCGCCAGCGACGACCTGAACGTAGGGCAGCATGATCGGCCAGAGGTTCGCCGAGCCCTTGACGCGGAGACGGACCTTCAGCGTGCCGGTGATGGCCTGGGGCAGCGAGACGTTCACGGCCGGGGCCGTCACATACTTCGACCCATCGGGGGCCTCGAACTCGATCTCGATAGCCGTGCCTTCGGGGCGCTCGGCCGCGAGCAGCGGCATCAGGTCCGAGCAGGACACGACCGGCAGATCGCCGACTTCGATGGTCTTCACGGCCTGCGCGAACTTGGCGCAGCGCAGACGGAAGCCGAGCGAGCGGCCGGGCTTCGGCAGCCAGGTACGCGAGTCCGAGCCGTCGAGGAAGGTGCCCAGCGGGAAGGCGTTGGAAGTCACCCAGCCGTTGATCTGATCGAAGCCGCCCAGGTCGGCGATAGCGACCGAGTGCGTCGGGTCTTCGGTCAGAAGCGTGATCGCGTAGCTGCGATCCTCGCGCAGCGTGACGGGGCGTTCGAACGCGGCGAAGGTCCAATCGCTTTCGACGCGCGGAGCGACCGAGAGCGGGTCGATCACCTTGACGGTGTTCATGTCAAGGATGCACTCCGCGACAACGCGCTCGGTCGGAAGGCCAAGCTCGACCTCACGGATTTGGACCCGTACCGGCTTGCTCTTGTCGCCGACCTTGGTGAACTTCACGTCCACGCCGAGCGCCTGCCGGGGCTCGCTCAGACGGAAGGTCTGCGCAAGCGGATCGGCGCTGTACCAATAGGTGGTGACGACGGTGCGTTCGTTGGTGACGGTGGTCAGCCAGCCATAGGCCGTATAGAGCGCGTTGGCGGACGAACCGCCCATGCCCTCGAAGGCGACGTGCTTCACGCCGACCGGCACGTTCGCCGGAATCTGGAACGCCGAAGTCAGCGTGCCGTTTTCGTCGGCGCGGATCGTACCCGCCGGGGTCACGTCGATGTCGTCGAACGTCACCTTCTTCAGGACTTCGTTATAGCCCCACTTGTGGATCGTGAAGCCGACCGACCGCTGGCGGATGGTCTCTTCTGCCGTCGTCGCGCTGTTGACGATGCGGTCCGTGGTCTCGGTGGTGGTGCCGATCAGCGGGCCAGCGGCGAAGTTGGTGCGCTGCCACGCCACGCGCGACGTGAAGACCGAGGTCCAAACGTCCTGCGTGTCGGTCCAAAGATCGACGGACGGGTTGAGCGCGACATCGGTCGCCGGGGGACCGAACGAGGCGTAGGGGTTGATCTTCGACTCGCCGGTGATCTGGCGCTGCTCGAACACGTTGTCGAACGTGTAGGTAAGCGCCGTGTCGGCGGGCATCGTCGTGACGGTCGGAATGATCGGCAGCCAGAGCAGACCGCCGAAGATCGCGCCGGTCTGCGGGAGGCCCTGATCGCGCATGTCGTCGTCGAGCAGCGGATCGACGAACACGCCGCGCTTCGAGGCGACTTCCTTGCGGTCCACGTCACGTTGAAGCCGCTCTTCCGCGACCAGCGCGTAGAGGTCGCTGACCATCGTTTCGAGGCTGCGCAGATCAGCGAACGGCATGCGGACAGTCGCGACCTGCTTGATGGTCGGGACAAGACCCCAATTGTTGTAGACATCGGCGAGCTTGTGCAGCGTCGGCGCGACGGTCGTCGGCTGCGGCGCGTAGAGCGAGCTAATGCCCTTCAGGTAGGAGATCGCGCCTTGCTGATCGACCACGATGGCGTCATAGCGCGGCAGCTTGGTCTCGTACTTGATGAAGGCGGTCGTGTCGTCGGCAGCGCCGGTGATGTTGAAGCCATCGCGCGTGATGTTGGTCGGCTCGGCGTTGGTCAGGTAGCGATACGTGACCTGATAGGTCGAGCCGGGCGCGACCTCTGCACCGCTCGGCGACCAATCGACGGCCGCGCCGGTCAGCTTGTAGTCGGCAGTGGGCGCGTAGACGGTCGCGCCCTGCTTGACCTCACGGATCGAGAGCACGGTCGGATCGGGCAGCGTGTCCGACACGCCGGTATAGGTGCCGTGGGTCAGCGTCACCGTCTTCTCGGCGATGATCGTGACTTCCTTGATCGAGGCGATGGGGGCGAAGCGGACCTTGATCGTCTGCGTGCCGGAATTGACGGCGTGCGGTTCGTCGTCGAGCAGCATGATCTCGGGCTCTTCCGTCACGCGCAGGCGCGCGGAGGCAGGCCGGGTTCGCTTGTAGCCCCAAACGTTGATGGTGCCTTCCGAGATCGTGAAGTTCTGCTTGCCGTTCTCGTCGAGCCCCAGGGCCTTGACGTTGAAGCCCTCCACGACATAGCCGCCGTGCGCCTCGCGGTCATAGCGCGCGAGCAGGTTCGCCCAGGCGTCGTCCATGCCCGGTTCGTTCGGCGTGTCAATCGTGCCGTCCTTGACGGTATAGATCGGGAAGAAGTCGCCTTCCTCGCCGTCGCCCTCGAAGCCCCAGCGACCGAGCATCGCCAACGCCGAAGCGCCGGGCTCGCCCTGCGCGCGCGTACCGGGGGCCTGCCCCTTCAGGGTCGGGTCCTGCTCATAGGTCACGGTGAAGGTGCGCAGGCGAATGCCAATGACGACCGTACCGACCGCCGAGATGACGAGATTGCGGGCTTCGATGTCATGCACCGCGCCGCGAATGTAGACCTTGGCCGCCGCCAACTGCGCCTCGACGGTCGCGTTGATGATCGGCCCGAGCACGATGGCACCGCCGCTGACCAGCGATCCATCGCGCCAGAACGCATCGGCGACACCCTTCAGGCGGTTCGCTTCGATGTCCTGAATGATGTTGATTTCGTTCGAGGTCAGGAAGCGGTCGTAGTGCGCAGCGAGACGCTGATAGCCCTTCGTTTTGTCGAAGGTGTTGATGTAGGCCGGAAGTTGGTCGCGAGCGTCTGCCATTAGATCACCAGAACGTATGAGAATCCCTGCCGCTCACTCGGGGAGCGAACCTTGCCCGCGAAGCGGTCGAGCAGGAGCAAGTATCCCGGTTCGGCGACCTGATCGGGAGTCAAGTACAGTTGCCCTTCAGGCACCCCGGCCTTGCGCGTGCCGTCCACGAAGATGCCGACCTCGCGGATCGTTTGATCGGCCGCTTCGAGGTAGTCGAAGAGCACGCTGCAATAGAGGTAGCGCGTCGCGGTGGTCGAGATCGTCCACCGCGCGCCGCCGGGCGTGCTGATGTTGCCGTTGTCGTCGGGAACGACGAACTCGACCGTCGAAGCGATGCGCCGACCCACTTCGTTGACCAAAGCGGTCTCGCCCGATCCCAGGGCGGGCGTGCCGTACTGAACCTGCGCCTGGACGGTTGCGCCGGGCGCGATTTGGCCGCCGTTGACCCGCGTTACCGCGCCGGTATTGGCATTGAACGTGAAGTCGCGCGGCGCCTCATAGGTCAGCGCGTTGCCGGTGTCCTTCAACGTGAGCGCAGAGATCGGAGTGTGATCGAGCGTGAAGCGCTCGGGCGATCCCGAGAACGTCTCATTCTTGATCTCCGTCTGACCCCACCATGCGTCGCCTCGCCCCCAGGCGAAGAACATCGTGCGAGCTTTCAGCGCGGCGGCGAGACCTTCGCGCCCGCTATTAACCAGAAGTGCCATCGGGTCCTCCGTAAATCGTGAACTGTTCAATGTTGGAATAGGTGACGCTCGGCCACGGCGCGCGCGGCCACGGCATCAGAACGTCCTTTGCGAAGTCGATCTGTTCGCCCAAGAGCGAAGCCTGAATGGCAACCACGGAAGGCTCGACAACTTCGCCGTCGAGCATCGAGCGGTCGAGCACGAAGCCTTCCTCGAAGCGCGCGACGCCTTCGA
The DNA here is from genome assembly GCF_013408065.1 of Bradyrhizobium sp. IAR9. Lineage (NCBI taxonomy): Bacteria > Pseudomonadati > Pseudomonadota > Alphaproteobacteria > Hyphomicrobiales > Nitrobacteraceae > Bradyrhizobium > Bradyrhizobium sp. IAR9. Next base: position 214,291 of record NZ_JACBZW010000006.1, read on the forward strand.
CCGACGTGAAAACACCGCCGTCCATCTCGACGTTGAAACTAATCTCTTCGCCGTGCCGCGCCCCAAAAGAGAGCTTCGGCTTGATGCCCGGCAGATACACGCCGGACCAATCGTCGAGCATCGCGCCGTCGAGACGCATCATGTCGAGCCGAATCGGCCGGATATCATAGCCGCCATAGATGCGGCCCAGGACGCTCGACGCCTTCTTCGAGAGGTTCGCCAGCCCGATCAGGTTGAGCAGCGTGTCTTGGTCGGGGCGCTCCGTGAGACCGATCTGGAACAGGCCCCAGCGCACGGCCTCGTGGTCGCCGCGCTCATAGAAGCCGTCGAGACCGAGCCAATCGAAGACGATCTCATAGGCTTCCACGCGCCCACGGAGCGTCTGCCATCGCTTGCCTTCCTTGTAGAGGCGCTGATGGTCGTTGACGAACTCGGCCGCGTCTTCGAGCCCCCAATGGCGCAGCAACCACGGCAGAACGTCTTCGGGGATCACGTCGAGATAGCGCACGTCGATGATCGACTGCACCAACGCGGCGTAGCGCGAGCGCGAGTCGATGGTCTGCACAACGGACCGCTGAAGCGGCGTCGTGTTGCGCGGGACGATGTCGATCAGCTCGGTCATCAGTAGGACCGACCCTTGAAGTTGAGCTTGACCGTGCCGAGCGCCACGGCCTCATTCGGCTCCGCTCGCGTGTAGTCGTCGGCTGCGGGCGTGATCATGACGATCCGCCGGACGCCGGACGTGCGCAGGGCCGCGATCACGAAGTCGGCGGTGAAGTCCCAGCCCAGGCGGCGAGCGGCGGCGAACTCGGCCTTGAGCCGGTCTTCCGCCGCCTGCATCTCGGTGACGGGCGCTTCAGGAAGAAGCCAAATGTCGGCCTCCACGTTCACAACGCGGATCACCGCCGGGATGACCTCGACATGGTCGTTGTCGCCCAGGACAAGCGGATCGTTCAGCGCGGCGGTCACGACCGCGAGCAGATCGTCGCTCGGGACGCCGTTGCCTTCGGTGGACAGGATCGAGACCTTGACCCCGCCCATGGCATCGCCCGTAACGCCCACGTCGGCCACACGGAGCGGGTCTGCGGCGAAGGCGTACCTTTTGTACCAATTGTCGGTGAAGCCGCCCTGACCCTTCTTACGCTCACGCAGACGCCGTCGCAGATCGTCGATGGTCTCGCCATCGGCCTGGGTCATGCCCCAATCGCTGGCCTGCGCGATCAGGTCCGCGCCCTGTCCGAAGTCGAGTAAGGTCGCTCGGAACGTGTCGTTCAGAGACGTGACATAGAGCAGATCGCCATAGGCAGCATGGCGACAGAAATTGTTGATCGGGTCCGACCGCAGCATGTAGGTGTCCCAATCAAGACCGGCAGTCTCAAGCAGGCCACGCATCTGCGCAACGCGAGCGTCAAACAATGCCTGGAACGCGGGCTCGCGCTCGATGACGGGCAGCGGCAGGTTCGGGAGCGGCGCGTCCATCAGACGTAGCTCCCGACGACAAGGTTGTCAGAAAGGACCACGCGGCCACGCGCATCTCGGGCCTCCGAATAGTCGCCGAGATGGCCTCGCGGGTAATAGATGCCTTCGATGTCGAATTGGGCGTTGCCCTGATCGGTCATGTCGGCAAGCTCCATCTGAATGATGCGGAAGCGCGGCTCTTCGGCCATCAAGGATTCGGGGCTCTTCCGATTGATCGCTTCCGGCACGGCCGCGTAAAAGTCGATCAGCGTCACCGGCGACACGGCATGGTCAACAAGGCGCGGCATCTTCGAGCCGAAATCGCGGGCCATAACGAGCGACTTCAGCGAAGTGCTCAGAATGGTCGCAATCGACTGCCAGACATCGTCGATGCCTTCGAGAGGCTTGCCGGTGTTGAGGTCAATGGTCGCCATAAGGCGCACCGTGCCGCGTAGGCACGGCCGCTTACAGCCTGATCCGGTCGCCTATTGTCAGCCCTTCTTCGCGAAGGTCCTGAGCGCCGGGATGTCGCTGACGACTTCGACCTTATCTTGCGGGCGCTCGCTAGTATCTTCGAGGCCCAGGAAGGTCGCGGCGGCGACTGCGAACACGTCGGCCTCATGGAGAGACTGCCCGGTCTTCGTCTTGATAGTGTCTTCCGCCTCGATCTCGGCGTTCTCTTCCATTTCGACCTTGAAGTTCTTCGCCGTGAACGTGATCGTGCCGTCCTTCATGACCATCTTGCAGCCCGAGCCTTCGAGCGTGATCGAACCCTTGTTCTTGATGCCCTTGATCAGCCAATCGCCCGTGTTGCGGTCATAGCTGATCTCGCCAAGGATTTCGTCCTCGCCTTCCTCGCCCTCGCCGCCTTCCTCGCCGCCGCCTTCGCCCTCGCCGCCTTCGCCACCCTCGCCGTCGTTGCTCTTCGGCTTGTTGAAGATTTTGCGCCAGACGCCCGCCTTGTCGGTCGTTTCCTTCTCGTCTTCGTTCTCAGGCGTGTACGTGCCCGCCGGATAGACCTGCGCAGTCGCAAGCTCGCCGCCTTCGGCAAGCAGCACGACCTTCTCGCCCTTCTCAAGGAAGTGCGTCTCGCGGTCGCCCTTCGCGCGCATGCCGCCAGCCGGGAGCCAATCCGTGATGTTGTGATTGTCTTCGTCGTTCTCGTCACCGATCAGGACGCGGTAGGCCGGGGGCTGCCGCTTGTAGTCCACTTCCTTGATCTTGCCGAACTTGACGACATCCTGCGCGCGCCGGTCGATGTCCGACGCTTCGGGGTCAGCAACGCCGCCGGTGCTCGCGGGATCGCGGAGAAACTTGACCATGATTACCTGCCCGCCAGAAAGTCCGCCATGTCGGCGTCGAGATTGTCGGCCGTCGCGCGCGGACGCCATGCGGTCCGATAGATGACCTGCCAAACGAGGCCGATAGCGCCAATGGGCCGCTTGACCTGCTCGGTGATCACGTCGATGTCGGACTCGAGCAGGCGCAGGCGAGCGGACTCGAATCCGGGGATCACGAAGCCCTCGAACGCGGCTTCCATCTGCTCTGCGATGTCGTCGAGCTTGTCGTCAACGGTCTCGCCGCCGAGCAGCATCGCTTCCGTGACAAGCGTCAACTCGCGCTCGATATAGGTCGCGTCGCCCTCGACCCCGTAGTCCTTCTCGGGGTTGTACTTCTCCATGCGCGCGTAGACGAGAATGGCCGGGCCATCCTCTTTCAACTCTTCCTCGCTCACGGGAGCCATGCGGCTCGCATACACGCGGCTCTGCGCGTCCGTGCGGTACGCGCCGTCAACGCTATCAGCAAGCCGGGTTCGGAATGCGTCGCGGATGCGCTTGCGAGGATGGGCCATGTCAGTCGTTCGCCATGAGCAAGAGCAAGGTCAGGCCGGTGCCGTCCGGTCGCTTGTCCTCGATCCGATATTCTTGGCCCTTGATCGTCAGCTTCTCGCCCTTGCGACCGCCCTTATTCAGGTCGGACGTGCGGCAGAGAAACGTCGGGCCGGTTGACGTGACGCTCGCGCCCATCTGCATCTGAAATTGCGTCCCGTTCCAACGGTTCGGATTCCAGTTGCTTCCTTCGTCGTCGAACTGGCCGGGGATGTCCTTCGGCTCGACGGCTGGATCGCGGCTCACATAAGACGCCTCAACCCCGAACTCTTCGGGGTTGAGGAAGATCAGGAGATCGTTGTCGGTCTCGACCGGCATCACACGCCCGAAGCGCGCAAAGCCAGAGCAGCGTCGATTTCGGCGTCGGTGACATCGAACCCGACGATCTCTTCAATCGGCTTCTGCTTCGGCTTGCCCTGACGAGCGCCGGACTTGAAGAAGTCCTTCTTTTCGTCGAGCAGGTCGATGGCGGACGCGATGTCCACGACGCGAGTGCTCGCGCCGTCCGTCTGATGCGAGGCGGGAGGGACTTCATCAGCGGACGGCGCGTCGCCGGGGGCATCACCGGCGGACTCGGAGCCAGCGAGCGTGCTGGCCGAATCCAGAGCGATCTCGGCCACGGCCGAGACGACACCTTCAGCGAGCTTGACGCGAGCAGGCCCGAGGGCTTTCGCTTCATTCTCGCTCATTTCGATGGGCGTGCCGGGCGGAATATACCTCCCGTCACGCTTGATCGTTACGAGGCCGCGATACAACGGCATCTTACTTCACCTTTGCGCCCAAGGTGCCGTTCACGCGGTAGGGCGCGATCAGCGGGGCGGACTGGCCGAGGATGTACCGCACGGACGGGTCCTCTTCCTCCCAGGACTTCACGAAGAAGTCGCGGGCCTGGATACCGGCCTTCAGGTCCATGATCGCGCCGAAGTGACGGACGCCCTCGATCTCGCGCGAAGCCATGACGACTTCACCGGCCGGGAGCACTTCCTTTTCCAACCCGTCGAGCGGATCGATGTACTTGTCGGCGTGGACCCACAGGCGATAGTCGCCGAACACGGCAACCAGACGCACGCCGGGGGTGATCAGGATCGGGCCGAGAGAGGCACGGGCCGACTCCAGCGTTTCCTTGGTCGTGTCGATCTGAAGGCGCATCGCCCGGCCGACTGCGTCGGTGTCGGGGGTCGCCATCTTCTCGCGCACGGTCTTCCACACGTCGCTCGCCATGAACACGTCACGGCAGGTCAGCGCGGAGGCGTCGAAGATCATCTGACCCCAATCTTCGATGTCGTTAAGCGGGTTGACAGCGGCGTTGTCCCACTTGTCGGGGCCCGTCAGGACGATGCTCAGTTCGGCTTCGCGCTCGAAGTCCACGACCTGCTCGGGATAGTCCTCGCCCTTCAGAACGAGCTTGCCGGTGCGCAGAACTTCGGCCGACATGACTTCGAGGCGGCGAATCCACATCTCCAACTGCTCGTTGACCGCGAAGCCGACCGACGCCTGAAGGCGCTGCTCGGGGGTCAGCGTGCCGCCGATCTTCTCGCCCGCACGGCGCTTGAACTGGCCGGACGGCTTGAAGACGCGCTTGTCCTTGATGTAGGCGGGCGCGAGCGACTGAGTCTTGTAGCCAGCTTCGCGGATCACCTTGCCCGCGACGACGGGCGAGACGAGCGGCGAGATCAGGCGGCGGCCCTTCACCTTGTCGAACTTGACATCTTCGGTGTCAGAGGTCTCGACGGTGGTGAAGAAGGTGTTGAGGAAGAACGCCGGGTTGAGCGGCAGTTCCTCGACAACACGGTTGAGGGCGGTGGTCGAAAAGAGGTCCATAGTAGGGCTTCCCGTTGCTTTCTTCGAGGTTGTCTCGGTTAGCCCATCGGCTTAACGAGCCAGATCGACTTCGTGCGGAAGACCGCATCCACCGATCCGAGGGTGTGTCCGGCACCGAGGATCAGCTTGTCCTGATCGACTTCGCCAGCGATGTAGACGATGGCCTCCACGTCAGCGGCGGTCGCATCGACCGACTCACTCAGGATCGCATCGGGGACCTGCGAACCATCGTTCGCGGCCAGGATGGACTTCAGGTACTTCTTGTCGGCCGTGACCTGACCGAGCACAGTACCCTCGCCGAGCACGCCTGCGCCCGACTTGATCGTCACCTTGCGCGCGCGGTGATGACCGAGCATGAGCATGCTCGGGACGTATGCGCCTTCGTTCTCAAACTTCGCCACGTTGAGGCTCCTTACTTGCCGGTCGCGAGCTTCATCGCGCCGAGAATTGCGTTAGCGGCGGCTTCGTCGCCCTGCGCCTGTTCCTGACCGGCAGACGGAGCGACGCCAGCGTTGGCTTCGGTGTCCGACTTGATGTCAGCGGCGCGCTCGGTGCGCTTGGCCTTTTCAGCGGCTACGATCATGGCCGAGAACTCATGAGCCGAAGAGCCCGTTTCGATAGCCTTTGCGGCAGCGGCCTCGTAACCCGGCAGGGTCAGGCCCATGATCTCGGTGACGCGCTTGCGCTCGACAACGACGGGATCGCTGGCGGCTGCGGCTGCGGCTGCGGCGGCTTCCTCTTCGGCTTTCGCCTTGGCGTCGGCATCCGCCTTTGCCTTGGCATCGATCTCGGCCTGCATTTCAGCGCGAACCTGCGCTGCGAACGCAGCCTTCTCTTCTTCGGTCATCTCGACTTCTCCACTTTGGCCGTGCGCGGCCGGGTTAAAACCGAAGGAAGCCTTCGGACTTTCGCCGCGAGCCAAGCTCGCGAGAACCTGTTCGAACGTCGCGACGCCATCGGCCATCCCGGCATCCACCGCCGCCTTGCCGATCAGGACATCGCCCTGCCCGAAATGTTCGAGTGCATGTTCGACGCTCACGCCGCGATACTTCGCGACCGTCTCGACGAACACGGCGGCCATTGCGTCAACGCGCGCTTGCACGCGGTCGCGGCCTTCCTGGGTGTTGATGTCCACGCGCTTGTAGGGCGACTGCGAAGACACAAACTCGATGGTCTTGATGCCGCGCGCCGCATCTTGCGCGGAAGTGTCTCTGTAGCCCGCGACGACGCCCATCGAACCGAGCGCAGCGGTCGGCCCGATCAGGAACTCGTCCGACGCGGTGCCCAACCAGAACGCAGCGGAGGCCGCCTGATCGCCCGCATAGGAGAGGATGCGCTTACGGCCGCGCACTTCGTTGATGGCCGTGGCAAGCTCCGCAACGCCAGCGGCTTCGCCCCCAGGCGAATGGATGTTGAGCAGGATCGCAGTGATCGAAGCGTTGTCCATTGCGGCCTGAAGGTCGCGACGCACCGTCTCGTAAGCAGTCGCGCCGCAGAACGTCGTCATGAGGTTCGCGCGCTTGAACAGAGGGCCAGCCACGTCGATCACGGCGACGTTGCCGCGCCGGGTCGCACGGTCCGCGCGCTCAAGCTCTTGGCCGCGATAGGCTTCGAGCATCTGCGGCGTGATTTGGTTCTCGCGCGCGGCGATCTCCATGATCTGGCGCAGAGCGACTTCTTCCATGGCCCAATTCGCCGTGAGAGCGGCGTCGAAGATCAGCGGGTTGCGAACGTTGACGGTCATTGCTTCTTCTCGGGCTTCTTCGGCGTCGGGGTCTCTTCGTCGTCTTCGCGGTTCTCGCTCACGTCTTCCTTGACTTGCGAGCCCATGCCGGACGGCGCGAGGATTTCGGGTTCGAGCTTCGCAGCCGCGCGGGCCTGATGCTCGCGGGCGCGCTGCGCCGTGGTCTGCTCGAAGTCGTCGCCACCGCGCTCGATGATGACCTGCTCGATGGTGCGTGCGCCCAGGCCGACCGCTTCAGTCTCGGCCTTCCATTCCTTGAGCGGGTCGAGGATGATCCGCGCGGGGCCGATCCACTGAGCGCCGAGCCAAGCTGCACGCTTCACGGGATCGTTGAAGAAGCCGGGAGCCTCAATCAGGCCAGCGTTGATCGCGTCGGTCAGGAACCACTCGTAAACGGGGACGCAGAGGTTGCGGACGAGCCAAATGCGGCGGTCGCGGAAGAACTGCGCGGCCATCTCAAGCGACGCCCTCGACGCGCTGTAGCTCGCCGTGAAGTGCATCATGAGCAGTTCGAACGGGATCGACAGCGCGACGCCAATCTGCCTCACGACGGATTGGAAGAACGGATCGAAGTTCGCGGTGTTCGCAGGCTGCGCCGTCTGAATCTCTTCGTCGGTGCCGATGTCAACGATAGTGCCAGGTCCCATCGTGACATCGTTCGCGCCCATGCCGGGATACGCGCCCTGAATGGCCGGTGCGATCCCATCGTCGCCCTGGGTCTTCAGGAAGACAGTGAAGAACGAAGACACGACGGCCTTCATCAACTCGGCTTCGCTGTAGCGGTCGAGTTGCTTCAGGATTTCGATGACGGGGGCAAGCTGCGGAATGCCACGGTTCAGGCCGGGGCGCATGCGCTCGAAGATATGGAGCACCATCTGCTCGCCGGACTTCTTGCCGAAGGCCGGGACTTCCGTGAAGCCGTTGATCGTGTACGTGACGCGCTCGCCGGGGTGCTCATTGAGCACAAAGTAGCTGACCGGCGCGCCGTCTTCGTCGATCTTGACACCGTCGCGGATCAGGTAGTCGCCCTGCAACTCGTTCGGCGTTCCGACGCGATCGGCCTCGACCACGTTGAGCGCGAGCGGCACAACGGCGTTCGGGCGCTTCGGCGTGCGGCGCAGGACGAACGTGTCACCGGATTCGAACACGGCGTTGAAAACGAGGCCCTGAAGCTCATAGAAGTTCTGCGTCAGGGTGATGTCGCAGAGCTTGGACTGCGCCCAAAGGTCGAACAGCGTCTCGGTCTTGCGCTCCCACAACTCGGCGGCTCCCGGCGAGAGGCCGAGCAGCTTCGGGTTCAGCTTCGAGCGAACGCGCAGGCCGGTGCCGACGACGTTGCTCTTCGAGGTTTGCTTCGCACCGGCGGCGATGGGGTTGTTGCGGCCGAGATCGCGCGAGCGGCTGCGCAGCGCCGGGAGATCGCCCAGCGAGTCGGAATCGGCCGAGCCGGGATGCGTCTTCCACGCCTTCAGGGCCGCACGGTTCGACTTCGCACCGGCATATTGGCCCATGTAGTTGAGCGAGAGGCGCGCATGGTAGCGGCGCGTCGCGAAGTTGGGCGCGACCCCCGCCAGAAAGCGGTCAATCAGAGTCGGGGCGACGGGCTTAATCACAGCGGGATCACCCGCTGAATGCGGAGACCGCCCCGCTTGGCGCGCTCAGCCTGCTTTTCGAGGCGCTGAGCGCGTTGATCGAGTTGGCGCAGATCGGCGCGCCAAAGCTCACGATCCTTGATCGTGTAACGCTGACCGTTCTGCTCGACCGTGTTGATCGAGGTTAGGGTCTCTTCAAGCTGCTCTTCGACGGTCTTTGCCATGACCCGAAGCTACGGGACATGGCTCGCTCGCAAGAGATCGTTCCGATCTCCCTTAGCGTGACCTCAATTCGTGCGGGCTTCCGCTTTCCGGGGCTGACCGGAAATGTTGAGCTTATCCAGGGTCTTGCCGCTTTTGACCACAGCGGACTCATGAACGCCCCTAGCATGATAGCGAGCTACAGCACATGATATAGGTCGGGTGGACGTGTTTTTGAGGTAGCAGATGTGTGTAGTCGAGGAGAGCAGGATGCGGATTGCGCTCTACCCGGGGACGTTCGACCCGGTGACCAATGGGCACCTCGACGTGATCCGCCGGGCCGCGGCATTGGTTGATCGACTAGTGGTGGCTATTGGCATCAATCCCGGCAAGAAGCCGCTATTTTCGAGCGAGGAGCGGATCGAGATGGTGCAGGCGGTGATCCTGCCAGTGGCGGCTCAAGTTTGCTGTGAGATTGACTGCATAACCTACAATGATCTGGTGGTGACCACGGCGAAACGTGTTCACGCCTCGATTCTGATCCGGGGCTTACGCGACGGCTCCGATCTCGACTACGAGATGCAGATGGCGGGAATGAACGAAACTATTATGCCAGAGGTAAAGACCGTATTTCTCCCAGCATCGCCGATGATGCGCCCCATCAAAGCAACCTTGGTGCGGCAGATCGCGGGAATGGGCGGCGACATCTCCAATTTTGTTCCGGAGCTTGTGGCCTCACGTCTTAGGATAAGGTTTGCGAAGTGATCGCTCTCGGCCGCTGTAGCGGCTTTCGCAAAGGAGGTGTCCAAAACGGCACAAGTGGCCCATCTTGGACATTCCTGTCTATGCCAACGACCGTCCGCTTACAGCGCACAGCCGGAAGTTTGTTGCCGAAAAGACCACCTAGCGCGCTCGCTTTGGCGTGTCTTTGAAGATCACGACATCGTCCGGCGGCACTCCACCGGCGAGATAGATGCGCAGAAGCATCTCAATCGTGCCGGACACGGCCGATTTGCCCTTTTCCATGTTGTAAACATGGTCGGTGCCGTGGTCTTCGGACAAACCGAGGGCGCGCACAAGCTCTTGCGCCGTCAGCGGGCCGCCGCCCGGCTTCCACATCTGGCCCAACTTGATGCGGGCGGCTCGGACATCGTCCTTGGTCATCATGCTTTTCATCTAGCGGCTCATTTCTTAAGATTCAACGCCACGACTGCGGATGCGACGCCGGCCAGGGGCGGCCTGCGGAGGCGCAGGAGCCGGTTCATCAACCTGAACGGACGGTCGCGGCGCAGCATTCAGCGCATTTGCAGCCGCCATGCGCAAAGCCATCAATCGGCGCTCCATATTGATGCCGAGCGAGAGCCGCGCCGCGATATTGTAGACGCGGAGATCGAGCGGTTCGTTGCGCTGATGGACCTTGTGCCATTCCTTCGTGACGAAGCCCTTCCTATCGGTCTTCAGCACGGCCTTTTCGGCGGTCAGGCCCTCGAAGAACTTCTTGTCATAGTTTTCGAGCAGCGGGAAATGGCAGTAGCCGGGACCGGGCTCTTTCACTTCGAGCCGCTTATAGTGCATATCCTTGGCCTGATCGACGCCCAGGACGAAGATCGTGACGTTCTTCGCCTTATTGACGGTGCCCTTCACCGGCCAGATCGGGCGGCCGGGTCCGCCGATGCCCTTAATGGCGTAGACGCGGCGAGCGATGCGCGGCCTGACAAAGTTGTACACGTGCTGCGTGAAGTGGCCGCCAGAGTCGATGCAGGCCGCTTCTACGCGCATCTCGACGCCAGACGGATGCTTGAACGTCCGCAGCAAGGCGTTATCGACGACCTCCCAAAAGCCGGGAGAGTTGGGCGCGCCATAGTGGACCTTGTAGTCGAGCGACCACGATTCATCGTCCTGGCCCCAACCGCACCACTCGATTTCGGCGCGGTCGTCCTGAATATCCACCGATCCAGTGATGCAGCCGACACCGGCCGGGAGGATGATCGCGGCGTCATACTCTTCGCGGCGGGCATAGATCGAGTCCGGGTTAGCGCGCTCGCCGCGCTCTTCCCACGTCTCCGCGAGGCGCGTGTTCACCCAAGTCTTCAGACGCTCGGGATGCTTCTTGACCAACACGAAGTCGCGCGCCATCTCGCCAAGCGCACGCCAAGGCGACGCGATACGGTTCAGATGGAAGCCCGCATGGCCCTTTACTTCCGGCTTCGTGGCGATCCACACGCCGCGCTGGATAGCCTTCAGCCGCTCGGCCTCGCTCCATCCGTGATCGCACAGTTCGCCAGTGTCGGGATCGCTGTATTCGCAGTGATAGCGCGCCGACATCGGGTCGTTGTCGGGCCATCGAACCTGCGCCCACCGCAGATGTTGCATGTGGCCGCACTTCGGGCACGGCACAAAGAACCGGCGCTGATCGCTTTCCTCATAGGAGGACTCGATGCGCGACGCGCCCTTAATGGTCGGCGTCGAAACGAGCGCGATCTTGCGATTCCAGAACGTCGTCGTTCGCTCGATGGCGAGCGAGACCGGGTCGCCTTCCTTACCGGCGCTCGCCTCATAGCGATCAACTTCGTCGCAGAGCAGAATGCGGATCGGACGCGACGCGAGCGATGCAGGCGAGTTTGCGCCCGCCATGGTGATATGGCCGCCCGCATATTTCTTGTGAAGGATCGTGTCTTCGGAGTCGCGCGCGCTGTTGCCAAGCTTCGCCGCGAGCGGAGGCGTGTCGCGGATCATCGGCGCGAGACGATCCTTCGAGTAGGCTTCGGCCATCTGCAACGTCGGTTGCAGAATGAGCATCGGGCAGGGGTCGAGATGGACGTGGAAGCCAGCCACGTTGTTGATGACTTCCGTCTTCACCGTCTGCGCCGCGACCATACAGGTGATGATCTCGATCTCGGGATCGGCGAAGGCATCCATGATGCCGCGCGACGGCTCGACCCGAGCAGTTGACCACTTGCCCGGCTCGGAAGACGCTTCCGGCGAGAGCACGCGGTATTCGTCCGCCCACTCCGAGACGGTCAACTTCGGCGGCGGACTGAAGCTCTGCGCAATAATCTCGCGGACCTGCGCACGAAGCCGAGCTTCATACGCAGCGTCCTCACGAAATTCATCGACGACGGCGACGGCGGAAGTCATTAGGCATCCGGCTTGCGCTGATATTCGGGGCAGCGCTGACGCGCATCGGTGGGCTGGTCAAAATGGATCGAGGCGGCACGCTGACACACGCCATACCACTCCCCTTCCCGTTTCCAGGCGGTGCAGACTTCGCAACTGTTAGGCGGCCACTTCATCCACGAAGGCTTGAACTCACTCGTCGTCATCTTCTTCTTCGTCCTGCTCGACAGGTTCGGACGGCGGCTCGACGTGAGGCTCATCCTCGACCGGATCATCCGCCGACATCTTGATTTCGTTCAGTGCTTCGAGGATCAGCCGCTCAACTTCGTTGACCAGCTTCTTCGTGCCTTCGGGCGCGCCGACTTCGAGTTGGATCGCAGGCCGTAGTTTGGATGGGATGCCGAGCAGGCGCGCGCGTGCGTTCGCGATCTCATTCGAGAGCACCTTGGCAACCATGTCGATGGGGCGCACAAGCTCCATCTTCGTCGCCAACTCCAACTCGGATAGCTTCGCTTTCGCGATCTCATTGCGGAGCCGCGCCTTGTCGATGGTGATCTCTTCGCCGCCTTCCTTCAGCGTCGCGGCCGTATGCGCCTTGCGCTCTGCGCGCTCACGCGCGAGCAGCCACTTCAGCACGTCTTCCGTATCGAACTCGAACTGCTTGCCACGGCCGCCGTGCGACTTGACCGGCATTCCGTTCTCGACCCATGCGGAGATCGTCGGCAGCGAATAGCCGAAGATGTCCGCAAGCTCTTGTCGGTTGACGGTCTTGCCCATGATCAGCCGATCACGTTGCTGCGGTCGGTCCGTGCGATCAGATCGGTGACGACGATGTCCATCTGCCGATAGGTGGACGCCATGTCGCCTTGGTAGTTCATGACCGAGCGATGGGCCTTCACGTCGGCCTGCGCCTTCTCGGTGCGGTGTTCCTGGGGGATCAGGCCGGGGCGGACGATCTCGACCACCCAACCGCCCATGCGGTCGATGCCTTCACCCTCATTGGCGTACCGCACGTCCTCGAAGACGACGCGGGGCGGTGCCTGCATGTAGAGCCGGTCGGTCTCGGTGCCGATGAAGAAGTCCGAGCCCATGTGATCGCGGCCCCAAAGGCCCCCGAGCCCTTCCATGGCGTGTCGGGGTGACTTGCCGCCCAGCCAGGGCGACGGCTGTTCCTTCAGGTCGCCGTCGATCATGCGCTCGATGGTGGCTTCGTCGCAGCGCCGGTAACGCAGGTAGGCGCGCAGCATGTCCTTCAGCGCGCCAGCGAACCGGCCGCGTACAAACCCGTGGTTCTCGATGAGATGGCGGGCCACGGTGGTTTTGCCGGACCCGATAAGACCCTTGAGGCCAATGACGATCATGCTGCGATTGCTCCGATTTGGAGCGATACGGTCTCAGACCGGATGTTGTCGTTCGAGGCCGTTTCGGTATCCCAAGGCTCGAACTGCTCCGCAGAAGGCGTAAGCGTGTGCTCACGTTGCAGGCGGGTCTTGATCATGTGGCAGTTGGCGCAAAGAAGCTGCGCGTTGTCGTCCTCGCCGCGCAAGATGGCGCGATAGAAGTCGAGGTTCTGCCAATTGGTGATCCCGTTGGTGCGCCGATGCACCGGCTTGATGTGATCGACCTCAAGACAGAGCGGTTCGTCGAGACCGCACCATTCGCAACGGCCGCCCAGGCAGTCGATGACAAGATCGCGGAGCTTCCGGCGATGCCGAGCATTCTTGTCTTCGCTCGGCGGGTTCTTCTTGAGGTACGCAGCGATGTTCGCCCTGAACAGGCTCATGATGCGGTTCGCGAGCTTCTGCTTTTCGATCCGATTGGCCTCCGCTGCGGGCTTCCCTGCCCGGTATTTGCGGTGGTGCTCATTCTGGCGTTCGCGATTGGCTCTACGCCACGCGCGCTTGGCTTCAGGGTCCTTGAAGGGCATCTCGGTCGCTCCAAATTGCGACCTGAAGAGAGCGGACCCCAACGGACGTGTCGGGCCCGATCCGATCTCCCATCCGGCGTAAATCCGCCAAAGTTGCCTTCGAGGGCGTTCCGTGAGCAGGCCGGGGTGTTTGGGGCAAAACATCCGCTTAAGCCGGAAAAAATCGCCAATACTTGGTTTTTACAACCGCCTGGGTCCTCCCCCGCCACAACCCATCCGAGAACAGAAACTCACTTTTGAAATTTTGTATCTGGCGGGATCGGGCGGTCGCACGTCACCCGCATGGGGGTGCCGCTCAGAAGGACCCAAATACCGTTGTGCGCCGCAATATCAGAAGAATATTCTAGTGATTGACGTATTTATAGAAGATCGCTTCTGTCCCCTTTCGATTGATATCAAATCGGCTGTAACCATCGGTTGTATTCGGGCCACAACCGAGCACGTGCATAGGCCTGGCCTCACGCTAGATAACGCAATGATATCAACGATTTGAAAGCGCTTTCGCTTTCGATCTCGGCCGCTTTCCCTGCTATTCGAGCGGGCTCAAAACAGCCTGGTGAGTCGAGGTCTAGCGCATTGATATTGCTGCGCTTTCTTTTCAAAAACCGCTTTCTTTTACATTCTTTCCGGCTTTAGACCGGCCTGCCATGGCCCGTCCGTTTTTCATCCGTTGATAGCGATTGACGTCAGCCTGTTTTAATCGGTATGGACTGCCTAACGACGGATGGCCCGTCGCAATCAACGGATGGAAGGCCCATGCTGCACTCAATCAAGACAACCCGATTTAACGTCACGGTCCGCCGTATCGCGACGGGTTGCGACTTTCACATTTCCCTTTTCGCACGGGATGAGGCGACCGCTTGCGAGCGCGCAAAGGATCGCGCGCGCTTCGCGGAGGGTATCAGCCGCGCCAAGCTTGCGACCTTGGAAGCAAACGGCATTGCGGTTTTCCGCGTCGTTTCGAGCGGCATCAGCCCCGACCAATCGCGGCCCGTTGGCAAAGCGCCGCGTCCCCTCGCCTTTCCCCCTCTCAATTAACCCCAGGCATTCAATCATGACGACTCGTGACGACGGCGGACTCTCTCAGGCAATCGCGCAATTCCATTCAATCGTTGAAATGGTCTCTGCGCTCCGCAAAGCCGAAAACAACCGCGACGACGACGCGACCGATAAGGCGCGCCAAGCAATTGAGGATGACGCGCTTAGCGTAGAGGTCCGCACCGGATGGTTTAACCCGTACAGCCGCGACGCGGACCGCGCACCGGCGGAATATTGCATCCTGCTTTGCACCGGCGGACCTGCCGTCCGTATCGTCGGCAATCTATCGGAGCATTGCGAGCCCGAGTCCGCCGTCATCGAATACCAAGATTGGTTCAAGCCTTGGACGCGCTGGATTCCCGGCAACTCGCATAACGTCGAGTCGATCTTGCTCGACTACGCCCGCATTTTCCATTTCGGCGAATGAGGGCGCGACCAATGCGGATTGTTGGCCGCAAGGTGATTGTGTCACGGGCAGAGGTCGCGTCGTTCAACGCGCGATGGCCGTGCAGCACACTCCGCGCAACGCGCGCTTATTGGTTCGAATTTGATGCATCGGGCGACCTTGTCGATACCGACTGCCCCGAACAGGACGACGGTCCCGCCGCGCTCGCAATGTCTCAAGACTGCCACGCACTGCTTTTCGACAACGTTACAGCCGATTGGATGGAAGGCTAACCCATGCCCGAATTTATCTTGGAAATTGGCAGCGTAGAGCATCAGCGCACGTTCAACGCGCTAGACGGTTTCACGCGCGGTTATATTGAGGCGTTGTTTTTCACGGATGAGGAACAACTATGCGACGACAGCGACGGCGCGCGGGAAATGCCGTCTGTTGTGTTCAACATGGCGACCATGGAGTCGCGCTTTGAGGGCGGAAACTCGTTTGGCTTTTCCGACCTCGCGGCCGACACGCTCGAGTCCATCATTCGAGATTGTGAATCATTCCAACGCGACAACGCCGCGCTTTTGGACTCCGCTTATGAGCGCGACAACTACGACTCCGAGCAGGCCGGGCGGGATTATTGGTACACGCGCAACGGCCACGGTTGCGGCTATTGGGACCGCGCGCAACTTGAGAACGACTCCGACGAATACGAGTCGCTAACGGCGGAAATGGTCGCGGCTTCTAAGTCTGGCGACAATGCAGCATGGAACGCCGCATGTGCAAAGCGGTCCGCGCTCAAAGATCAATCACTAGGCGAACAACTGTCTAAGGCCGCGCGCGCGTGCGGCGGACGTGACTCCTATGTTGGCAGCGACGGAAAGGTTTATCTCTAATGGCTATCTCCGCAGAAACCGCGAACGATATCCGCAACCGCCTTTCCGCCTTCAATGATTGGCTTGGCGACCGCACAAGCTATCACCCTTCGGAGGTCCCCTCGCATCTTAACCCGCCCTCGAATGAGGAACGGAGCGCGTTAGAGGTATTCGAGTTTTCGCGCGACAAGCCGGACCGCTATTTCCTTTACATCAGCCGCGACAAGGCAATGGCGACGACTTGGACGGGCGAGGAACTAGGCCGCGTCACGTTCGGCCGCACATACCGCGACAACTTCGGAGGCGAGCGCGTCGCAATCACCGTGCAAGCCGTGTCTGGCGATACCTATCATGGGACCTATTACAAATCGTCTGGCGACTACGCGCGAGTCAAAAAATCCATCAAGCGCGAAACGTTCAAAATGGACGTTGAGTTGACCGATACGTTCGGAGGCGAGGCTAACTATTCATGGGTTAAGCGCGCGACTCTGACGTTCCCGGTTGGCGCTTCCGACCGTGCCATTATGCGCGCTGCAAAGCAGGCAATGGGGCTTAGCGCCGTGCGCGGCCGTCTCGACTCGCATGGAGATGCTTTCGAGTTTCGGCCGTATCGCACCGCGACCGTTATGTTTGTTTCCACCGTCTATTGAGGTCGGCACATGGTCGCAATTTATGCCGGTCAATTGATGCGCCTCGTTTGCGTCGCGCTCTGCACTGGAATCGTCCTCGTCGTCGCGGGCATTGCCTGCACTCCGCTCTAACTCGAAAGGCAATCAGACAATGCGTTATCGCGCGGATTATTCGGAACCCCAAAAAGACGGCGCGACCCTTTGGTTTGCGCGCTGGTTAGGAGGCCCGACGATTAGCAAGGTCCAAAACTGCCATTGGGAGTCGCACGCTGGCGACGTTCTCATAACGGCATTTGTCACGGGCGAGGCTGACACGGCGTTTAGCATCCCGGCCTATTGCAATTATCGCGGCTGCCGCGTGCGCGGCTATCTCACGTCAAGCGACGCTGGCGATATCGTTTTCCGTCACTGCTACTATTGAGGACTCCGACCATGGCAGAGATTTTTTCCGGTCCGGTTATCGGTATCGAATGGCAGCGCGACCCGGTTGAACCGGGTTTCGCTGTTTACACGCGGCACAACGACTCGGCTGATTTCAAGCCCGCTCAATACGTGGACTCGTTCCCTGATGCGACGACGGCCGAACGCGCGGCCATGACGCTAGGCGAGGCTTGTTCCGTTCCCGTGACGCGCGTCGATTAGCGTGACGTTTCCGGCTAGGGTCGCAACGCGGCCCTATGGGAAACGCCCCAGGCGATTCAGTCTCACAACAACGGGAGTGCCATGGCCCTAAAAGGATCTAGGACCGTGCTGATAGACGCATAGGAGAACGGCCGCGCCGCGTTGTGCGGCCGTTTCGCTATGCGCCGCGAGGCGTAGCAACGAAGGGAACCGAATCGTGCGCCGTCATTGGCGCGCGCTTGATCGAACGCGCGATGATTTGCGCGGCGATCGATACCGCGCGCGTGTTCACAAGGCTGTGACAAGTCGTCGCGTTGTCGCGCTTTCGAGCGGCCGCGACGCGGTCGCACGCGTGTTTTGCAGCCGTACGCCAATCGCGATTAGAGGCCCGTGCAGAGGCGCGCCGTTCGGCCGGTGTCGCGTAACTCCCGACTTGAGAACGCGCATAGGCGAGGCGTTTGCGCGCGATGGCGACGCATGCGGAAAGGTCGCGGTCGGTCGCGTCTCGATGACGACGATTAGTTGCAAGATGAAAATTCCCCATCAGATCGGCCGAAATTTTATTGTCGGTGACGACCTAGGGAGGAAAGTTGACACAACGTCGAGGCAGCGGATCGGTTTAAGGAAAAATCGTGGCCTAAAAATTTTTTTCCCCCGCGAATTTTTGGTGGTGGTCCGCGAGGTCCACGCCACACTCCAATAGCTGCCATTGCCTCTGACGACAATACGAGCGAACGCGCTCGATGCGCCATCCACGCATGTAGCGAATGATCGGCGCGACATTGCCTGACACGATCCCGTCGATGACTTCCGCCCCAGCACAGTAATGCGGCGCGCTGATCCTGAGCAGGCCGGGGGTCTTGGTCGAAGGGGCTGACATCGTTGGGATCGCCGTGGTCGTGGTTGTTTGCATTTTCTGCAAAGAAGTCAGTGTCGCTGTGCTGCTCGCCGCCTTGGTCATCGTCGAGGGATCGAGCGAGCGATGGTCTCAAGATCGCGGAGATCGCGAGCGCGAGCAGAACCGTGCGTCGCCTACGTGCGAGGGGGGTGGGAGTCGATTCGCTCATGGACCCTCTATCGCGTCGCTGCATGGACCACCGCCCGATAGAAGTGCTGCGGGAAGCGCGCCTGGACGACGCCGGACACGGTCCCGAGGAAATCCCAATGCTCATTGATCGTGGCGCTGCCCTGAAGCACGGCGAGCGTTTGCAGCGGCAGACGCTTCTTCGTGCGGCGACGAACGATCAGCACCTTGTCGTTGACGACGATCTGGAACGTCTTCCGCTTCTGGCCGTCCACGCGCTTCAACTGACGACGCACCACGGTATGGATCGGGGCGCTGCCAATTGAGCCGTAGGGTTTGATCAGGATGCCGCCGGTCGCGAGACGGCCGCTGCTATTGCGCTTCGAGTGGATCGAGAGCGCGTTGTCGGGATACTTCTCCTTGCCCGCACCGATGACATGGCGCTCCATGTACTTGTCGATGCTGCCGACGACGGCCATCAGGTTGCCGCCGTTCGCCGGGCGAATGCGGATGCCGCTGATCACCCAGGGACGACGCAGGACGAAGATGCCTGGGATTTGCACACGCAACGCTTGCTGCGCATCCTTCGCGGTGAAGGTCAGCGCTTTGGCAGTTGCGGTGTTGATGCTGCGATCACGAAGCTGATCCAGCCGTTCGAGCATTCCCTTCGTGAGCGTGAGCGTGATCTGCACTACAGATAGCTCCGCACGATCCGCTCGACTTCGTCCGCGAGCTCTTCGGGGGTGGGAGCCTTCGCCGTGATGACGGTGAAGCCGAGAGCCTGAAGCTTCGGATGGCGTTCCTTCTGCGCCTTCGAGCGCGATCCCTTCGGCGTCTTCAGTTCGATGCTGAGCAGGATGCCGCCGGTGATATAAACGCGAACGTCGGGCTCGCCCGCCGTAAGGCCCGTTACCTTGGCTTCCATGCGCTCGCGTCGCGAACGCTTGGCTCGGTTCATATCACCGGCACAGGTGATCGGAAGCCCGGCGTCTTCGAGCGCGTGTAGGCGAGCGATGACTTCCGCCTGATAGCGCCACTCGGGAATGGTATCGACGATCCGGGTTTCCACGCGCGAATGGTCGCGCAGATCACCGCATCGAGAGAGACCGATCCGGTAGCCGTCTCGCCGCAGATTGAAGGGTCAGAAATGGGCCACAGGAACTGACATCGCTTTCCTCAGGCGAAAATGAAGAGGCCCCCAAACTGAGGCGACCTCAATTCATCTTGCGGCGCAGCTTCTTGATGATCTCGCGCAAACTCTCAACGTACTCCTCAACGACCCGCCGTGCCTGCTCAAGGCGCGCGCGCTCGGGAGGTGGTTCCTGACCCGGAGATGGTTCGTCGGGCTTGCTCACGGACCGATGTTCGATCCAGTGCCGGCGGCGACCATTGAGGTAAATCAAAATTACTTCGGCGGCTGCAAGCCGGGCGACCGCAGCCATTCGCTCATGTGCGAGCCGGTCTCGGCCTGTCGGGCCTTTCGTAGCAGCTCCTCGCGAGCCGCCCCAGGTGGAAGCAATGCGGCTTTATTACGTAGTCGAGTCGCTTCTTCGGCAAGACGGACCTCTAGGGTGTTTGTCTGTTTGAACCGGCGCCGCTCACTCATCGCTCAACCTCCGAATACGGGTTCCTAACCCGTCAACGGGACTGCCGATATATGCAGATGCGCTGCTGTGGGTTCCAAAGTTGGAGTCAAATAAGCCACGGCGCTTACTAGGGCGGACTTACGCCAAGCTCTTCTATGGCCAAAGCCGACAATTGCTTCGCTTCGCGAACGCCGCGTTGCCCCAGTTCTATGATCTTTTTTGCGATCAGGTCTGCGATTGGGTCGTTGCGGTCAACCAGGCAAAGCGCGTGCAAAGTGCGCTCGTAGGCGTCCGTCAATATGGTTATTTCCTCCGGGCCCAACGGAGAGTTCTGTAACAGGACGGTAGATGGGCATTTTGGGTTCTAGCTCCGGACCCATTGTCGCGCCAAAAATCAAACTAGGACACACCTAAATTCAGCTTGGGACACTCGGGGTAATACGGATATCCCGCAGTGCAAAAAGAACGTTTAGACCTCGCAGCAATGGGTCGGTCATCGACCGGGACCGACGCAATGTCCGCCACGGAGTCACAAGCGCCTCTGGGCTTCACGGCGGGCGACTTCCGATCGACTCTGCACTCCGGATATATCCCTGTGCGGTGGCCCAAAAGCGACCTACCTGCTCAGCTTCGCTGATTTGATCTCATGGATGATGAGGTCACGATGCGCAATGTGCGAAGCCAGCGCAACCCGGAACGTGGCCAACAGTTCTAGCGCCAGTTCAGTCCCACAACCGGCGCGATCCAGGAAAGCTACGCGCTCTTCCTGATCCGCGATGTGTTGCTCGCCTTCGGCTACGTGCCGTTCGGCTTCTCGCAAATGACGCAGGTGCATCTCGCGATCCATCCGCGAAACGTACACGAGTTTCTGCGACCTAACTTGACCAAGATCAACGTTACTTCTCCTTAGCCCTCCCGGAAGCAGAGCAGCAAACTTGGCAACAAAATTTCAAACCATCACGAGCCGCCCGCCCTCACCGATCAACGGCTCACCGAACTTGCTCATGAAGTACCGCGTGCCCTTGCGACCGCGATCCGACGTGCGGACAAGAGCCGAGCGGATCATGCCCATGTTCTCGAACATCTCGCCGATGATGGCAACCCGGTCCCGAGCGATCTTGCCCTTGTTCGCGATCTCATAGGCGGCGATCCCCTGTGCGCCGGCGGCTTCGATGTAGGCGACCATTCGCTCTTCGTCGGTCAGGTTTCTCGAAAGCCGCTGCCGTCCCTTCGGTTGCTCGACGATCTGCTCTGAGCCAGCCATGGCGAGGTCGGGCTGCGTCTCCGCGACGACGGGCATCGTACGCGGCCTATCGAGCCAGAGCGCATCACGGAGCGCCGCAACGGGAATGGCGGGGTGCTTCTTGGCGAACGTCCGGCAGAGCGTCATCAGGTTCGTCGCCTCGACCGCGAGGGCGAACTTGATCTC
Organism: Bradyrhizobium sp. IAR9; assembly: GCF_013408065.1. Lineage (NCBI taxonomy): Bacteria > Pseudomonadati > Pseudomonadota > Alphaproteobacteria > Hyphomicrobiales > Nitrobacteraceae > Bradyrhizobium > Bradyrhizobium sp. IAR9. Next base: position 235,627 of record NZ_JACBZW010000006.1, read on the forward strand.
GGCCTTGGCCGCCTGGTTCTCGTTCCATGCTCCGCCGGGATCGCGACCGAGCAACAGCCGCATCTTCAGGAACGTCGGATGTGCCTGGGTGAGGAAGCCAGCCAGTGTCGGGTCGATCATGGGCGGCTGCTCGACGCCCCTCGCCTTCGGCCTTCCTCGACCGGGACGCATCGCCGCCGGGAAGACCCTGCCGTGCCCAGCGCGCATCGAGAGCCAGATCAGCTTCTTCCGGTGCAGATACCGGGCGATGGTCTCTGCCTCACTAGGATGGCACGGCAAGGCGTTGGCGAAGCCAACGACTGACCATCCATCGTCCGGCACGGTTAGGAACGCCGCCTTGGCGTCCCACTCCGACATGACCTTCCTGCGCATCGGATAATATCCACTTCCATCCGTCGATTTGCGGTTTCCATCCGTCAGAGCGCATAACCTCAACTGACGATTTCGGGGTTTCGCCCCTAAATATAGATGTAACCACCTACACACATATCTTCTACAGAATATATTACAACTATATATTACATCTATATATATAGCAGATACCCTCCAATGGTCCCCCGGCCCCTATCAAAAGCAGGGGTTTAGTTTTGCGGGGGTTATCGCGCAAAACCCAAACCGACCTCAAAAGATAATATGGAGTTGGTGATTTCCATGCGTGGGATCGGCCTGCTCTTAACCGCTCGCCAACCGTCGGCCTGCGGCCATCCGTCAACATCCCTATCAAAACTCTTGCGCGACGGATCATCCATCGTGTATCCGTTGGTTCCAGCGGACCCGGCCTGATTCAGGCCGGAAGGGACGGGAAATCCACACCGCACATCGCCGATCTGAACAACGCCCTTCGGGGCGAACGGGAGAGCTTTGTCTATGTCTCAGAACTATCCGAACAAGCCGGGGTCGAAGGGCGGTGGCGCTTCGAAGGACGCCGCCGAGCAGGTCGTCACGCGAGCCGCCAAGCTGCGCATGGCGATCATCGTCCTGATGCTCAACGGCTACCGCCTGACCGCTGACGAGATCGCGTCGCAACTGAAGGAAAGCGTCCTCGCGATCCGTCCCCGCGTCTCGGAACTCGTCAAGGTCGGCACCCTGATCAAGCTCACGGATCGCCGCAAGAACGTCAGCGGCATGACGGCTCACGTCCTTCGCCACAAGGACAGCCTGACCGCCGTCGATCTCCCCCAGGCGGCCCCCGCAAAGCCGCGTCGCTCCGCGCCGCAGGCAATGCACAACGACCAAAACGCCTTGTTCGGTTGAGGGGGAGCGCCATGACTGACTTCCTGCTCACGCACAACGAAACGATGCTCACGCGCAAGGCGCTCGGGCTCGAACACTGCAACTCGGTCAACCGCAACTTCGTGGCGGCTCACGCCAACGGCGAAGACATCGGCACGGCCGATCGCCTTGTCGGCAAGGGCTACATGGTCCGCAACCCGGATCGCGACTTCGGCTCGATGCGCGTCTTCGCCGTGACGGCCGCCGGGGCCAAGGCCATCGGCAAGAAGCTGCCGCCCGCCCACGTCGTTCTGCCCGCCGCAGCCTGAACCCCTTCCCGAACCTGCAAGCGGTCCTTGCAGGGTCACCCTCTCATGAAAGCCACCACTATGCTTCGTCTCTTCGCCGTGCTCGTCACCGGCGGCTTCGGCCTCGCGCTCGCCCTCGACTCGACCCTCGCTGGCTACGCGCCGACCGCTGCCGTCTTCACCACCGCCGCCATGGTCCTCATGCTCTACGGTTGGTTCGATCTGCGTGCCTCGACCGCGACCAAGGCGCATACCGACATCCTTCGTCAGAACATCGACTGGCTGATCTCGGCGGGCGCTAAGCGCTCGGCCGACGCCGCGCTCTACGTGAAAGCCCTGCAAGAGGTCCGCACGTATCTTCACGCGGAAGCTCCCGACGCAGCAATCGAGATCGTCGAAGACGCGCTCGCCGAGTTTCACGATCCGGCGACCGCTGCGCAGTTCTGCATCGAGTGGCTGAAGTCGATGGGCGTCCCGCCGATGGTCTCCATCCCCGCGACGGTCGGCGGAAAGGCGGTCTGATCATGAACACGATCATCACTGCCGGCGAAACGCCCCCATCCAGCCTGCTCGCGCTTGCTCAGTCGTTCGTTGACCGCATCTATGTGCAGCAAGCCGATGCCCGGCAGAAGTCGATGGGCCTCGCCTACGTCACGGCAGAGCGCACCGACCTCGCTCGCGAGATCGCAGCGTTCACCCAGCGCGCTCAGAACGCGCGGATCGCCGAACTCGAAGCGAAGCTGGCCGAGAGCGAGAAGCGCATCAACGCCCTACGCTCGGCGGTGCGCGCGGAGGGCTTCGCGTGAGGACGCTAGTCCGCCTTCCGATCTCCCAGGCGGCGTTCGCCGAGATCGCCGCCAAGCTGCGCGCCGCTGACTACGGCCACTGCTTTCTGACCACCGGCGAGATCGCGATGGATGGCATCGCGGTCGAGCCCGATCCTAACGCCTTTATGCCGCCCGGCATCGTCGAGGTTGATCCGAGGGACATCAGCCGCGACCGCTTCCGCGAGATCTACAATCTCGACAACCTGGGGAACGACAACAGTGAAGCTTGAGAATTTCCATGCCGTCGCCGAACTGATCAAGGAACGCGACTACCTCGTTGGGCTGCTTATCCGTCTCGGCTCGGAAACGAAGATCACAATCAAAACGTCGATGCAGAGCAACCAAGACCTTCGTCCCGATATCGTCGAGCGCATGCTGCCCGAGATGAAGCTGGTCATCGAGCAGGCCATTGCCGTCGTCGGCGAGAAGCTGGCCGCGTTCGGCGTCACCACCCCTGATAAGGACGCTGCCTAATGGCGCGCATCCTGACCAACGTGGACGTGAAGATCGTCCCGCGCATGGCCACTAACGGCCATCCGTTCACCGAGTTGCTGCATAGCTGGGTCGAGGGCGGACAACGCCGCAACTCCCTCTCGCGCGTGGCGTGGTTCGTCTCCGATACGCCGCACATTCGCGCCTACCAGATCGAGGCGTTCAAGAAGCGCCAGTTGCGCAATTAGGGCGACTGGAATGAGCGCGCGCCGGGACAAGATTCGCGAGAAGGTGATGTCTCGCGTCGAGATCGTCCAAGGGACGGTGCTCGACACACCCTGTCACATTTGGACAGGACCAACGTCGGGAAGCAAAGGCAGAGGGAAGGACTACGCACGCATGTGTCTCGATGGCGGCACCGTGGCCGTCCATATCGTGATGTACGTGCTCGAACACGGTCCGATCCCTCCGCGCAAGCAACTCGATCATCTCTGCCGGTCACGCCGTTGCGTGAACCCGGATCACCTGGAAATGGTGACGCACAAAGAGAACATGCGTCGCCGAGACGAGGCCAAGCGCTTCGAGTGTGAAGCCGTAGCGGCCTTTTAGGAGAACGAATACATGAAGCGCCTTCTGAGCGCGGTCGCAGTCGCGGCCGTGATGGGAACCTCTTTGCCTGCGTTCGGGTCTGACCTTCGTTCCATGATCGACGCCGCCGCAGACGCGCAGGGCATCTCTCGCGCCCTCGCCCATGCCGTGGTCAAGATCGAGAGCAACTACAACTGCGCCCTTCGCGGCAGCGCTGGCGAGCGCGGGATCATGCAGGTCAAGCCTGCCACTGCCCACGCGGTCGGAGTCACCGGAAACCTGTTCGACTGCTCCACCGGCATTCGTGCTGGCATGGCTTACCTCCGCGTCGCGATCTCGCGCGGCGGTCCCGGCTGCGCTGGCGTCTCTCTCTATCAGCGGGGCGTCTACGCTCGACCGAATTGCACGGCCTACGGCCGCAAGGTTATGCGTGCATTTGCCGCGTATCACTGAACGCAATGCCCCGGGGCGTTAGCGCAACTCAGGTTTGATACGGAAACTTTCTACCCAGACTTTAACCGAGTGTTTCATTGACGGATCATCCGTTGGAACATTAAGACATTCAAGCCGCGACTAGAAACGTCGCGACTTGGAGCATCACCAAGGCAAAAGAGTCGGGAGATACCCGACAGAAAAGGACTACGAAAGTGACTAAACGGGGTGATCTGCTAGCGCTGGCTGTAGCGTTGAGCGGCGGGGACGAAGTGACTCTTGGGCCGACCGATAGCGCCATGTGCGCTGAAGCGCTCAAGTTCTACGCGAACGAGCAGTCGAAGGCGGGGATGGTGAAGGCGATGAAGATTCCCGCGATGATCGCCGCGGCCCTCCTGGGGACCGTGGCGCTTGGCGGATCGTCCGCCGTCATCGGCCAAGCCAATATGAAGGTTTCCACGATGGGACTGAGCGATGTGCCGGTCGAGCACTTCGCGACCGTCGTCCGTCGCCACGTCCGACCGGTTCCCTACTCCACGCCCGCGTCGCTAGCGATCCAGCGCTTCGCCACGTCGTTCCCCTTCGTTGACGGATAGCTGCCACTTCACCACTGGAATGAAAAAGCCCGCTTCGCAGCGGGCTTCTTTTTTGTCCTGGGGGAGCGGGACAAACTTTCTTCCCGATGCAAACTCACTAGGAAGGGTAACGCCGTCTCCACCGGAGACGGCCACCTTTTCTTGCGACCGCCCCGTTACAGTGCGAACCACCGATGCGAGGGACGGCCGCCGGTCTTGGTCGAGGCGAACCGCTGCTCGATCATCTTGGACTCGAGAAGCTGTTGGGTGATGTCGTTCAGGCGGCGCAGGTCGAACTCTCCGTTGACCATCTTCTTCAGGGTCGAGCTAGTCACGCCGTCCGATCCAGCTTCCTTAATCCAGCGGCGGACCTTCAGGTACTCGGCCTGCTTATCGTTGAGAGCCAGGCGGTCGCTGACCTCGACGATGCAGTGCCGGGTCGAAAGCTCCATCAGCTTCGCCGCCCAATCGACTAGATCGCGCGTGAGCACCGGCCGGACGGGATCGACGCCAATGGCGACGATATGGGCGATGCGCAGAGCCACTTCCATCGTGCGGGTCCACAGGGCCGCCAGATCGGGCGAGCACGCCTCGCCTCGCCGCTTGAACGCCAACCGCAGCTCCATCCACCGTTCCTTCGCCCCGACACCCCAATCCGCCACGCGAGGCCGCAGGATCGGACGCGACGACGAGTCGCCCAGGTTGCCCGCCCCGTTGTGGGTGATGATCGCGCGGCAATCCTCGATCAGCTTGGTCGGCGGTTCGAGCGACGCCTTCGGCTCAACGCCGTCCGCCGGGTCGCCGGTGACCGTGAGGACAAGCCAGCGCGGCAGGAAGCCGTCCGAGATGCCCTTGCCCGACATGGAAGGCCAAAAGTCGTGAGGCGTGGACGTGCCGTAGACAGAGAAGTTGGGGTTGTAGATCGGCACGGCGCTTTCGGCCGCCGACGCGGTGCCCTTGTAGAGGGAGTCCGCCGAAGTGAACATCTGCATGAGCATCTGACGAATGCTCGACTGATGCGTCCCGGCGCGCCGGTCCATGATCTTCGCGATGAAGGCCCCGAACTCGTCCATGAGCGACAACTGCGACGGGCTGTGCTCGATGGTCTTGCGAAGCGCAGAGTCGGACAGGAAGCCTTCCGGCCCGAGATAGCGATCGAGGCCCGCTTCCACGGCCAGCCGGGACAGTGCCTTGCGAGGATGGTCCTTGCCGTAGCCGGCGGGGGCCAGGGCGACGATGTAGAGGTTGGTGCGCAGGTTGGTCGGTCCCGCGTGATGACGGCCAGCGAGCGTCCCCACGAAGCCCAGAGCAGGTCCCAGGGCGAGCGGGCGCGACGGGCTCGACGTTGACGCGGCGATCCAATCCATGATGTCCCCGACCAATCCCGGCGGATGGCACAGCGCCTCCAATTCCGCCATCGTGGGCGTGACTTCGTTGTGGTCGGCATCCGTAGCAGGATCTTCAGCGACCTCGCCAGCGGGCTCCGCAGCCACCGTAGCGGGCACGCCAGTGATCAGTGCGAGCGACGCCACTTCATGAGGCGTCGGGTTCGTCTTGACCCACGGCGTTAACCCCGCCGACATCTGGCGCTCAACCCAGGACGACGGCTCCATGCTCGGCGCGGCCTCAATGATGGTCTTCTCGCGAGCCGCGATGCGGGCGACGTCACGCTCGGCAGCTTCGGCCATCTGCGCGGCTTCCTTCCGGCGCGAGCGCAGGTCGATCTCGACGCCGAAGTTATAGCCAAGCTGCTCGCCCAGCCATTGCACGGCCGCGTCACGCTGCGCCTCGCCAAGCTCCATCGTCCTCATGACGACGTTGATGGGCGTGAAGGTCTCCATGGTGCCGAAGTCCTGAATGCCGCTCGGATCGAACGACAGGTTCGGATGGCGCTTCGCCATCGAACGACCCGAGCCGGACGAACGCCACGGGGCGACGGCGCGGTACTTGGACCCGAGCCATCGGCCCTTCGGCAGCGCCAGCTTGCCGACCCACGAATGCAGGTTCGCCAGCGCGTCTTCATTCAGCTTGCGGAAGAAGTCCGTCGAATGGGTAAGGCTGACATCAGGGATGTCGGTCGGCGGCTCATAGCGCCGGTCCGCCTGGGGATCATAGCCATACGCCTTCAGGACTTCGCCGATGCGCTCAGCGATGTCATCGGGCAACTCGGTCAGTTGGTCGAGGCGAACGTCGAGCAGCGTGTCATCGGTCCACCAATAGTAAGGCTCGCCGGTGTCGGGGTGGATCGAGGGCGGCAACACGGTCTGCTTACCTTCGGCGAGCAGATCGACAAGGCCGACGCGCTCGGGCGTGCGGAAGTTGCGCGAACGAATGGAGTCGGTGTTGCCGCGATAGAAGAGCGAGATGCCCTTGCGGCCCTTCTTCTGCACGTTCGAGTGCGGCAGCATAGCAAGCAGCGCTTCCATCGCGGGCTCGAAGTCGATGTCGATGCAGATCAGCCCGAGGCCGCAAGCCACGCCGACACCCGCGTTCGGCCACTTAGACCAATAGTTGATCTGCAACTGGCTCGGCCGCGTGGTGCAGTAGTCGTTCCAACCCTTCGCGGGTTTCCAGCTATCGTCGGAGAACGTCCCCGGCAATTTGCTGTTCGGCATAATCGGGATCGGGTTGTAGCCGTTCTCATAGAGCCCCGGTCCGGCTTGGGTGAATGGCGTTTCGATCATCAGTGTGAATCCTTAGAACGGGGCGGTGCCAGCGGTGACACGCTTGCGCATGTTCTCGCCGTATGAGTTGAGGATGGTGGTCAGGAAGTTCGACCATTCCTTCTCGGACAGTTCGGACAGGTTGAACTTGCCCAGGCGTTCGAGGTAGGCGCCGGCATCGGAGCCAGCGTCTTGAAGGGCAAGATTCTCGGTCGCAGTCAGACTCTTCGGCGTCATGTGGAAGACGGCCTTTCCTAGTGAGATGCATTCAAGCTCTTCGCAGAGCCAAAGGATCGGCTTGCCACCCTTCGGGGCGTAGCCAATGCCGGTTGCCTCGCGGCGACACACGCCGCAGCAAATCGGTTCGGGATCAAACACGCGCATTGTTGTCATTGCTCGCTAGACGTTGACGGATCGCGCGCTTCATCTGCGACACGCAGTTGTCGGCTGACCGGACATCACTGGCGCTCGACGGGAAGAAGAACTTGAAGGACTTCCCCTCGCCTAGCTCCACAACAACATACGGATGCTTCCCCGCCATCGACGGCTCGAACGAGTAGCCGTGCTGCGTCAGGTAGGCGCTCAGTTTTTGATATGACTCATTGCGCCGAAGCGCCTTGTTGAAGTTGTTCCCCACCTTCGTCCCCCTCAGAACGGAATGTCATCGTCGAGATCGCCCTTGTCCCAAGGCGCGCGGGTCTGCATCAGCGGCGGCGTGATCTGCGCATTCCACGGAGCAGTGGTGCGAATCTGCGCGACCGGCTTCTGATGCCCAGGCATCACGGCCCGATTGTTGTCGTTCGCCACGGGCGCGTTCGTCGCCCAAGGCTTCGGCCTCGCGGCCACTTGAGCGCGGTACGCTGCCGCCTCATGCGGCTTGCCGTTCAGTTCGTAATTGCGAGCGATCATCTCGTCACGGTTCGGTGGCGGCGCTGCGACGAACGATTGCGACGCGCCTTCCGGCGCGATCTCGCCAAGCTTGCGAGCCGTAATCTCCCAATGTTTGCCGTTTGCGCGGATCATGATCTCGGCGGTCTCGCGAAGCTCTTTTGCGCGAGCGAAAGTGTCTGAGATCGTGAACGGCGCATCGTCCTTGCCGCCGTGCTGCCGCCACCACTTCTCGAACTTGACGCGCGCATAGCCCTGATGCTCGGGACAAATCCATTCCTTGTGAGAGACGGAACCGCACAGGTACTCGACGCGGATGCTCGGCGTTCCACCCGGCTTGTCATGGCGATAGAACGTGCGCCGCTTCACCGGCACCCAATCGGGCTTCGACGTAGACATGATCGGCGTTATGTCGGCGGTCTGCCTGATGTTCTTCTCAACATCGCGCTCGAACTTGTGACCGCAGTCGGGGCACTCGCTAAGACCGGCGAAGATCAACGAATGGCACGTCGGACATTCCTTCACCGGGGCCTCGCCCCCGCCCTTCCCCGGCTTACGAATCGTGACGCGATCAATGGGGCCGTGGCGTCGGACATTGCCGCCGAAGTCGAGAACGAGGCAATCTTCTTTGCCGTTGCGAATGGACTCTTCGTAAGTGTCGCCTAGGAGCCGCGTTCCGCGTCCGCACATCTGGACGTAAAGCTGCGTGCTATCCGTCGCACGCAACAGCGCGATCAGGTCGAGGCGCTTAATGTTGGTGCCGGTCGTGAGCACACCGAAGTTCGTGACAGACGTGAGTTTGCCAGACTTGAGATCATCGAGAATCCGGTTGCGATCACCTTTCTCCATGCCCCCGTGGATCGTTTCACACGAATAGCCGCGTTCGCGGATCGCATCGCGAACATTGAAAGCGTGTTCAACGCCAGCACAGAACAGAAGCCATGACCTTCGCGGCCTCTCGTTGCTGGCCGCGAAGCCAATGATTTCATCGACTGCCGCCTTCGTGATCTCGCCCTGATCGAAGACCGCCTTGAGCGACTTGTCGGTGAACTCGCCGCCAGATCGGCGAAGCTTGCTCAAATCGACCATCGTCTTCGCGGTGGCCGTGGCCTTCGAGACCAGCGGACAAAGGAAGCCCTTTTCGATTAGCTCGCGGATCGATATTTCGTAAACGATCGCGTCGAACAGCGCGTCGTCGCCATCCGTGAGCATGCCGGAGTTGGTCCGATAGGGCGTCGCGGTCAGGCCCAGGATCAACATTTTCGGGTTGATCAACTTCAGAGCGGCGATGAACTTGCCGTACATGGTCTCCGCATCTGGCGGCAGCATGTGCGCTTCGTCGATAATGAGAAGGTCAACGTGACCGATGCGGGCAGCGTGCCGCCACATCGTTTGGATGCCGCCAAAGACGATCTGCGCGTGCGCTTCTCTGCGGCCGAGGCCAGCCGAGAAGATGCCAGCCGGGGCGAACGGCCAAAGCCCCATAAGTTCGGCGTAGTTCTGTTCGATCAATTCGGAGACGTGCGTTGCCATGACAATGCGCGTCTGCGGCTCGAACCCGATCATCTCTTCTGTGATGGTGCCGAGCACCGGCGACTTGCCGCCGCCGGTGGGGATCACGATGAGCGGGTTTCCGTCCGGCTTTTCAGACCAATAGTCATAGACAGCGTCGATTGAGTCGCGCTGATAATAGCGAAGCTTGAAAGCCATCAGAGAACAGCCCCAAACAGTGAGTTGTCGTTGGATGCACGAGCCGGATGGCCCGGAAGGTGGAAAAGGTTCGGGGTGCCGCCGGTCTTGCCGACCTCGTTGCCCCATTGGCTCCAACCGGCGCGAGCGTGGCGCGCGAACAGTTCGATGTACGGGCCATCGAGCAGGCGTTCGATTCGGTTGTAGGCTTCGAGCGGCTTGGCCGAGTGCTCGCCGCGCGGCGCGAGGATCGTGCGATCATTCGGATCGAGATCGAGGATCAGGCGCTCAACGCCCTTCCCGTTGCGCTTCGGCTTCCCGCGTGTGCCGAACAGGCAAATCTCGGGGTTCGCACGAGTCCAATAGCCCATGCCCATGTGCGGGCGCAGAGCACGGCCGACCTTCACGTAGTAGAACAGGACGGTCTTGTAATCGAAGCCCCACTCGTTCAGCACCTTAATGCCTTCGTCGATCATCGTGTCGATGACCCAAAGGCCGCAGGCCGCGTCTTCCGGCACGATCTCGCGCACCGGCAGCGCCTTGATCTCGGGCAGCGGCATGCAGTCATAGTGCTCTTCGGGCGAGCGCTCTTTGCCTTCCTCGCTCCACGTCTCGAACATCCAAGCCGGGTCTGCATAGACGAACGGGAAGCTCATTGAAGAACCTCCGTCAGGTCGGGCTCATGGTCGGTGTCGTCGTCGAGCGATCCCGCCGACAGATCGAAGAAGGTGATCTTCCCCTTCTTGAGCGGCTGATGCGTTGCCTTGTGATGGCAGTCGCAGAACGACTTCTCGTCAGTCGCCGGCGCGCCGCAGACGAAGCCGTACATGCCGGACTGCCCAGGCAGGAAGAACATGCACTGACCGCGCGTCGTCTCGTTGAAGCGGGTCTTGAACGGATAGGCGGACATGCGCGTTATTCCCCTTGCGCTGCGTAGTGATCGGTCAGGCGGATGAACTCGGCGAAGGTGATCTCTTCGCAGAGGGGTTCAGTGTCGCGGGGATCGGGTTCGCCGGGCAGCGTGGCGAACAGGCTGCCGCTTTCGGGGTGGTGCCAGTATTGGCGCTCGGGCTCGGGCTTCACGCCATCGCGCCACTCGCGGCCGTCATGCAGCGTGTAAAGCGCCCACTCTTCTTCATCGCTCGCGTCGATCAGTTCGCCTGGGACAAGCGACGGCAGGAAGAGATGCGCGGGACAGGCTTGCTTCTGCTCGGCGAGCGAGAGCGGCTTATTCCAGCGGGCACACGACCACGCAGCGTCGCCGAACATCTCGGGCGTGGCGTGGATGCAGGTCCGGCAAGACAAGCGAGCGAAGGAATGCTCATGGCAGTTGGCGAGATGGTTGCACATCGTCCGGCACTTGAAGGCCATCTTCGCGTTCGGATCGTCGTGCAGACGCGGCGGCGGGTTCGCGTACTTGATGATGCGCTCGGCGCGAGCGAGCAGCCGGATCGCTTCAGCGTGGTCCGTCTCAATGCGCTCGCTGTAGACTTCGCCGGTGTTCTTGTTCCGGCAGATGTAAAGGCCGCGCTCGAAGCCGAAGAGATGGCAATAGGTGTTCAACTGAACCCAATGCGTGAAGTAACCCTCGCGGACACCGAGCTTCTTCACCTTGTCCCAATAGGTGTCCTTCATCGACTTGGCTTCGACGACGTGCCACGTCGCGGTAGCTTCCGGCAGGCCGAGCACCTTGCCGTCCGTCTTGCCGCGAACGTGGCCCGAGATTGCCGTGGCGCGATACTGCTTGCCGCGCGAGTCGAACTCGTCCACTTCGCAGCCGATCATGCGCAGCGCGTTGAGCAGCCGCGTTTCTTCGATCTCGCCGGTCTCGAACGTGATGGCCTTCAGGCCGTCGACCACTTCGGGCTTCGAGGCCCAGCGGAAGGTGTACCAAAGCGCTCGCTCGCACTCTTCACCGAGCAGCGAGATCGAAATGCCGAGAGAGTCCCAAGCTTGGCTACGCGACTTCGCGTAGGCGGCATAGATGGCTTCGGTCGTGGCGCTATGGGGTCTCGGCAACGGTGCCATCAGACAAGCCTCTATCGTTCGCGCCGAAGCGCGTTTTGCAGACTGGATTGTGAGGGGGAGGAAGAAGGTGCCGAGGCCGAAGCCCCGGCGTTAGTTCAGCGTGCCGTTAGGCGGTACGCTGCCAAGGCATCTGACGGCCGCCGCCGGAAGCTGCCCCGCCGCCGTTCTGCGTCGTGCGAGCGGTCAATGCGTTCGCCTGGGTGGTCGTAGCGGCCGTGGTCTTCTGGTTGTCGTTCGCGGCCGGGGCCTTGCTCGGCGGCGGCTCGTTCGCGTTGCCCGCATGGATGAACTTCTTGATCACCATGCGTTCCTTGTCGCTGCCGTCGCGAGCCTTGTAGGTCTCGACATCGAGATCGGCGTAGAACGGCTGGAAGAGAAGTTGATCGGTGTCGGTCAGGTTGGCCTTGCCGATACCGGTCGCTTCGGCGAGCGCTGCCAACTGAGCCTGACCGATCTTCTGCGCGGTCACGTTCTGATGGGTGACGTTGATGTTGCCGAACACCTTGACGCCAGCGAAGTCGCCCTCGACGACTTCGGTCTTGAACTCGAAGAGATCGCCGGTCTTCTTCGAGTTTTGCTTGACCTCGCCTTCGGTGATGTTGAGCAGATAACGGTCGCGCGGGATGATTACGCCACCGCCGCCTTCCGCGTCCTTTTCGTTCACGTCAGAGAGGTTCACGTTCAGTTGTGCCATGTTTATCTCCTATGGCGTTCGAGTGTTTCGGTGCTGGTGATTAGGCGGCTTCAGCGAGGGGCGCAGGCAGGTACTTGGCGAGCGCCGCGTAGCCTTCACCCTTCTTGAACTGCATCTCGGGCGGCATGCTGAAGCGGTTGCCAGCGATGAAGCCGGGACGCTCTTCAAGGAACATCCAACGAGTGCCGCCGCCTTCAGCGTGCGTAAGCTGCTTGTTGAAGCCCGCATCGACCTTCTTGATCGAAGCCTTGAAGTTGAGGAACGCGATCACGTCGCTGTTCGCCTCGACGATGTCGGCGGCGTCCTTGTGCAGATTGACACGATAGCGCGAGTACGGATCGGTCGTCGGCGATTCGAAGCGGCTGATATCGCAGTGACCGAGTTGCACCACTGCCATCTGCTTTTGCGAGCGCAGCGTCATGACGCCGTCGATGTATTCGAGGAAGATCGTTGCCGCGATCTTGTAGCCCTTGCCGTAGCCGGGCTCCTCGATGGTCTTCCAACCGTTGCGAGCGCAGGCTTCGGCACGGATGATGTTTTCGAGGCCCGTGGTCGAGTCGAAGATCGCCGTGGCGTAGTTGTGCTCTTCGTTGACGAGCGCACCGATGGCCTCGCACAGGTCGCTGTAGTTGCGAACTTCGATAGTGTCCGCGACGATGCCCGCCGGGACGCTTTCGCCTGCGGCCGTCTGAATGAAGACGGGACGCGGAAACTCGGCAGCCAGTGACGACTTGCCGATCTTCGGTACGCCATAGATCGTGATGATCGGTTGGTCTTCGGCAGCAGACTTCTTCTTGACGCTGCCCTTCAGTGAGATTGCCATGTGGCTCCCCGGTTAGTGCTCGACGGCGTCGAGCTTCAAAGTCTTCGTCCACACCAGCCGGTCAACAAGCCGGTAGCCGGTGCGATTGATGGTCTCGATGAGGACGGAATGATCTTCGGTCTTCGACCGGATGCGCGACATGAACACGTCCACGCTATGGGTTGGCCGATCAGCGGTGCCATAGAGAATGAGCATCGCCATCTGCTTCGTGACGATGTCGCTGGAGAGCAGCGCCAGGAACAGGTCCCGCTCCTTCGGCGTCAGCCGCCAGTTCGCCGGAAGAGCGGCGGACGCGAGCATGGATTTGCGCAGATCATCGAATTTACGTTCGAGCACGCCGACCCGCTCGGCCAGCGCTTCCTTCGTTTCGTGAGCCAAATCCATCCGTCGATACCGCTTGACATCCGTCGCCACTCCGGTTTAAAGCCGAATCAGCTGGCAACTTTTCCGTGAAACCGTTGAACTTTATCTAACGGACGGACCCAAGGATGTCAACGGATGGCAACGGACGTAGAACAGAAATCAGCGGACCGTCCGTTGCTGGACATGAGGCAGGGAAATAAGTGTTCGAGTAGCGAACCCCCATCCAATTGTTTAGAAAAGGGTTATTCGAAATGGCGATCATTAGTGGGCGCAAAGGGTTGGGAAGCATGAAGTCGCGAGCAGACGATAAGCGCACAAAGGCGCACCCGGCGCTCGAAACTATAAAGACCCGCGTCGAAGAGCGCGTGAACGCGGCGGGGGTCTCTAAAAACGAAGCGTCACGCCGGGCCGGTCTAGGACTAAGCTACGTTAACGATCTTCTTTCCGGTAAGTCACTAAACCCGACGCGCGAATCGTTGGCGAAGCTCGGACAAGTTTTAGATACCGACGCCGACTATTTCTTCGGCACGCAGAACACCCCGAAAACGAGCGCGCTTCCACCGTCCAACCTTCTCGCGGTGGAGACCCCTCCAATGGCAACGGGCACAATCCCGCTGTTCCGCATCGGCCTGCCCGATCCCGATGGCTTCTTTCCATTGGCCTCAGAGCGTAAAGCTTCGTGGACCTCGCCACTCACGGCAAGCCGAGACGTGTATGCCATCACTGTTCCCGATGATTGCATGGCTCCGCGCTACCGCATGGGTGAGGTCGCCATCGTGAGCGCGAACACGCCGGTGGTTCACGGGGGCTTCGCTGTTGTGAGGCAGACGGATGACCGCGTTGCGATTCGCCAGATCGTCGCGATCACCACTGACAAGATCATCGTGCGCTGCCTGAACGGCGAAACCGATGCCGATCTCCCCAGGGCGAAAGTAAAGGCGCTCGAACGAATTATCGGTTCTTGTGAATTAATCTGATTGTTTTGTCCGTTCCCATCCGTCGCTATCCGTTGACTTAACGGATAGATACCCATATGGTCCGTTGCTGCTCGGGAGAGGCAACGGACCATGCAAATCATCAAATTAGTAGTTTTGGAGTCGCCCTACGCTGGGGCGGTTAACGACAATGTCTCCTATGCGCGGCGTTGTCTGAAGGATTGCGCCCTGCGCGGCGAGAGCGCCCAGGCATCGCACCTTCTTCTCACTCAAGTCCTCGACGACACGAAGCCGGACGAGCGCGCGTTGGGGATCGCGCTCGGTCTCGCTTGGCGCTCCGTCGCCGAATACTCGGTCTTCTACACGGATCGGGGATGGTCGAACGGAATGAGCGCCGCGCTGAAGAGCGCGCTCGAAGAGCGGCGTCCGTTCAAGCTCCGCGCGCTCGACGGCCCGGTGAAATTTCCCAACCCCTACCTGCTGCCGCTCAACCTGTACGAAGCGGTCGATCACTCGAAGGCTCCCGCAAATGATGCGTGAGCCCTCGCCGACCGACAAGCTCGCGCTTCTGCGCGCACACGCCGCGTTGACCGTTGGCGATTCGATGATCGCACGCCGCCATCTCGCGACGCTCGATGCCGTTGCGATCCGTGACGAGATCGACGCGGTGATCCGCGCCGGTCTGCACGACGACGCCATGCATCTGCTGCGTCTCTTCACCCATCCGAAATTTCCGTCCATTGACGACTGCAAGGCGCACGTCGGCAGCGAGCGACACTTTCACACGACCAAGCAAGGGAGCCTTCTGTGAAGTTCAAGATCAACCGTGACACTCTCGCCGACATTGTAACGCGCGGCGTATCCAGCGCACCGAAGAACTCGCCCGCTGTGATCGCGAACAACGCGCGCATCATTGTGCAAGATGGCACGATCTCCATCGCCACGACCGACTTCGAGATGATGGTCGAGGCGACCGGCGCATGCGAGGTCGAGGCCAACGGCGCGACGACCGTCGATGCAACGAAGCTGAAGTCCGTCGTGGATCGTCTGCCCAAGGGCGTCGATGTCACGTTCACCATGGACACGGCGAAGTACGAACTGATCGCCAAGGCAGGCCGGTCGCGGACCACCTTCCCGACGCTCGCCGCCGTAGACTGGCCTGCTCGCGACTACGCCATGGACGGCGCACAGTTCGCGCTCGAAGGCTCCGATCTCGTTCGGCTGCTCGGCCATACCGCCCAAGCGCTTTCGACCGTGCCGAACTCGCCCATGCAGGGCGTCTTCCTTCACGTCGCAGATGACGGCAAGCGGCTCGCCGCCGTTGGCACCACCGGCACGATCCTGTTCAAGGCGACCGTCCCTGCGCCGGACGGTGCCGACGACATGCCGATGAACGACAACCGCCCCGGCGTTATCTTGTCCGCCGAGACGGTCAACTCCGTGTTGCGACTCTTCCGCAGCGCCGACGTTGTGAACGTCGTCGTCAACGCCAACTCGATCTTCTTCTACACCGACGCGACTCGGTTCTGCTCTTCGCTGTTGGTCGGCACCTATCCGAACTACCTGCCTCTCGTCTCGAACCCGGCGGCCGAGAGCGTCGTCGTCAGTCGTGAGTCTTGCGCGAGCACCGTCGCTCTTCTCGAAACCTTCGCGTCGAAGGAATTGGGCCATCGCTTGCAGTGCGCCGGTTCGGACGACGGTTTCGTGATCGCGGTGGGCAGCACGACCGGCGGCAGTGTTGACGTTGTCGAGGCGACCATCAACGGAGAGATCGTTGCCTTCGGCATCAACGGCATGTTCATGAAGACGATGCTCAACTCGTTCCGTGCGAGCAGCATCGCGCTCCATCCCGATCAGCGCAATCGTCGCATCTTGTTCAAGGCGGACGACGAACATCTGACCGGCGTCATCGCTATGATGAACATCGCGACCGATCTCGCGTCGGGGCCGAAGCATGAGTAGTCGCACTCGCGACCGCGCGAACCGACGCACCGTCACGATGCCGGACCGCGTCGGCCCTCATGTGAAGCTCGTCTTCGCAGAGATGGCGCGGCTCCGTGTCACCTATGACGAGACCGAGGAAGGCTCAGGCGTTCGCCGCGCGTCGATCAAGGCGTGGCGGCGCAAGAACAAGCCGGGCCTCGAATCACTCGAAGCGGTGCTCGGCTTCCTGGGGTGGGACTTCGTCGCGGTGCCTCGCGCGAAAGTTCTGCCCGACGAAGTCCGCGCGGAGCTTCAGCCCATCGCCGACAAGCTCGGCTTGACCATGCCGCAGACGGTGACGGCTCTGATCGAGATCGTCACCGGCATCCACGAACGCTTCCCATTCCTGCGCGACCCGACCGCGATCCGGCCGGTGCGCTTCAAAGCGAAGCGAAAAGAACGGCCGACGATCCACCCCGACCAACATTCACTCTTGCAGGAAGCTCCGACCCATGTCGCACACTGACATCCAAGACATCACGACCGAGCGCATGGTCGAAGCGTGCAGATCGCGCAACGCGAAGCCGACCCTCGACTCGGTCGCGCTTGCCCTGCTCGATGCTCGCTTCCGCGCCTTCGAGATCGACATGCGGATCGACGCCGTGATCGCGGCCGTGCGCGGCGTTTCCGGCACCCTCAAAGTAGACGCCGTCGCCTAAATCGCCCCGGTACGAGCCCGAAAATCCCAACGATTCCGGGTTCATACCAACCTCTTGCCCCCGGCGAATAACCGGCTTAAAACCGGATCATCCGTCGACCGACCCTGAATATCCAAATGACCCCGACTTCGAGCACTTCCCTAGAGCACCCCAGCGACGTGACACACAAGGTCGCATTCCGAGACGAACTTCGTCTCCGCGCCACCGATCCCGAGTTTGCCGAAGAGCGTCGCGTGATCATCGCAGCGAAGCAGGCCAAGCGCATGAGCGGCGTCGTCGTCGAGATCAGGCGCAAGCGGGCATGAAGGCCGCCAACGACAACGTGCCGCTCGGCACCATCTCGACCTCGGCCGAAGTCATGGTGCGCCTGCGCGTGTCGCGTAAGACGCTCTACTGTTTGGTGGCGAAGCATCTCCCCGGCGCGGCTCGCGTCGGACGCGACTACCGCTTCGAAGAAGCGGACATCCTCACTATCTGGCGTGGAATGAAATCATGCGACTCTATCTCTGGCAACGAACCCCAGGCAAATCGAACTGGATCATCCGGGGCACGGACGACAAAGGGCAAGAGGTCCACGAGTCTACAAAAACGACTGACAAAAAAACGGCCGAAGCTCTCCGCATAAAGCGCGAGGGCAAGCTGCTCACCGAGGTCGTCCACGGCAAGCAGTCCGTGGTGACATTCCATGAGGCCGTCGAGTCCTACCTCGATAACGGCGGCTCGCCTCGCTTCCTGGGGACGTTCGACGAAGAAACACGCCAGTGGTCCGGCCTGATGAAGGAATTGAACGGCGTCCTATTGAAGGACATCACCCAAGATAAGATGAACGGGATCGCGAAGACTCTCTATCCCAACTGCCAATATGACACGATCAACCGCCAGCTATGGACTCCATTCATCGCGATCTGGCGCAACGCCTGCCGCGCCGAGTGGGCGACACCGAAGCTATGGGTGCGCGCGAAGAAGCCGAAGGGAACGAACGTCGTCTCGATTAAGGCGAAGCGCGTCGGCTCCTATCCAGTCGATTACGCCACCGGCTGGGGCTTCATCCAAGGATTGGGCGTCGCTAACCAGATCATCATGACGATCCTGTTCTATACCGGATTGCGCCCCATCGAGCTTTTCGTGATGGAGACCTCCCAGGTCAACGTGCCCGGCCGGTGGATCACGATCACGAAGTCCAAGATCGGCGAGCCGCGCGGCGTCCCAATCCATGAGGCCATCGTTCCCTTGCTGACCGACATGGTCGAGAACCGGCCCGGTAAGTTGGTCCGCACGTGGGAGAGCGCTCCCTTCACCGTCTACGACGACAACGGCGGCCAGATGAAGAAGGCTATCGCCGCCGCCCGGCTGCGGACCCTTGTCTTCGACGTGGCCCCGTACACCGCTCGGCACTCGGTCTCGACCCAGCTAGTCGTCAACGGGGTGCATCCGCACATTAAGGATCAGATCATGGGGCACGCGGCCGACGACATGAGCCGCCTCTATACCAGCGTGCCGCAACCACCGCTGATCGCCGCCATCAACACGCTGCCGACCTTCCCCGATTGGCTCGCTGCCGATTGGATGAAGACGCCGGTTGCTTTGACCCATCGCCGAGCGAAGACGCTGAAGAAGGCGGAGCGGGCGGCGGGCGAGCGGGCATATGAAGCGTGGCGAGCGCGTCGAACGGCGTAGCGGTGCTCGTCACAAGAGGCTTTGAGCAACGCTAGATTGCAGTACAAATAAAAAGAGCCACACGTCAGTGTGGCCCTCCAGCCCCTCCTACTGCCGACGCCAAAACGGACGACATGGGGTGCATTTCGTGGGGGCGTTCAAGCACCTCGGAGCCAGGGTGTCAACCCGCTGGTGCAACATAGGCCAGCTCCATTCGCCGCCTTGGAGGGTCTGTTGAGACGATTTTGACGTCGATTTCCGCGCCAATGTCGAATTTTTCATTATTTTTGTAGTTCCTCGGCAGCTTCGAAACATGAAGCAAGCCAGTCACGCCGGGCGACATTTCGACAAACAACCCGTACGGTTGAAGGTTAACGATCTGTCCCTTCGTCACGAGGCCGGCAGGATATTTGTCAAAAACATCCGACCACGCTCCGGTCGTCAGGCTGCGTTGCATCTTCTGAATGCCCAGTCGAGCGGTAGACAAATCCGTCAGGCGCTCGAATTGATCTCCTTCGACCACAGCAGTCGTCAACTTGGCAGCTTTGGCGCGATGTGTCTCAAGGTAAGCCACGACATCCCGAGCATTGTATAGAACTGTGTCCGCGTCATACTGACGGGCAATGTCGCCGATGCGCTCTGCTATGTTCTTCGCTGAAAGGTCGTTGTCAAACCATGTATCCTCAGCTATGGCGCCCCAATAGTAGGCGTTCCCGACGAGTTCGAGGTGAACGAAACCGGCAGGAGCCAACCTCAGCAAATCATCCTCGCCGATTTTCTCAGTCCGAAAATCTTCAGTGACTATGCACTTGGCCTTGGCGAGGTATTCCACCTCGCGCCGGATCACCAATGGCTCGAGACCGTACGAGGTAAGTTCCTTTATTAGTGTCCGCAATGGATGGTAACCCTTCAGTCCAGTCGGGCCTGCCTCGGGAAATTTAGTATCCAACCATCGCAAAAGCATTAGCCGGGTGAAATAGGAGGGCCGGGCGTCCTTAATGTCGGCATCGCATAGGTTCTTTAGGTGGCCACGATCACTGTCGTAGAAACGGAAGCTCTTACGCAGCAGGATGGTGAGAACGACACTTAGAGGGAGCGTATAATCGCCCTGGCGTTGTCGGATGTTGACTATGTGGTCTTCGGAAATATGGCCGCTGCTACAGAACTCTTGAAACAGTTCGAACGCAAGGCGCAAATTGCGGCCCGACAGCCCGTCGAGCATCCGGCGTATCTGATAATCATATTCGAAGATCGACCTGACGATTGAGGTGAGATAGTAGGCCTGATCCGCTGCTGCATACTCGACCTTAAATCCGTTCGGCAGATCAAACTTAAGAGACTTAGGCGCGCTTTTTGCCAATTGGTTTAGCGCGAGCTGTATGCGCGTAACGAGCACATGATGAAACGGCGGCGACTCAATGCGGAAGACGAGATCCTTCTGCGCTGTATCCAAGGGAGGCCGATCTCGGAAATTGTCGTAGGTCTCGTCGCGCAGCGGCAGAACCACTAAGGCCCGAAATTCCTTCTGGACCCATTGCGCAGCTTCGAACATCAACAATTGCTCGCTCAGAGTGCGCTTGTCGCAGTTGTCCAGCACCAGAACGACCAGCTTGTTGCGTTCATTGCCCAAATGACGGCAATGGCAGATGGCTTTCGTGTGCAGATTGGTGTCGGCCTCTTTGAGAACCTTGTACAGCTCGTCGTTATATTTTGATGGATCACCTTCGAGGAGCTTTCCGAGGCCCTTTTTAAATCGGTTGGCTTCGACGCTGTAGATTGACTGCAGCGTCGTGAAGTCATCAAAATCCAGGTCTGAGTATGCGGTACGAAGACCAGTTACGATTTCCCGCCGCAAAAAATCATAGACTTCATTTGGGGAAATTGGCGCCGGGTTCATGTTTATGTGAACCCATACTGTGCCCTCCCTCACATCTTTGCTTAGCGAAACTTCTTGGAGGCGATCAATAAAAGTCGTCTTGCCTGCACCGGCTCCGCCAACGATCAAAAGGACCTGATGCTCAAGTTGACGTTGTTTTCCGAATGCGTTGTTGATCTCGTTTGGTGCGCCAGTATCGATGAGCTGAGCTTCAGCTTGTGACCGAGGACTGGAGGCGCGCATCACCTTGTCGATAGGCTCAACGTACCTATCTCGACGAACCGAAGGCACGTAACCTTCCTTCGCGACATATGCACGGTCTTCGCGTCGCACCGGATTAAACACGTGAGCAAAATCAGCCGATATTGTCGCTCCAAAGGAGTTCAACCCGACGACGTCATCTTGGATAGATGCGCCGCCAACAAGTCGTCGCGGCTTCCAATAGCGCGTTGGCTTTATGAGGGCACTGAGCCTTGTGAACTCGGCGTTGAGCGCGTCCCACCCCATGAACGTTTGAAGATCGGAAAACTTCTCGGAGTATGGGTCTATGTCTGCGTAGCTCAGCGAATGGACCGGAGTTCCCTGATCGAAGTGGCCGGCCCACAACTCGTCGCCGTTCGTGGCGATCACTCTGGTGAGCGGGTTCAAGCCCGATGGGAACATGGAGTTCATCTCGGCCGCGTATAGTCGCGCCTCGCGAAACGCTGCGTCGAGGTTGTCCCCGCGCTCTTTCGCTTCGACTACCAGAAGCGGCAGGCTCGCCTTAACGACCAAATAGTCCGGAAAATAGCTCTTCTGCGCCTTCCCCTTATCGATGACGTGCTTTCGAACATTTTGCTTTGTGACGATATTTTCGCTCGGAAATTGAAAGCCGTACGGTTTCTCGGCAACGAGGAGCGGAAAGATGAACTTCTGCTCTACGTCGCTTTCGTTCATCAGCTCCGACAACGATGGCTTCTTGTACGACATGAACCGGTCCCCCTCGACATATGCTATCTCGGCGGTGCTTGGCGACGCAATGATGCCCCTGGTCGTGGCCGTCTTCGGCACCGGCAGCCGATCCGCCTGCCTCGCTTCCCAGCTCGCCTGAGTATGGCTGTAGCGATCGATAAGAGCACGGCACATGCCCGCTTCTTTCACGGTGCAAACGCCGTGCGCGCAAATGCACGCCCCCCATAACACTTTGATAATACTATAGAATTAACATCGACCCGCAGCCTTCACACGGGAGAGGTCCAAGGTTCGATCCCTTGTGCGCCCACCATTCGTTTCCTGAACCCAGCCGGATGCGGACGATCGCCCAAGCCTCACGGCTGTCGGGACCGTCGGTATCAAAAATGTCGAAAACAACCCCATGCACAGTAGCCGGCCCCAGCCGGATCAATGGGTTGCGCCTTTACCGAACCCTGGTTTGGCTCGTCAGGCAAGACAGGAGCAGGACGGCATGATCTGAAGAGAGGCGCGCGTTCTAATGAGCCATCAGGACAGGCAGCTGCGCATGCTCCATGATATAGCTGGTCGCCCCGCCGAATATCATTTGCCGCAACCGGGTGCGGGTGAAGGCTCCCTTGATCAAGAGGTCGCAGCCTTCAGCTCTGCAGGCATCGAGCACTGCCTGTCCGGTATCACGATTCTCCAGTTCAACCGTTCTCGCCTGCGCTGCAATGTCATTGTACCGCAGTTGCTGGAGGATCTGATCGGCAGACGGTCCTGGTACCGCTTGGCCGCCAACGACGGTTAGGACCGATACCCTTTCGGCCAGACGAAGCAACGGCATGGCAAATGCGTTGGCCCGAGCTTGCTCGGTACTCCCGTTCCAGTGGATCATGATGTTTGTTGCGACGCTTCTCGGTGCATTCGATGGCACAAGTAGAACGGGCCTGCCGCTCTCGAACAGCGCGGACTCAATCGCGCGACGGTGAGGGCCCGCAGCATCAATGTCAGACCTTGCCATCACGATCAGGTCGAAGGCGCGCCCGTAACTTCCGACAAAGTCTTCGCCCTCAGGCGCGGTCTCCAGCCAGCCGAAGCACGGTCGACCCGATCCGGCAGGGGATCGAGGAACATCGTGCTTCAGCATGAATGCTTCGAAAAAGTCGCGCATGTCGTTCAATTCGGCTTCGCTCTTCACTTCATACGTATCTAACAGAATGCCGGTGGCCAATTCCGCGGCTAGATATTGCGGGATGCCGAACCGGAGCGGAAAGCCTTCGATATAGGCGCCGGTACGTTGCGCAAGGCGTACGGCGACATCGAGCGTGGATGTCATCATCGGAATATTCTGAAGTGGGACCAAGAGCGTCTTCATTTTCGACCTCCGGTGTTTGCAGTGAGCAGTGACGCAGGATGCCTAGTTTCGCTTGAATTGATGCCTACGATAATTTCACTTCGCCTCGTTCCGGTTGTCATCAACAATGCTTGCGGTCATGCGACCTGCTCAAGCCTCGCATCGATCTCCTGGCGAAGCGCCGCGAAGTCGATTGGCTTGGTCAACAGGTCGGCTGCGCCGTTCGCCAGCGCCTTGCGCCTGGTCTCGGCGTCACCATAGGCCGTGATCATGATGACCGGTACATCGGGGCGGGCCGAGCGCACGATAGGCAGCAGCTCCAGCCCGCTCATTCCGGGCATGTTGATGTCGGACAGGATCAGAATCAGGGTTGCATCCTCTGTCTCGGCCGCGCGCTGCAACGCCAGCGGTGCCGACGGTACAAATTCCATGCGAAAACGACCGCAGCGCAGATCGCGCCGAAACTGCTGGCGGAACAGCACCTCTACATCGGGCTCGTCGTCAACCACCATTATGAAGACGCTCAACTTCTGCCTCCGGTCTGCAATGGCGCCGCCAGCCTACGCGGCAGCCTGATGATGAACTCCGTATAATCGCCGGGCTCGGTATCGACCTCGATGCTGCCGCCGTGCTGTTTCACGATGATGTCGTGGCAGATTGAAAGGCCAAGGCCAGTTCCTTCGCCTGCGGGCTTGGTCGTGAAGAATGGGTTGAATATCTTCTCTCTCACGTCGGCCGGGATGCCGGCGCCATTGTCGCGAATCCGGATCTCGACGGCGCCGCCGAGGTTTGTGGTCGTCGCGCGCAGCCTTGGCTCGAAGCCGTCGCCGGCGGCGTCCTTTTGTTTGCTCGCCGCGTAGAAGCCATTTGAAACGAGATTGAGGAACACCCGCGTGATTTCCTGCGGATACAGATCGAGCGCGCCCGCAGACGGATCGAGGTCCCTTTCAAGCGTGATATTGAAGCCTGCTTTCTCGGCGCGCGCTCCGTGATAAGCAAGGTTGAGGCTTTCCTCGAGGATGGCGTTGATATCGGCCGCGCGGCGTTCGCCAGACCCTTCGCGAGAGTGCAGAAGCATATTCTTGACAATGGAATCGGCGCGCGTTCCGTGCTGCACGATCTTTTCCAGGTTGCCTTGCAGCATGTGTATCAGCGCGTCGATGTCCAGCCTTGCTGCCTCGCCGAGCCCGGCCGAGCGCAGCGCGTCGCCGAGTTCGTCGATGAGTTCGGAGGAAAGCGCAGCGAAATTGTTGACGAAATTGAGCGGGTTCTTGATCTCATGCGCAATGCCGGCGGTGAGTTGCCCGAGCGAGGCAAGCTTCTCGGTCTGGATCAACCGATCCTGCGCATTTCGCAATTCCTCGAGCGATTGCGACAGTTCCATAGTGCGCTCGCGCAGCTCGTTCAGCAGGCGTGCATTCTCGATCGCGATCACGCCCTGGTGCGCGAAATTGGACACGAGCTCGATCTGCTTGTCTGTGAAGGGTTTCACTTCCTGGCGAAAGATCGTGATGGTCCCGATCAGCTCATCTTCCCTGAGCATCGGCACGATGACGAGCGTCCTTGCGCCGGCAAGGTCGGCAAGCGCGCGAACGTTCGGGTTGCCTTCGACATAGGGCGGCTGAGTCCTGATATCGTCGATATGAACCGTCTGATGGGTTTTCTCGACGGTGCCGAGCCCGCTCGCCGGATGTGGGCGGATGCTCTGGTACAGCCGGGTATCAACATAAGCCTGTGGCGCGTTATGCAATGCGACCGTGCGAAAGCCGCCGTCCTCATAGAGATTCATGGTGCCGAAGCCGGCGCCGCAAATTCGCGTCGCGTTCTCCAGCATCTTGTCGAACACCGGAGTCAATGCGCCCGATGAAGCGCTTATGATCTCCAGCACCTCCGACGTTGCCGTCTGCCGCTCCAACGATTCGTTCAACTGCTCGAACAGACGCACGTTGCCGATGGCGATGACAGCTTGATCAGCAAAAGTCTGAAGCAGGGTGATCTGCTTGTCGTCGAATGGGCGTACCTCCATGCGACGCAGTACGATCGCCCCCATGCTCTCGCCTTCGCGCAAGAGCGGCACACTCAAAACAGTCCGAACGTTGGAGCGAACCGCATATTCGCGTCCTATCGGGTATTCCTCTCCATCGGGCCCAAGCAAGTCGCGCACTTGAACGGTGCGACGATCGATAATCGCCCGGCCGGTGGGCGATTTGACACTGATCGCCCGCCGGCTCCACACCACGGGAACTTGTCCATGATGGGCCTGGATCACGATGTCGTCGCCATCCCTCAGAACGACCAGCGCATCATATGCCTCGCAAAGTCCGCATGCGCTTTCCACGATCGCCTTGAGCACTGGACCGACTTCGGTCGGCGAGGAAGCGATAACCCGCAAGATATTGGCGCTGCCGGTCTGGTACGTCAGTGCCTCGGACAGGTCCCGCGTTCTGGTCTGCAATTGTTCGAACAGCCGTACATTCTCGATGGCGATCACGGCCTGGTCGGCAAAGGTCTGCACGATCTCAATCTGTCGCGGGGTAAACGGGCCCGGCTCCGGTCGCGCCAGACTGAGCACCCCGATCGCGGCGCCCTCGCGTACCAGAGGTATGTTGAGGGTCGCGCGATAGCCGCCGATTCTCGCGAGGTCATGCCGCGAGAAGTCGGGGTCTTTCATGAGATCGGCGACATGGTCGACCCGGCCAGTGAGCGCAGCCCGGCCGCTCGGCGTGTCGCGGCTCGGCGCAAGCGGTTGGCTCTTGCGTAGCGCGACCCATTCCGGTGGGTTGTTATGGGCGGCCTCCAGGTGCAGCAGACCATCGCGAATGAGATAGATCGCCGCTCTGGGGTCGCCGCAGAGCCGTGCGGCCGAACTGACAAGCGTTTCGAGAACATTGGGCAAGTCGAACGCCGAACGGCTGATTACCTTGAGTACGTCGGCCGTTGCGGTCTGCTGGCGCAGCGACTCGCTGAGATCCTCACTGCGTTGGCGCAACTCCTTGAGCAACCGCGCATTCTCGATGGCGATCACGGCCTGGTCGGCAAATGTGGCGACCAGCTCGATCTGTTTTTCCGTGAAGGGCTGCACGCGCTTGCGAGCGATCACGAGCGCGCCGATCGGCTCATTTTCGCGCATGAGGGGAACACCGAGCGCCGTGCGCTGACCAGCCATGGTCGTCGACTCGCGCAGTCCGTATTCGGGGTCGGCAGCGACATCGAGGATCTGCACCGGGCGGCGCTCGAGTACGGCCCGGCCTGTAACCGTGCTCCGGCCGGGCGTAATCGGGTGACCCTGCAGGAACGCGATGTATTCCTCGGAAAACCCCACCGCTGCTCCGGCCTGGTATTCATCGCCCTCGCGACGCATGATGAACGCCATCTCCGCTTCGCACAGCCGTGCCGCCGAATCGACCAGCGTGTTGAGCACGGTCTGCAGATCGAAGGTCGAGCGGCTGATCACCTTCAGCACGTCTGCAGTTGCGGTCTGCTGCTGGAGCGATTCGGCGAGATCGCGGGTCTTCGCTTGGACCTCATCGAACAGCCGGACATTCTCAATCGCGATCACGGCCTGATCGGCGAAAGTGGAGACCAGGTCGATCTGCTTGTCCGTGAACGAGTTCACGGCCTTGCGACCCAGGAACAGCACGCCGATCGTTTCTCCGGATCGAAGCAAAGGTACGCCCAGGAGGGTCCGGTAACCGCCGGCCCTCTGCTGCTCGGGATAAGCGTATTCGGGATCGGCCACGACATCCTGGATCTGGACAGCCTTGCCGGACAGCAGGACGCGCCCAACGACGCTGCCGCGTCCAGCATTGAGTCGAATGCCCGCCGAGACCTCGGCCCACTCGGGCGAGAAATTGTACCGAGTTGCATGATAGTAGCCGTCGGCGTCCTGCCGGACGATTGCCGCCATGTCGGCACCACTCAGCCACGCCGCCGATTCCGTGAGCGTGTCGAGGACGGTTTGCAAATCAAACGCGGAGCGGCTGATGACCTTCAACACATCGGCGGTCGCCGTCTGCTGCTGCAGCGATTCCCGCAAGTCGTCAGTGCGCGCCTGCACCTCATCGAACAGCCGCGCATTCTCGATGGCGATAACGGCCTGATCGGCGAAAGTCTGCAGAAGTTGCACATGATGCGGAGCGAAGTTACCGGGCTCGACCCGCGTTACGCTGATCATGCCGATCACCACGCCTCCGGTCGCGAGCGGAACGAACAACATGCTGCGAAAGCCGCGGGCGCGCGCGATGAATTTGATGTCGTTTGTCAGCGCTTCGGTATCGGGGGTCGGCACCACCTTACCGGCCCGCGTCCTTTCAAAACTCTCGAAATCGGCAATCGGCCGCGGAAACATCTGCTGCAAAGCATGATCGGCGGCAGAATTGGTCGGCGTGAAGGCCGCCAAATGGGCAGTGCCGTCGATGAAGCGGAATACGGTCGTCGAAAAGCCGCCGAGCAAGGCATTGGCGCGCCTCGCGATCGCATCGAATACCGGCTTTACCTCCGATGGCGAACTGGCAATGATTTTGAGGATGTCCGCGGTGGCGGTCTCGCGATCTTGTGCGGCGCGCAATTCGGCCAGGAGCCGCGCGTTCTCCTGCTGCAATTCCGCCACAACGCCCTGAGGAAGCGCGGCCATGATGAAAATCCAGGTCGCCAGCCGGTTCGCGGCCGACGTCAAAATCCAATCAAGAAAGCGTCGGAATTATTCCACCATCAGGTGCCTGCGACCAGACGTATCGTTAGTTGATTTTCAATCGACCACGCGTCAATTCGCCTCCTCGATCTACCGAAGCAGCCAGCTCCACAAGTCGCGCTGCTTTGGTCCACATGGTGGCAGATCGCCGGATCCAGGTGCGGCTATTGCGGCGGCTGATTTCGGACCGCCTCTGATCTCCCAATGCGAGATACGGGTTGATTTAATTTTGCGCTAGCTTTTTCCGCACCAATGCTTCAGACTTGCCTTTATTATGGATTTAATTTTAAGGGCGTTCCGATGGGAAAACCTGCCGTTTCCCGCGATGCTTTCCGTGGGCTGTTTGCTTTATATGCTGCGAGGGCGCGTCACGACCGTAAGACCGAGGGCGAACATTGTCTCTTGAAGCTGTTCGGATCTGCGGAAGATTTACCCGATGCTTTACTGCTGCAGTGTTCGGACAGAGCTGAGCTGCTCCGCTCTGAAACCGTTGGTCGCTTGGTGAGCCCGCGCGTCCGTCAAATCACGAACGGCAACGCTCAATATGACCATGCCAGCGACTTTCTGCACTCGCTACTGAGAGACCTTGAGCAAAAAGTGCACTAATCGATACTCGCTGCGCCATCGTCGCTGATCCAGGAGCAATTGAATCTGGTGATGCGAGCCAACTCATGCTGGGCGAAGCGGAGCGATCAATCAGCTGCACCAGATACCCGGAGCATGGCAGGGACGCCTACGGGCCAACGCGACGAGCCAAATGTTATGTCCGTTTACGATCCACTACGAGAAGAGCTACAGCGCACAGGAGCGCAAACGATTCGGCTCACGTTCTCGGAAATTGAAGCAATTCTCGGCAGACCGTTGCCGCCGTCAGCGTACAAGTTCAATGCCTGGTGGGGAAACAGTTTGCGCAAAGCTGGGCACACGCAATCTATGGCTTGGCTCCATGCCGGCTTTGCGGCCAGGGTTTCATTAAGACAGCGAGCCGTGGAGTTCATCGATCTTGAAGAACTTCATCGCGCTGGGCTGTGCGCTGCCCGTACCGACAAGGTCCATCAGAGATCATCTCCAGAAGCGCACGTCAGGAGCGCATCGCGTCAATCGCGTGGGCTATCAGGACCGCAACGCTGACGCCGATAAGAATAACGAGGACCCAGTTCAAAAACACGTTCGCCTCCACCTTTGGAATTGAACGCGAGCAACTGTGCACAGTCAAAAACAACCGGCCAAAATCATTAATTTCGGCTTGGGTTGAGGATTCAATGTAACTGTTGCGTCCGTTGTCGGCCCTATCGATGGAATGCCATGAATAGAAGAACCCCGACAACGCACGCCGCGAGCGAGAGCAAGTAAATACCCACGGCAAATCCCGACTCATCTCGAACTGGAGATTTAAATGGGAACTCGCATTATGCGTCGGTCAAGCCCAAAGCTTACTGGAAACGGTTGATATGACCTTTAAGCTTCCTGCTGCGGCAATCATGGCACGGCAGCCGAAAGTCTCTGCCGCGACACTCCAGCTTAAATGACTGAATTAAAGGCACTTTGCCACGGAAATCAGGTTTGATTTAATTCCGCTCTCACGCGACTGCAACCGGCGCATTCAAAGCAAGAAGCGCGCGATTTGCGTTGCTCGCACACGCCTTGCCGACGCCTTTTTCCACATTTATGACAAGCGACCTCGGTTTGGGGCCGAGGTCGCCAACCTTGGGGAAGGTTTGCTCCCGACGGGGGCTTTTGATTTGGGGACTTGCCGGGAGCTTGGATTCGACTCGGAATTGGGAAAGTCGTTCCGCTTACCGAGCAAATAAAAGCGGCCTCAGCGAACGGGTGCCGGGGCCGCTGCATTTCCGACCATTCATTCAGCTCACCTGTCCTATCGGGGCTCGTCCCAATAGTCATCGGACTTGTAAGCGCTATCGGTCCACAGCAGCCCTGGCCGCGCGCGTTCTTGGAGCAGTCTGGGCGGCTGAGGCCGGCTGGGCTCTGCTCCGGCTTAGAGAGCCCATGGGCCGGAGCAAAACAGCAATCCACACTTCACGGTCGCGTGCACGAAACCGTTTTGGCGGCCAAACGAAGCGACGCTGAAACATCGCCGTCCGATGCTGAGATGGAGTGAGGGAGGATTAAATGCGCAGCCTAATTTTCGGGGTAGTGCTCGTAGCGCTAGCAACGATCGGATCTTCATCGTTTGTTTCGGCCGCTCTTTCGGCAACGCGGGATGCGAAGTCCGCAACGATCTCAACGCGGTTTGCGCCAGCACCAAATGCTGCCACCTGCACTTTCGCCCCCAGGCCGCGGGCGGGTTTGAGCGTGCGTTCTTGAGTCGCTGTTTTCCAAACCATGGAACGGCACTCCGCTGGTCGATCAGAACCTGATTCAATCTCAACGGCTTGAACGAATAACAATTGCAACCAAGGATAATTGCGCATTGTGCGTAGCTTGGGGATACCTGCTACTAGGTCAACGCATCTGCATTTTCCGAATCGACGTTCCATGGTGGCTGGCTCATGCGTCGTATTCGGGGGTGTAGGTGTGAGCCAGTTTCTATCGATGCTGCTTCTTACAACAGCCGTGGTTCTAACCGTCTGCTTCGGGGTGGCGGCCTGGCGCCTCTCTGACGAAAAGGACACCGACATCACTGGCCAGATCGCGCGCCAGTCGTATGGATGGAAAGCGGCACCGGCCAGATAACCCTTTCGCTTGCCTCCTGCGCGCTCTCTGGCCTGAAATGCCGGTTGCGCTTCCCTGGCACGGTCCTTGCCAATCCCGGCCTATCTTTACCGGTCCTGGCAGGGAGCCGTTTCGCGATGAAACAGAAATCTCGAACCCCAAAGCCGCAAAGGCCTACTCTGGCACACATAGCTTCCGATTTGGTGAGATTGCTTAAGGCAATACAGGATCTCGAGGGCCTCAGAGAGAAAGTCCGGCTAGCAGAAGCCGCTCGCGTATTGCACTAAGCCTGGCGGGTAGAGGCGCATTATTAACGTGTGGCTAGATCAGCGCCGTCGTCCTGAAGCCTGTCGATCGCAGGCGATCACGGCGCCCGCCGGCGGAGGTGTAAGACGGAGCAAGCTTCAGGCGACCCGCTCCGGCCGCCAGGCCGCGTAGAGACCAACAAGCGTCCCCATGGCGGCCAGCGCTGCCGCCAGCAGCACCTGCAATTCGCCGTCATCGGTGGGGCCTACCGACGACACCAGTCTGGTCACGATCACGAACAGAATGCCCACGGCGGCCGCTGCACCCACACAGAGATAGGCGAGCTCCCGCGTCAGGCTGCGGCCGAGAAGTCCGAGCGCCGTGAAATACATCGCGCAGGCGTTGGGATGAACGAACAAGGCGATGCGGGCGTAAGCGCCATAGGCGTCGAACAGGGACTCACATCGGCGCAGGGCCGCCTTCGAGGCCACCCGCTGCAGGAACGGCCTGAAGAAACGAGCCTGTCCGTAACTCAAGACGGCGCCCAGGATGATGGCGAGCCACGCCACGACAAAGACGGAGCCATCCGCGGACTTCGGATTGAGCGCCACGGACATCAGGATGAGGGCGGTTCCGGGAAAATAGCCGAAATACGGGAAGACCGCTTCCAGCAGCACGCAGACGAACATGAAGACCAGAAACCATGACGACCCTGTCGCGCCATGGACGATGGCGTTCAGATCGAAAAGGTTCGTCCTGTACAGGACGAGGTACATGCACATGGCCAGTACAGCCAGCGCGTAGAACGGCAACGCTCCCGACAGAAACCGTCTCATCCAACCATCGGGCTTTGTTTCGCGGACACGGCGGAGACCATCGATATCAGGACAAGACAACGGAAACGCATGGCTCATGCTTTAGGCGAATGGGATTGCTCCTGCAATCCTCGTCTCACCCTGCACACCCCATGCAATCGATCAAATCTCCATGTTCTGCGCGCCTGAAGTGCCGGACGCGGGTCATTCCGTTCGACTTGCCGATTCGACTTGCCGTTCTACTTGCCGCGGTATCGCAGCGCCTCTACCAGCAGCGAGAAGGCCGGCGAAGGCTGGCGCCGGCTGGCATAGTAGAGATGGTATCCCGAGAACGGCGGACACCAATCCGAGAGCACGCGGACAAGACGTCCCTCTGACAAATACGGCTGCACATGTCCCTCGGTGAGGTAGGCAAGGCCGAGGCCCTTCAACGCTCCGTTCAAGAGAAGCCCCGCGCTGTTGAACACGAGCTGGCCCTCCACCCGCACATTGAGCTCCCGCCCGTTCTTCTCGAATTCCCAGGCATAGAGGCTGCCGCCGTGCGTGGGCAGGCGCAGATTGAGGCAATTATGCTGGGTCAGATCCTGCGGCGTCTTCGGGCGCTTGCGGCCAGCAAAGTAGGACGGAGAGCCGACGACGGCCATCCGGAGATCGGGGCTGACGCGCACGGCGATCATGTCCTTGGCGACAAGCTCGCCGGGACGGATGCCCGCATCGACCTGCTGCGCGACGATGTTGGTGAGCCCATAGTCGATGATGATCTCGACATGGATGTCGGGGTATTTCGGCAGGAGCTTTCCCAGCGCCGGCAGCAGGATTTCGCTGGCGGCATATTCCGTCGCGGTCAGCCGCACGGTTCCGGCAGGCTTTTCGCGAAACTCGCCGAGGGCAGCGAGATCGTTGTCCATCTCGGTGAACTTGGGGCCGATGCTCTGGAACAGCCGCTCGCCGGCCTGCGTCGGCGTGACGCTCCGCGTCGTTCGATTGAGCAGCCTGACACCCAGCCGCTCCTCCAGATTCCGGATGATCTGGCTCAGCGCGGACTGTGTCATGCCCAGCTTCGCCGCCGCGCGCGTGAAGTTGCGCTCCCGCGCCACGGCCAGGAAGGCAAGAAGGTCGCTCGCGTCGTCCCGATGCATTGATTAGTCACTCTAATAACTTCATTCGAAATCTATCACCTAATCAAGGCACGGCGAAGGTCCTAGGTTCGGAGCAGCCACCAGGAGCCCTGAATCAGCATGCCAGTGACAGCCATGCAGCCCGTCGCCTCGCTTCGCGTCACGGCGAATTTGCTGCCGATCATGGCGGTCGTCTTCGCAGCCTTCCTCGTCATCGGCATGGCGATGCCCGTGCTTCCGCTTCATGTGCACGACGGATTGGGGTTCGGCACGTTCGTGGTCGGCCTGGTCGCCGGCGGCCAGTTCGCGGCATCCCTGGTCTCGCGGCCATGGGCCGGCCACGTCTCGGACAGGAGCGGGGCGAAGCGCGGTGTCATCGCCGGCCTCATCGCGGCCGCGGCGTCCGGGCTGTTCTACCTGCTCTCGCTCGGCTTCACCGAGGCTCCACTGGCCTCGGTGACCATTCTGCTGCTGGGCCGCGGCCTGCTCGGCGCCGCCGAGAGCTTCATCATCACGGCCGCGGTCAGCTGGGGGCTGGTCCTCGTTGAGAGCGGCAACACCGGCAAGGTCATCGCCTGGGTCGGTTCGGCGATGTTCGCCGCCTTCGCTATCGGCGCCCCCGCAGGCTCAGCGCTTTATGCCGCCTACGGCTTTGCCGCGATCGCGCTCGCGACGACGGCAGCGCCGCTGCTGGCTCTGCTGTTCGTGGTGCAGCTTCCCGCGGTGGCGCCGGTGCAGCAAGTCCGCCTGTCGTTCGCCAAAGTGCTCGGCGCGGTATGGGTGCCGGGCCTCGGATCGGCCCTCGGCAGCGTCGGCTTCGGCGCGGTGACGACGTTCGTCGCCTTGCTGTTTGCCAGCCGCGGATGGGCCAATGGATGGCTTGCTTACACGGCCTATGCCCTCGCTTTCATCTTGGCGCGCGTCTTGTTCAGTCATCTGGCCGATGCGATCGGCGGCGCCAGGGTTGCGCTTCTCTGTGCCCTGGTCGAAGCCGCCGGGCAGGCCCTGATCTGGCTTGCGGCACGACCCGAGATGGCGCTGGCCGGTGCCGCG
The DNA here is from genome assembly GCF_013408065.1 of Bradyrhizobium sp. IAR9. Taxonomy (NCBI): domain Bacteria; kingdom Pseudomonadati; phylum Pseudomonadota; class Alphaproteobacteria; order Hyphomicrobiales; family Nitrobacteraceae; genus Bradyrhizobium; species Bradyrhizobium sp. IAR9. Next base: position 269,140 of record NZ_JACBZW010000006.1, read on the forward strand.
CTCACCGGATTCGGCTTTTCGCTGATCTATCCCGGCTTCGGCGTCGAGGCCGTGCGCCGCGTCCCCGTGCAGAACCGCGGCCTGGCCATGGGCGCCTACACCGCCTTTCTCGACCTGGCCCAGGGGATCGCGAGCCCGGCGCTTGGATTGATCGCCACCGGAGCAAGGCTGAACGTTTTGTTTTTCGCCAGCGCCGTCACCGTGCTCTGCGCCGCGCTGGTCGCCTGGTGGCTGCTGGCGCACCCGTTCACCGTCGAAGGACATCCGCAATGAGAACGCTCGCAACCACCTTGTTGTCATTCTGGCTCATCGCCGGCGGCCCGGTCGCCGCGGACACGGCAGCCGTCAAAGGAGCAAATCCCATGTCGACATCGGAAGTCATCCGCGCCGTTGCGCCGGCGCTCGAAGCCTACGCGCAAAAGTTCGTCATCGGCGATCTCTGGAAGCGTCCCGGTCTTTCGCCGCGAGACCGCAGCATCGTCACGGTCGCGGCGCTGATCGCGCGCAACCAGACCGTGGAGCTGCCCGACTATTTCGCACGCGCGCTCGACAACGGGGTGAAGCCGGCGGAGATATCGGAGATCATCACGCACCTCGCCTTCTACACCGGCTGGGCCAACGCGGTGGATGCGATCCCGGCGGCGCGCGACGTCTTCAAGAGCCGCAACATCGGGGCTGATCAGCTGCCGCCGGCCTCTGGGCCGCAACTGCCGCTCGACGAAGCCGCGGAGAAGCAGCGGGCGACCCGCGTCGGCGAGCAGTTCGGGCAGATCACGCCAAGCCTCGTCCAGTACACGACCGACGTGCTGTTTCGCGATCTCTGGCTGAGGCCGGCGCTGGCGCCACGCGACCGCAGCCTGGTCACCGTGAGCGCTCTCATCGCGACCGGTCAGGTCGCGCAGATCACCTATCATTTGAACCGCGCGATGGACAACGGGTTGACGCGGGAGGAAGCCGGCGAGGTGCTCGGCCATCTCGCCTTCTATGCCGGCTGGCCCAACGCATTCTCCGCGGCGCCGGTGATCAAGGACGTCGTCGAAAAGCGGCCGCGCTGAGCGGAGACGTGCCGTGATCAGGCGCAGGGACGTGCTCATTGGCGGCAGCACCGCCGTTATCATCGGAATTCGCCGCGCGCAGGCGCGCGCGTCGGACGCACAGGAGACGCACATGACCATGGACTTGGACATCGACATCAAGCGAAACGGATCGCGCCCGTCCCAGAAGGGTCCGCAGGACTGGTTCACCGGCACGGTACGCATCGACCCGCTGTTCCAGGCCCCTGATCCGGCTCGGGTCGGCGCGGGACAGGTCACGTTCGAGCCGGGTGCCCGCACCGCCTGGCACACGCATCCGCTCGGACAGACACTCATCGTCACCGCGGGACTGGGTTGGGTTCAGCGCGAAGGCGGAACCATCGAGGAGATCCGGCCGGGCGACGTCGTGTGGTTTCCGCCGGGACTGAAGCATTGGCATGGCGCCTCGCCGACGACGGCGATGACCCATATTGCCATCCAGGAATCCTCCGGCGGCAAGAACGTCGACTGGATGGAGAAAGTGAGCGACGAACAATATCGGAAGTGATGGCGGGCGCTGTAGAGTGCGTCCTGAAACATCCGGAGAAGCACCGCATGGCGATCATCTTCATCACCGGCAGCACGGACGGCCTCGGCCGGGCAGCGGCGCAATCGCTCGTCGATCAAGGTCACCGCGTGGTGCTGCACGCGCGGTCGGCGGATCGCGCCGCCGGTATCGGCGCGTTCGCGTCGCGTTGCGCCGGGATCGTGGTCGGCGATCTCCGCAGTGCCGCAGATGCAAGAAGCATCGCCGACCAAGTCAACGCGATCGGGCGCATGGATGCGATCATCCACAACGCCGGTGTCTACACACGGCCTAGCCGTGGCGCGACGCCGGAAGGCCATGCCGAAACCCTGGCGATCAACACGCTTGCGCCGTACATGCTGACGGCCCTGATCGAGCTGCCCGACCGATTGGTGTATCTCAGCAGCGGATTGCACCGCGGTGGAGAGGGCTCGCTCGACGACCTCGATTGGACAGAGCGGACCTGGGATTCGGCCAAGGCCTATGCCGAGAGCAAGCTGCACGTTGTCGCGCTCGCGTTCGGTCTGGCACGACGCTGGCCCAAGGTCCTGAGCAACGCCGTCGATCCCGGATGGGTACGCACCAAGATGGGCGGCTCGGGCGCCCCGGTCGATCTCCACACCGGACAACAGACGCAAGCCTGGCTCGCGGTGAGCGAGGAGCCCGCCGCTCTGGTCAGCGGGCGCTACTGGCATCATCTCCGGCGGGAGGAGCCGGCCGGTGAGGCGACCGATCCGGATTTTCAGGACGCACTCATCGAAAGATTGGGCAGGCTGACCGGAGTTCCGCTTCCGCAGGCCTAAAGCGCGATGCGATTTGGATGAATCATCGTCACGCTTTGGGTTGACGTTTGCGCATGATCTTTCCGGAAAACCGCTTCGCACTTTTCCGGATCATGCTTCAGGCAGACCGATACCGGCCCCGCCCCTACCCGATCGACAGGATCTCGATCTCCTGCGCACCCGTCCCTACGACGTCACCCGCCGCCTTCCCCATCAGCGATCGCGCCACCGGCGCGACGAACGAGATCGTCCCCGCCTTGGGGTCGGCTTCGTCCTCGCCGACGATGCGGTAGGTCTGCACGCGGCCGTCGGTGCGGCTGAAGGTCACGGTGCTGCCGAAGGCGACTGTTTCGGTCGAGGTCGGATCGGGAACGAGCTGCGCCGTGCGCAGCCGTTCGGTGAGATAGCGGGCGTCGCGCAACGGCACCGCCGACTGCCGGCGCTTTTCGTTGACGTCCTCAATGGCCTGCGCGGCCTCATAGGCCTCGCGGGCTTGCTGAAGCTGCGTCTGCAACGCCTGCAGCCCTGCTTCCGTCACGAGGTTGGGATGCGGCGAGATCGGGCGATCCGGCAACAGCGTCTCGGACGCGGTTTCGGCGCTTTCTTCCTTGGTAAAGGCGACGCTCAATTCAAAGATCCTGTCGAACTGTCCGGAGTGGCGGCGCCGCGCGCCGCCGATTGCCCTGGACTATATCTCAAGTTCGACGAAACGACGGAGCTTGAAGACGAGATCAGGCATGGCCTGGCGGAACCGCGTCGCGTTCTGGAAATTGGTCGAGAACGGGGCGAAGGTGATCATGGCGTTCCAGTGCCTGTAACCGTAGACCGTGACCGAGGCGCCGGTCGCCGGGAAATTCTCCAGCTTGCGGAGCTCGCCAAGCACGAGATCGGCGATCGCTTCTGCCGGCAACAACTGCTTGCCATCCCGGGTCGTGACGATTTTCGCAGGCAGCTCGACCGGTTCCACGGTGGCCGGCGTAGCGTTGACCGCATCCTCCTGCCCGGTCGACGTCGCCTCAGGGACGGGCGCCGCGACGGCGTCCGCTCCGTTCGACGGCACGGTCGGCGGGCCCTCGGTGAGCGGCGGCGGTGCAACACTGTCTGCGCGCTTGTTGCCTCCAAGGATGCTGCTGATCATGGCCACAAGGCCAGCATCCTTCACGTCGTCACTCATCACTCCCCCCGGGATTCGGCCTAATCTAGCACTGCGCTCGCAGATCGCCATCGGGGATGTGACCGGAAGCCGCCCGGCAGAGGCGGTTGGTCGCAGGCCGTTCGTCGAAGCGCCGGTTCTTCGAAAGCACCGGCGGCGCGAAGCTGAGCGTCCCGCGCCGCCATGCGATCCGTCACTGCTTAGCGAACGGAATATATTGCTGGTACTGCTTGGGCACCGAACTGCGATAGCGCGCGGGCACGGTGCCGGTGTCGACGGAGCGATCGATTTCCTGCTGCCGCGTCATCTTCTTCTTCGCCGGCTTCTTCGACGCACTCTTCTTGGAGTCGGTCGGCTGGCTGGAGCTGTCGGTGGTCGCGGCGGGCGCCGCCGTCGTTGCCGGCGCAGCGGTTGTCGCCGCAGGCGCAGCTGTTCCGCCGGCGGCCGGCGCGCTTTGGGCCAGGGCATGCGGCGTTTGCGTCATGAGCGCCAGTGCTGCCACCGCAGCCAGCAAATATGATTTCTGCATGAGAACCTCCAAATGCCTTGATCCGAACGAGGCAAGCCTAGTCCCACCGGATCGAGGCGTGCAAGTTCGCTGAGGATAGGTCGGAACCCGTGTGCGAACTGTGGCCGAGATCACAGTGCAAGGCGCCGGCTGCGTCACGATGGTCCTCGCTTCGAACGCATCCGGCGCCGGGGAGACCAACACAGCATGACCCCGCGTCAGACAAGCCACGGGAACGCCAAGGCTCGGCCGTTCCACCTACCATGAAGGAGATCGAAATGCGTCGCACCATCCTCACGCTTGCATCGTTCGCAACGCTGATCGCCGCGTCGTTGTCGGCGGCCCCGGCCCAGGCCGGAAGCGACAGATACTGCCTGCAAGGCCGCAACTGGGGTTATCCCGGCAACTGCCAGTTCGCCAGCTACCAGCAATGTGCGGCGACCGCCTCCGGCACATCGGCCTATTGCGGCATCAACCCGCGCTACGCCTACTCGCAGCCCTACGCCTACTGACCACGTCGCGGCGTGCGCGGCGATCGCGCACGCCGCACGTCTCTATGCGCGTGCTCCAAGACCGATCTCCTCGAGCCGTAACGCGAACCAGCGCGACAGCGGGTCGTCGACGGCGCCGCTGACATAGACCTCCGACATCGTCACCTGGTCCTTGTCCAGCACCAGCAGCAGGCCGACCCAGTAGGGAAACCAGACGTGGACGTCGGTCAGCGCCCTCAGCTTGTGCTGGTCGTGCTCCAGCGGGGTGTGATTGCTTGCCTTGCGGATCTCCACGCTGAGCAGATTGTTCGGGATCTCGCGCTGATGCACGACGACATCAGGGTAGATCGACTTGCCGAGATGGTCGTCGGTCGAGATGATGGTGCCGTGCGGCAGATGCAGAGTGCGCTCGCCGAGCCGGTCATAGTTGCAGTCGACCGACCAGCCGGAGAACTGCTTTTCCAGATGCACGGCGAAGCGGTGCGTGACCGCGCGTTCGCCGATGTCCTTCTCGAATAGGAAGCCTTCGTGGGCGTAGAAGTCCCGCAGCGCCGCGATTACCTTGTTCAGCTCGGTCTGCATCGTGCCTCCGGGCCCATCTCGCGCACCTGGTTCGGTGTCGTCCCGGCGAACGCCGGGACCCATACCGCGAGGTCTATCGAGTGTACACGGCGCACGTACCGAACTCCGAGTCTTCGCCAAACCTCTCCCTGGGGTGGGTCCCGGCGTTCGCCGGGACGACGTGGGGAGAGAGCTTGTTCAATCAACCCCCTACATCTGGACTTCGATCAGCCGCGGCCCCGGCTCGGCGACGGCTTCGGCCAGCGCCTTGTTGAACTCGTCGGCATTGGTGACGGCACGGCCGGGCACGCCCATGCCCTTGGCCAGCGCGACGAAATCCAGCGTGGGCCGGTCGAGGCGGAGCATGTCGTTGGCGCGCTGGCCGGGCTCGCCGGCGCCGACATTGTCGAACTCGCCGCGCAGGATCTGGTAGATGCGGTTGGCGAACACGATGGTGACGATATCAAGGTTCTCGCGCGCCTGGGTCCACAGCGACTGGATCGTGTACATCGCGCTGCCGTCGCCGACCATGGTGATGACCTTGCGGTCCGGGCAGGCGATCGCAGCGCCGATCGAGAGCGGCGTCGAGAAGCCGATCGAGCCGCCCATGTTCTGCAGCCAGTCGTGCGGCGCGGCAGCGGCCGTCGGCGGGAAGAAGCCACGGCCTGTGGTGAGGGATTCGTCGACCATGATCGCGTTCTCGGGGATCGCACAGGCGATCGCCTGCGCGATCGAGGCGAAGGTGAGCTCGCCGGTCGGCTTGATCAGCTCCTGCACGGCATGCGGCTTGACGTCCTTGGCGCTGGCCTTCACCGCACCCGCAAGCGCCTCGAGCGCTGCGACCGAGTTCTCGCCCCAGGAGGTCATGCGATGGACGTCGCAGCCCTCAGGCTTGAGCATGCTCGGCTTGTTCGGATAGGCGAAGAACGCCACGGGATCGTCAGACTCGACCAGCACGATGTGACGGAACTTGGCCAGCATCGGCAGCGCGTTCTCGATCACGTAATGGATGCGGTCGATCGAGTAGCGGCCGCGGCCGCGCGCCATCTTGGGGCGGAAGGTGGGGCCCATCACGGTGCAGCCGGTTTTGGCGGCGATGCGCTCGGCCAGCGCCAGGCCCTGCTCGCTGAGGGCGCTGCCGGTCATCAGCAGCAGCGTGCCCTCGCCGTCACCGTGCAGGATCTTCGCGGCCCGCTCGACCGCCTGCGGCGAATAGCTCGCGCGCTGCTGCTCGGCCGGAACCTCGGCGATGCCGTCGGCCTCGTTCCAGGCGGTGTCGGCGGGCAGGATCAGGGTCGCGATCTGACCCGGCGCGCTCTTGGCGGCGGCGATCGCGGCGGCGCCGTCGGCGGCCACCGATTTGGAGTTCGGCGAGGTCCGGACCCAGGACGACATCGGCCGGGCCAACCCCTCGATGTCGGAGGTCAGCGGCGCGTTGTAGTCGATGTGATAGACGGCATGCTGACCGACGATGTTGACGATGCCGGAATTGGCCTTCTTGGCGTTGTGCAGGTTGGCAAGACCGTTGGCGAGGCCGGGGCCGAGATGCAGCAGGGTCGAGGCCGGCGTACCCTTCATGCGATAGTAGCCGTCGGCCGCGCCCGTCACCACGCCCTCGAACAGGCCGAGCACGCAGCGCATGCCGGGGACCCGGTCGAGCGCTGCGACAAAATGCATCTCGGAGGTTCCCGGGTTGGAGAAGCAAATGTCCACCCCGCCCTTGACCATCGTCCGCACCAGGCTTTCCGCACCGTTCATTCTTCTTGCTCCCGCAACCGCCGATTTCGAGTGAGGTATCCGACCAATCATTGTTCGCAGGCCCCGTCAAAGCAATAGGGGCCATCGCGGCCCTGCCCCGCGCGAGGATGCGCTGGCTTGGATAACGCTTTTCGTCAAATTGGCGCGGTTGCGGATCTGGTGACGTCAATCGTTAAGCATGGCATCCCTCACGGGGCCGTGGCTTGCGAAAAGCCCGCAAATATGGCCTGTGGCCCTTGTTGAATCGATTTTTTGCTGGGGGAAACAATGATCCGGTTTTTTGCCGCGCCGATTGCCGCCATCGCACTGCTGTCGGCCATGGCGGGCGGCGCGTTCGCCGAAGAGTTCGACTCGCGCGACATCATGGGCGGCGGACCGAACTTCTTCCGTTCCGGCGCCAATCCGATCCCCCGCGCCACCGTCATGTATAACGGCAATTACGCCCCTGGCACGATCGTGGTGAACACCAGCGAGCGGCGGCTGTATCTGGTGCTGCAGAACGGCCAGGCGCTGCGCTACGGCATCGGCGTCGGCCGCGACGGCTTCCGCTGGGGCGGGGTCCACAGGATCACCGCCAAGAAGGAATGGCCGGACTGGACGCCGCCGTCGCAGATGCTGGCCCGCCGGCCGGACCTGCCGCGCCACATGAAGGGCGGCGTCGAGAATCCGCTCGGCGCGCGCGCGATGTATCTGGGCTCGACACTCTACCGCATCCACGGCTCCAACGAGCCGGAGACGATCGGCCAGGCGGTCTCCTCGGGCTGCTTCCGCATGACCAATGACGACGTCAGCGATCTCTACGGCCGCGTCTCGGTCGGTACCACGGTGGTGGTGCTGAACAACTGACGCACGCTTCCGTAGGGTGGGCAAAGCCGGAGGCATGCCCACCACTGACTGCGGTTGCGGCGCGATGGTGGGCACGGCGCTTTCGCGCCTTTGCCCACCCTACGACACTGTAACTCTCTTGTTACAGACAATGCCGGGAACCCGCAGGCCGCGTGAATCTGCGGCCTTGTGCGCGCGACGTGAATACGGCAGCGTCGCACGACGATGAGCGCATTCAATCCGTCCTCGGCTGCCCTTCGCATCGCCCTGCTGGCGCTCGCCGCGCTCACATGCGCGCCCGATCCCGCGACCACGGCGGTGGCGGGCGAGTTGCCCGCGGTCTCCTCGCGCCAGCGCTCCGAGAAGAAGAATTTTACCGACGGAGAGATCGTCGAGGGCTTCCTGAAGACGGCGTTCGGCGCCGAATATCACCTCGCCGGCCGCGTCGACCGCATTCGCAAATTCGACGGACCGGTGCGCGTGTACGCCGAGAGCGACCGCGCCGACCGCAAGACGCAGCTCGCCAAGGTCGTGGCCGACATCGCCCATCGCGTGCAGCATCTCGATATCGCCATGATCGCGACCGCCGAAGCGGCCAATGTGCGGGTGAAGCTGGTGCGCGACCGCGACCTCTTCCGCACCATCTCCAGCTTCTACGGCGCCGAGAAGGCGCGCGAGATCCGTACCTCGCTCGACCCGCAATGCCTGTCCGGCTTCCGCAAGAACGACAATTTCGAGATCGAGCATTCCGACGTCATCCTCACCGTCGACAACGGCGATTTCGTCTTTCTCGACTGCGCCTATGAGGAGCTGTTGCAATCGCTCGGGCCCATCAACGACACCGCGAGCGTGCCGTGGACGATGTTCAACGACAACGTCTCGATGGGCTATTTCGACGTCTACGACCAGTACATCCTCAATCTGCTGTACGATCCCCGCATCAAGCCCGGCATGACCGTGGCCGAGGTCAAGGCGGTGCTGCCCGCGGTGCTCGCCGACGTGCGCAGCTGGGTCAAGCAGGTGAATGATCTGAAGGAGTGAAGGCGCTTGCTCGCTGCACCCTCTCCCCCTGTGGGAGAGGGTGGCTCGCCGCATAGCGGCGAGACGGGTGAGGGGTCTCTCTCCGCAAGCTCAATTTCATTGAGTACGCGGAGAGAGACCCCTCATCCGGCGCTTCGCGCCACCTTCTCCCACAAGGGGAGAAGGAAGAGCACGTGCAATCGCGGCGGCTTATCGCTTCAGCCTCACACCTTGCTTGCCTTCGACATCAGGAACTGCTGGCGCATCACATTGTGGCCGGGGTCGAAATATTCCGAGATCAGCGCCTCGAATTCGGCTCGGAAGCTCTTGAGCTTGTCCGGCTCGTCCTTGTACTGGGCGACGAGCTTGATCAAAGGCCCGATCGTCGTTTCCATGGTGCGGCGGAAATGCTGCGGGCTGAGGGCGGACGGCGTCATCATGTCCATCTCGAAGGAGAGGTCCTTCGCTTTCCCCGCGAGACGCTCGGCGACGATCTTCGGATCGCCCCACAACACCGGCGATGCCACGCCCTCGGGCGGCGGCAGATGGCGGCCGATCAGCGCGAACATCCGCCCGACATACAGATGCGGCGGCCAGGTGGAGAAGGCGATGGTACCGCCGGGCTTCAGCACGCGCAGCATCTCGCCGATCGCGACGTCCGGGCGCGGCGCGAACATGTGGCCGAACTGGCTGAGCACCACGTCGAACTCGTTGTCGCCATAGGGCAGGCTTTCGGCATCGCCGTCCTTGAAGTCGACATCGAGGTTCATCAATTGCGCATGCTCGCGGGCGCGTTCGATCAGGACCGGCGACAGATCGAGACCCCTGACCTTCGCACCGCGGCGCGCCGCCGTGATCGCGACAACGCCGGTGCCGCATCCGACGTCGAGCAGGCGTTGGCCGGCGGCAACGCCGGCAAAACCGACGAGCTTGGCGGCGGTCGGTGTCGTGAAAACTTCCATCGGCGTGAACAGCGACCAGGCTTCCTTCTGGACTGCCTTGAAACCTGCAAACGGATCCTGCGCGGTCATGGAACTCTCCCCTTTGCGTGAGCTGGATCTTCATGAGGCTGGCGACGGGCGCCGAAGGTTCAACGCGGCCGCATGGCTCCGCGGCAACGCGGATGCCCGGGCCTTCTGCAACGCCCTCGTCCCGCGGCGGCCGCGCCGCAACACGGCCCAACAGATCGGACCCTACTGGACGAGATCGGCGACGGTGGTTGCGGCCTTCAGGCCGGTGCCGGTGAGGACGGCGACCGTGGTGTCGGTCGCGTTGATGGCGCCGGTGGCCGAGAGTTTGTCCAGCGCCGCAGCCGCGCTGGCGCTGGTCGGCTCGGCGAACAGGCCCTGCCGGGCCAGTCGCCGCAGGGCGGCGACGATCTCGTCCTCGGTGAGCGCGACGGTGCCGCCGCCGCTCTCGCGCAAGGCCGCGATGATCTCGCGCAGGCGCAGCGGGTGCTTGATGGCGGTGCCTTCGGCGATGGTCTTGTTGACCTCGCGCGCGACAGGCGTATCGACGCCGGCCTGAAAGCTCGCATCGATCGGCGAACAGTTGAGTGGCTGCGCCGCGAACAGCCGCGGCAGCTTCGCGATCTGGCCGGCCCTCAACAGCTCGCGGAAGCCGAAGGCGCACCCTAGAAGAGAGCTGCCGGCGCCAACGGGGACGATGATGTTATCGGGGGCGCGGAAGCCGAGATCTTCCCAGATTTCATAGGCGAGCGACTTGGTGCCTTCGAGGAAGAACGGCTGCCAATTGTGGCTGGCATAGAAGGTCTGTTGCGACTGGCGGATCGCCTCGGCCTCTGACTCCTCGCGCGGGCCCTCGACGAGCTGCACCTCGGCGCCGTAAGCGCGCACCTGCGCGATCTTCGCCGGCGACGTCGAGGCCGGCGCCAAAATCTTCACGCGCATGGCGCCGGCGGCCCCTAACCCCGCCATCGACGAGCCGCCATTGCCGGAAGAATCTTCGAGAATGGCATCGACGCCGATCTGGCGCAGGAAGGACAGCATCACGGCCGAGCCGCGGTCCTTGAAGCTGCCGGTCGGGTTGAACCATTCGAGCTTGAACAACGGCCGCAGATCGCCCCAGTCCTGCTGCACCAGCGGCGTGCACCCCTCGCCGAGCGTGATCGGAGTCTTGATCTCGACCGGCAGCGCCGCGCGGTAGCGCCAGAGCGAGCGCGTGCGGCCGTCGATGTCCTCACGCGAGATCCCCGCCCCCGGCGCCACCAGAAGCGGCGTGCGCTCGTCCGAGCACCAGCGCGGCTGGTCCAGCGCATAGAGCTTTCCGTTGCGGGGGTCGATGTAGCTGGCGGGCATGGGGGTCTCCGGGGCGGTCAACCGATCCAGTCGATATGTCTGAATATATGGGCTTTATCCAGTCACGCGTTTGCAAGGGTGTGGACGCAGCCCGATTTGTGCACGATACGCCGTCTCACTTGCAGGGAGCGCGGACAGGCGATGGCAGTTCGATGGACCAAAGGTTACAGTCAGCGCGAGCTCGACCGTGCGCAGATTCAACCTCGTCGCACGATATGGCCATAGCCTGGAAGAGCTCGAGAAGAAATCGGATCGCTAGCCATGCTTCGTCTTGACCACATCACCATCGCCGCGAACGACCTTGCCGAGGGCGTTGCCTATGTCGAGACCGCGCTCGGCATTGCGCCGCCGGCCGGCGGCGCGCATCCGCTGATGGGCACGCATAATCACCTGCTGCGGTTGAGCGAGACAGCGTTCCTCGAAGTCATCGCGCCGAACCCGTCGGCTCCCGCGCCCACCCGGCCGCGCTGGTTCGCGCTGGACGATGCACGGACGCGCGCGGCGCTCGCGGTTTCGCCGCGGCTCATGACCTGGGTCGTGAGCACGTCCGACATCACGTCCGCGCTCGCGACGATCCCGCATGTCGCAAAACCAGCCATCACGGTGACGCGCGGCCATCTCGAATGGCTGATCTCCGTCCCGCCCGACGGCTCGATGCCGTTCGACGGCGCGTTTCCGACCGTGATCGAGTGGCCGGCCGGACCGCATCCAGCATCGCGCATGGCCGATCTCGGCTGCTCCCTGGTGGAATTCGAGATACGGCACCCCGAGGCGGACACGATCGCCGCGTCGCTGGCGGGCTTTCTGGACGATCCGCGCATCCGCTTCAGTCACGATTCCGCGCCCTCGTTTCGCGCGGTGATCCGGACGCCGGGAGGCGACCGGCAGCTGGTCTAGCCGGCCTCGCCGGCCGGTGGCCCCTTCAAAAACACAAATAACTACATAGATATAGCCTGTATACCGGTGCCGTGCGCCATTCAGCTGGGCATGGCAATGGCTGGTGACCGGCATCGGCAGCGGAGGCCCTGCGCGCGCAGCACGATTAACTTGTCTGTCGCGTCTTGCCGCTACAATATGTTGGATTGAGCTTGCGTCGCCGATGTTCCGCGTCGGCAACGCGACCGAGCCAGGCCCGTCCGAGCGGCGGGCCGTTGGCTTTTTGGGAGTTTGGTCATGAGCCGCGCGAACCGTACCGACCACATCCGCCTGACTTCGCATCCGGAGCCGGGCCGGAAGTCCGCCTTCCCGATCCACTGGGGCGCCGCTGACGCGCGCGCCCGCGGACCGATCATCGGCACGGTCTCGCGCGCCGGGGATCGCAACGTGATCGGCAGCCATGGCGGGTCCTACGCGATGTACCGTGCGCTCGCGGTGTCCGCCGGCGCGCTCGATCCGATTCGCAGGCCCGACCTCACCAATACGTTTCCGGCGGCGACCATCGGACCGTTCGAGCAATGGCGCGATCCCGCCAAGATCGTCGCGCTCGATCCCTGGGGGCATCTGGTCGCGGAGAATTTCGGTAAGGAGATCGCAGAAGGCTCCGACATCCGCCCGAGCATCGCCGTGACGCGGGCGCGGCTCGACCTGCCGGAGATCCGCGAGGCGCTGGCCGCAAAACGGCTACGCGCCGACGGCGAGGTCGTGCATGCCAATGGCAGCGTCTCCGTCGTGAAAATCGCGATCGATCCGGTCTGGTACCTGCCGGGGCTTGCGGCGCGCTTCGGCACCGCCGAGACCGAGCTGCGGCGCACGCTGTTCGAGCAGACCGCCGGCATGTTCCCCGAGCTGGTGACGCGGCCGGACATGAAGGTGTTTTTGCCGCCGATCGGCGGTACCACCGTCTACATGTTCGGCGATGTGACGAAACTGCCGGACCATCGCACCAAGATCACCTGCCGCGTGCATGACGAGTGCAACGGGTCCGATGTGTTCGGCTCCGACATCTGCACCTGCCGTCCGTATCTCATCCACGGCATCGAGGAATCCGCGCGCGGCGCGCAGGAAGGCGGGCTCGGGCTCGTCGTCTACAATCGCAAGGAAGGCCGCGCGCTCGGCGAGGTCACCAAATTCCTGGTCTACAACGCGCGCAAGCGCCAGGAGGACGGCGATGCGGCCGCCGCCTATTTCGAGCGCACCGAATGCGTCGCCGGCGTGCAGGATGCCCGCTTCCAGCAATTGATGCCGGATACGATCCACTGGCTCGGTCTGAAGCGCATCGACCGCTTCCTGTCGATGAGCGACATGAAATACGACGCGCTGACCTCGCAAGGCATCGACATCGTCGAGCGCGTGCCGATCCCGCCGGAGCTGATTCCCGCCGACGCCTATGTCGAGATCGCCGCGAAGAAAGCCGCCGGCTATTACTCGACCGACATCGCGCCCGAGAAGGACGTGGACGGCGTGGTCGGGCGTTCGCTGGAAAAATACTGATCGCGCGATGCCGGAGGCTTTGGAATTGCAAGCACGCTCGCTGCTCACCGCAGATGCGGTGCGCGCGCGGGCCGCGCAGATGCTGGAGATCGGCCTTGCCGGCGGCCTCCGCCACTTCACGATCGATCTCGACCGGATGGATGGTGTCGCGGAGGCCGTGCTCGCGGTGACCCGCAAAGCCTATCCGGCGCTGGAGATTCCATTCCATGCGCGCTGGCGGCATTTTGTGCTTGGCGGCGCCGACCGCTGGGCGAAGCTTGCCGACGCGGCTTCGTGGCCGGACCGCGCCGCGCGGGCGCGCGCGGAGTTCGACCTCGCCATCGTCAGCGTGCTGCTCGATGCCGGCGCGGGCGCCGCGTGGCGCTATCGCGACGCAGTGACGAGACAAGGCATCGGCCGGTCCGAGGGGCTTGCGATCGCCAGCCTCGACATGTTTGCGAGCGGTCTTTTTTCGCGCGACGCCGGCTCGCCATTCAGGGCCGATGCGAACGTGCTCGCGCACCTGCCGCTCGCCGCACTCACCTCCGCTTTTCAGGTCAGCGACACCAATGCGCTGCTCGGGCTCGAGGGGCGCACGGATCTGTTGCGGCGTCTGGGCAAGCTGGTCGCGGAGCGCGCCGAGATTTTCGGCCTGCAAGATACACCGCGGCCGGGCGGGCTGTTTGATCACATCGCGGCGCAGGCGAAGGGCGGCGCCATTGCCGCACCGGCGATCCTGTCGGCGGTGCTGAACCAGCTCGGACCGATCTGGCCGTCGCGGCTGGAGCTTGCAAAGATTCCGCTCGGCGATTGCTGGCGCCATCCGGCGCTTAGGGCGGATGATGCGACCGCGGGCCTCGTGCCGCTGCACAAGCTGTCCCAATGGCTGAGCTATTCGCTGATCGAACCGCTGCAGCGCGCTGGCCTCGACGTCACCGACATCGACGGCCTGACGGGACTTGCGGAATATCGCAACGGCGGACTGTTCGTCGATTACGAGGTGCTGCGCCTGCGCGACGCCGCGGATGCCGAGCGCGCGCATGCGGTGGACTCGCTGCTTGTCGTGGAATGGCGTGCGCTGACGGTCGCGCTGCTGGACCAGCTTGCCGAGCTGGTTCGCGCCAAGCTCGGCCGCACGCCCGAGACATTGCCGCTCGCCAGCATTTTGGAAGGCGGCACCTGGGCCGCCGGCCGCGCCATTGCGTTTGCGCGCCGGCCCGACGGTTCACCGCCGCTCAAGGTGATCAGCGACGGCACGGTTTTCTAAACCCTCTCCCCTTATGGGAGAGGGTGGCTTCGCAAAAGCGAAGCCGGGTGAGGGGTCTCTCTCCGCGGGGGTCTCTCAATTGGAATACGCGGAAAGATACCCCTCATCCGGCGCTTCGCGCCACCTTCTCCCACAAGGGGAGAAGGGAAGAAGAAGAGCATCCCATCATGGAAGGCGTCACGATCGTCGATCATCCGCTGGTGCAGCACAAGCTGACGCTGGTGCGGGACAAATCGATCTCCACAAAGTCATTCAGGGAGCTGATCAAGGAGATCGGCATGCTGCTTTGCTACGAGGTGACGCGCGATTTGCCGCTCGCGGATACCGTGATCGAGACGCCGCTGGCGACGATGCACTCGGCCAAGATCGCCGGCAAGAAGCTGGTGTTCGTGCCGATGCTGCGCGCCGGCACCACCTTTGTCGACGGCATGATGGACCTGGTGCCGACTGCGCGCGTCGCCCATATCGGGCTCTACCGCGAGCCGCACAGCTTTGCGGCGGTGGAGTATTTCTTCAAATCGCCGTCCGACCTCGGCGAGCGCCTGGCAATCGTGGTGACCCCGGTGGTCGCCACCGCCAACACGGCCGTCGCCGCCATCGACCGCCTGAAGGAGCGCGGCGCCAGGGACATCCGCCTCGCCTGCCTGATCGCAGCGCCCGAAGGGCTCGAGCGGCTGCGCGGCTTGCATCCGGACGTGCCGATCTGGACCGCGGCGGTGGACGAAGGTCTCGACGAGAACGGGTTCATCCTGCCGGGCCTTGGCGATGCCGGCGACCGCGCTTACGGGACGCGGTAGGCGCGCTCTAATGCACCTCTCCCGCAAGCGGGAGAGGGAGCGCACCTCCGCCGTTGCAGCGATCAACCTTCAGATCTTCCCGCTGCCGCAGATTCCCTTCAGCGACTGCCATTCCTTGTCCGTCAGCAGCGGCGGGCCGCTGACGGGGCGATCTTCCCTGGTCATGCGGGCGAGGCGGTCCTCGGTCAGCGGGTGGCTGGCGAGGATCGACGTGAGCGTGGAGCCGCCTTCCTTGCCGGTGATGCGGTACATCAGCTCAAAAGCAGGCTTCGGCGAGCGGCCGAGCTTGTGCATGATCTCGATCGCGAACGTATCGGCAGCAGTCTCGGCCTCGCGCGAATAGGAGGCTTCGACGACGGTGCGCGAGGCAAAGATCACGGCGGATGAGCCGGTGACGTCGCCGAACAACAGGCCGATCAGGAATGAGGTGCCGCCGTTGTAGATCAGCCCGCGCATGTTGTCGTAATGCTTGAGATGGCCGAGCTCGTGCGCGAGGATGCCGGCGAGCTCGTCGGGGTTCTGCGCCTTGTCGAGCAGGCCCCTCAGCACGTAGACCTTGCCGCCGGGCAGCGCGAACGCGTTCGGCACCGCGGTTGGCAGCACGCCCGCTGTCATGGAATCGTCGTCGAGGCCGGCGGCATCGCGCAGGCGGTTGACCAGCTTTGTGAACGCGGCCTTGCCCGCGGGGTCTTCGCACACGCTGCGGCCGAAGATGGTCTTCACCTGGACTTCGGAGGCATCGCCGATGCGCCGCTCGATCGGTTTCGGCACCAGCGGTGCAAGCCGGTCGGCGGCGAGCGGCACGCCGAACAGCACGACGCAGACGATGGAGACGGTGGCAGCCACCGACCAGCCGACGATCTTTGCGACGCCGCGGCGCGAGGTTCGGTGCTCGTCGAGATGGGTGCAGCGGACGGTCACGTCCGCCGCGAGTACAGCGTCGCGGATTTCCAGCCGCGCCAATGGCGGCGCGGCGATGCAGGCAAGACGCAGGATTCCCGGCGGACTGTCGGCGCGGCGAATGTCGGCATAGGACCAGCGAACCGGCGTTCCGCCCTCCTCGAGGATCTCGAGCGCATCAGCGAACGTCAGCGTCACCTGCCGCCGGCGGCTCGACGTGCCGTCGAAGAAGATGGTCGGCTTGGCGGCCTGCGCCGGCGCCTCGGCAAATACGTCACTCACAGCTCAGAATCCCGCGACATCGAGCCCGTCAGCAAAACCTTCGCCGAGCGCACTGGCAAGTACGCCGCGCCCCTGCACATCCGACGCCGCGCCGATGTCGTGCACCTTGACCGTCTCCAGCACCTTGGCCCAGAGATCACGCTGAAGATAGACCCGCATGACGATGTTGATCGCAAGCGCCAGCGCGAGATAGCCTGCTACCATCATCACCACCATCGGGATGCTCCTGGCGGCATTGTCGGAGCCGAACACCTGATCGGCCGGAACGCCGCTCAGCTGGACGACCAGCAAGGCGGAGCCGCCGAGATAGGCGGAGAATACCATCGAGAGCAGCGTCCACCAGCCGATCACCTTCCAGTACAGGCCGTAGAAGGCATCGTGCGGCAGGTCCGAGGACAGGCTGACGCCGCCGATGCGGATGCCGTCGAGCCACCAGCGCCATTCGCGCGCCTTGAACTCCGCATAGAAGAACGGCGCGAGCGGGAAGATCACCAGCGCGATCGGGCTGAGCAGCCACAGCCACCAGCCACGCTTGAAGAAGGTCCAGCCGTTGCCCTCGAAATCGCCGCGAAGATCGCCGTAATGGGTGTGCTGCATCTTGTAGCGTTCGAGCGCGGCCTCGCGCCAGGGCAGCGCCAGGCCGAGCGTCAGGAATACGAGCAAGCCCCACGCCATGGCGCGGAACGAATAGGCCCAGCCCGAGCCGTCCATCCAGAATCGGACGCCGCGCCAAACGGTGCGCGTCAACCGGTAACGTCGCGCGCGAAAAATCGCGAACTGGCCGAAGGCGTAGAAGCCGATGAACAGCGGCGTCGAGGCAAAACCCTGCCAGCGCTCGAACTCGATGCCGATCAGGAAGTAGGCGAGATAGATCGGCACCAGAATCGCGAGCGCGAACAGGAAGCCGACCAGCAGCTCCTTGGCACGGCCGGTATATTCGGCGGCATCGCCGTCGATCGCGGTGTTCGCCCACAGATGACGACGGATGTCGGTGACGAGCCAGAACCGGTAGAAGCCGAAGGTGACGAGCTCCAGCATGGCCCCCTTGGTGACCATTTTCCGGAACTCGGAGCGGTCACCGCTGAAATCGACCCGCGTGGGCGGCAGCGGCGGCGGTAAGGGCTCGGAGCCGATGGGGGTCCATTGCATGTCGTTCACGGCGGCAACCTCGGGATGCGGTCTTGATCGGGTCAAACTATAGATCAGAGCTTGGTCGGTCCCCAAGATGGCGGGGTTCGATTTACCTTGATTCCAGTCGGTTTCTGGCACGATTTCACGACAAATGGTGTGCGGCGGGTCACGTTGATCGAGATCCCGTCTTCGCAATCCGGGATCTTGCCCCAAGTGACGCCGGCCCCGGATTACGCGGAGCCTGTCATCGGGCGGCGCTTTGCGCCGACCCGTTGGCTCCATCCGGGCTACGCGCCCGGCCACGCCCAAAGGTTGGTTGTGACAAAACTCTCCCTTGCCCCGGCGCAGACAACCGGCTGTAATTGCAAATCAAATACCGCAGCGCAGAATTCAACGAGAACGCGCGGTTCATGCCAGGGAGAGCGGTCATGCATGGGACCATGGAGAGCGCGGCAAAGCTCGACGCATTGCGCGAGCGCGCCAACTCACTGCCGCTGGAGCAGTACGATCCGGGCGACCCGGAATTGTTCAGGACCGATACGTTCTGGCCGTATTTCGATCGGCTGCGCCGGGAAGATCCCGTGCACTATTGCAAGGACTCGATGTTCGGGCCGTACTGGTCGGTGACGCGCTACAACGACATCATGGAGATCGAGACCAACCATTCGGTGTTCTCCTCGGCCTCCGCGCTCGGCGGCATCACCATCCGCGACATCGATCCGGACCTGCGCCGCGAGAGCTTCATCTCGATGGATCCGCCGCGCCATGCGGCGCAGCGCAAGACCGTGGCGCCGATGTTCACGCCGACGCATCTGGACAATCTCGCCCTCAACATCCGCAAGCGCTCGGCCGAGTGCCTGGACAACCTGCCCCGCGGCGAGGTGTTCGACTGGGTCGACCGCGTCTCGATCGAGCTCACCACGCAGATGCTCGCGGTGCTGTTCGACTTTCCCTGGGAGGACCGCCGCAAGCTGACGCGCTGGTCCGACATCGCCACCACCATCCCCGGCCCCGACGGCCTCGTCGCCACCGAAGACGAGCGTCAGGCCGAGCTGACCGAATGTGCCAGCTATTTCGCGCGGCTGTGGAAGGAGCGCATCGCGCAGCCGCCGAAGAGCGATCTGTTGTCGATGATGGCGCATGGCGCCGCGACGCGCGACATGGACGCCAAGAACTTCCTCGGCAATCTCGTGCTTTTGATCGTCGGCGGCAACGACACGACGCGCAACACCATGTCGGGCTCGCTCCACGCGCTGAGTCAGCATCCGGAACAGTATCGCAAGCTGCGCGAGAACCCCGCACTGCTCGATAGTTTCGTCCCCGAAGTGATCCGCTGGCAGACGCCGCTGGCGCATATGCGGCGCACCGCGCTCACGGACTTCGAGTTCCGGGGCAAAGAGATCAAGAAAGGTGACAAGGTCGTGATGTGGTACGTCTCGGGTAACCGCGACGAGGAGGCGATTGAGAAGCCCTACGACTTCATCATTGACCGCGCCCGCCCGCGCACGCATCTGTCCTTCGGCTTCGGAATCCACCGCTGCGTCGGCCTCAGGCTCGCCGAACTCCAGCTCAAGATTATTTGGGAAGAAATTCTCAGGCGGTTCGACCATATTGATGTGGTCGGCGAACCCAAGCGGGTCTATTCGAGTTTCGTGAAGGGTCTGGAAGAGCTGCCGGTGAAGATCGCGGCGTGAACTGCGAACTATGCCACGACAATGCTGCGCCCCCTCTCCCGCTTGCGGGAGAGGGTTGGGGAGAGGGTATCTCCGCAACGGGACAATCCCCTAGAGGAGAAAACCCTCACCCGCCGCTACGCGCCGACCTCTCCCGCAAGCGGGAGAGGTCCGACAACCAATTGGAGCCACGACGATGAACATCCAAGCGCCGGTTAAAGTGGACAAGGCCGAACGCATGC
Source organism: Bradyrhizobium sp. IAR9 (assembly GCF_013408065.1). Lineage (NCBI taxonomy): Bacteria > Pseudomonadati > Pseudomonadota > Alphaproteobacteria > Hyphomicrobiales > Nitrobacteraceae > Bradyrhizobium > Bradyrhizobium sp. IAR9. The sequence goes on from NZ_JACBZW010000006.1 coordinate 288,856, forward strand.
GCAGGGCCCGCGAGGAGGCCTATGCGACGCCGTTGTCCCAATTCCACCCCGGCGCGCCCCGGCTGTTCCAGGACGACACGCTGTGGCCGTGGTTCGAGCGGCTGCGCAAGGAAGAGCCGGTGCATTACTGCACCAACGCGCCGATCGAACCGTACTGGTCGGTGGTGAAGTACAACGACATCATGCATGTCGACACCAATCACGGCATCTTCTCCTCGGACTCTACGCTCGGCGGCATCTCGATCCGCGACGTGCCGGAAGGCTACGACTATCCGAGCTTCATCGCGATGGACCAGCCCAGGCATTCGTCGCAGCGCAAGACGGTGTCGCCGATGTTCACGCCGACACATCTGGACGAGCTGGCAAAGCTGATCCGCCAGCGCTCGCAGACGGTGCTCGACAATCTGCCGCGCAACGAGACCTTCAATTTCGTCGAGCGCGTCTCGATCGAGCTGACGACGCAGATGCTGGCGACCCTGTTCGACTTCCCCTGGGAGGAGCGGCGCAAGCTGACGCGCTGGTCGGATGTTTCGACCGCGCTGCCCAAGAGCGGCATCGTCGCCTCCGCCGAGGAACGCCGCCGCGAGATGGACGAGTGCTACGCCTACATGTCCAAGCTGTGGAACGAGCGCGTCAACTCGGCGCCGCGCAACGATCTGCTGTCGCTGATGGCCCACAACGACGCCACGCGGCACATGGACCCCGACAACCTCATGGGCAATATCATCCTGCTCATCGTCGGCGGCAACGACACCACGCGCAACACCATGACCGGCTCGGTGCTGGCGCTGAACGAGAACCCGGAGCAATACGACAGGCTACGCGCCAATCCGGAGCTGATCGACTCCATGGTGCCCGAAGTGATCCGCTGGCAGACGCCGCTGGCGCATATGCGCCGCACCGCGTTGCAAGACACCGAGGTCGGCGGCAAGCACATCAGGAAGGGCGACCGCGTCGTGATGTGGTACGTCTCCGGCAACCGCGACGAGGAGATGTTCGACAAGCCGAACGATTTCATCATCGACCGTCCGCGCCCGCGCACCCATCTCTCCTTCGGCTTCGGCATCCACCGCTGCGTCGGCATGCGCCTCGCCGAGCTGCAGCTGCGCATCGTCTGGGAAGAGATGCTGAAACGCTTCGACCGCATCGAGGTGGTCGGCGAGCCCAAGCGGATCTATTCGAGCTTCATCAAGGGATACGAGACGCTGCCGGTCAGGATTCCGGGGTAGGCTGCTAATCGACTGCCCTGGGGCAATCGATCTCCTCAATCTCCACTGTCATGCCCCGCGAAGGCGGGGCATCCAGTACGCCGCGGCTTCTCGATTCTAGCCGCGCGGCCTCTGGAATACTGGATTGCCCGCCTTCGCGGGCAATGACACCGAGTGTGAATAAAGAGCGCGCTCCGAACGCCCCTAGAGCTCGCACCGCAGCTATAAAATTTCGGCATGACAGCTCGCGCCAGATGCGAAGGCAAGGCGGCGCCTGACTGTTCTACGACGTCAGCGCATCTAACTCAATTTGATGTCCCAGACGCCTTCCTTGCGGCAGGCCGCGACTTCCTCGCGCAGCAGCGCCGTGACGGCGAGCGAGGCCGTCGAGACCGGGCGGTCGATCGGAGAAGCGAAAATGAGCTCGCGTGTCATCGGCTTGGATACCGGCGCGGTTTCCAGCCGCCCGTCCGCGACCTCGCCATGGACCGACGATGGCGGCAGCAGCGCGAAGCCGAGGCCCTCCTCGACCAGGCTCGTCAGCACGCGAAACGAATCCGCCTCGAGCTGGACGTCGAGCTTGATCTTGCGCTGGGCGGCCGCGTGCTCGATCAGCGCGCGGAGGCCGTGGGAATGACTGGGCAGCACCAGCCGTTGCCGGAGCAGCCAGCCGATGTCGACGCTCTTCTTGCGCGCGAGGCCGCAGCCGCGCGGGCCGACCGCGACGATGTTGTCGCGGCCGAGACTCTGCACGTTGAGATGCAGATCGGCGGAGCGGCCGTAGAGGATGGCGAGATCCATCTCGCCGCGATGCAGCCATTCGACGAGATGGCCGCTGTAGCTCTCGACGATGCGCAGCGAGATGCCGGGGAATTTTTCGACGCAGCGCCGCGCAAAGCGCGCCGACAGCACGCAGCTCACGGTTGGAACGAGGCCAAGCACGACCTGGCCCGACGGCGGCCCCTTGGACGACTGGATATCGTCGCGGATCTGGTCGATCTGCCGCACGATGCCGGAGGTGCGCGCCAGCAGCAGCCGGCCGGCTTCGGTCAACACCATGCCACGGCCGTTGCGGGTGAAGAGCTCGGTGCGCAGCTCATGTTCCAGCAGCTTGATCTGCCTGGAGAGCGCCGGCTGCGCCACGCGCAGCGTGTCGGAGGCCTTGGAGAGGCTGCCGAGCTCCGCCACGCAACTGAAGGTCCTGAGCTGCCGGAAATCCATGCTTGCCAATCCTGGAAGGCTACTCCATACGCTATAACAAATGAGCATAGGGGGCTGGCGTTGTTTTCACAACGCCTGAGGATCGGCCGGCGTTATCTTAACTGCCGCTGAGAACTGGAAACGCCATGAGTGAAGAACACCACACCGAAGACTACGCCGACATCCGTGAAGCCGTCGCCAAGCTCTGCGCCCAGTTCCCCGGCGAATATTGGCGCAAGCTCGATCGCGAGATGGCCTATCCCAAGGCCTTCGTCGACGCGCTGACAGCGGCCGGTTATCTCTCGGTACTGATCCCCGAGGAATATGGCGGCGCGGGGCTGAAGCTGTCCGCTGCGGCCGCGATCCTCGAAGAGATCCAGCGCGCGGGCTGCAACGGCGGCGGCTGCCACGCCCAGATGTACACGATGGGCACCGTGCTGCGGCACGGCAACGCCGAGCAGAAAGCAAAATATCTGCCGAAGATCGCGAGCGGCGAACTGCGACTTCAGGCCTTCGGCGTCACCGAGCCGACCAGCGGCACCGACACCTCCTCGCTGAAGACCTTCGCGCGCAAGGATGGCAACGACAGCTACATCGTCAACGGCCAGAAGATCTGGACCAGCCGCGCCGAGCATTCAGACCTGATGGTGCTGCTGGCGCGCACCACGCCGAAGGAGCAGGCCAAGAAGCGCACCGACGGTCTTTCAGTGTTCATCGTCGACATGCGCGAGGCCAAGAACAATGGCCTCGAGATCCGCCCGATCCGCACCATGATGAACCATGCCACCACCGAAGTGTTCTTTACCGACATGAAGGTGCCGGCGGAGAACCTGATCGGCGAGGAAGGCAAGGGCTTTCGCTACATCCTCTCCGGCATGAACGCCGAGCGCATTTTGATTGCGGCGGAATGCGTCGGCGACGCCAAATGGTTCATCGCCAAGGCAACGAACTACGCCAAGGAGCGCAGCGTGTTTGGCCGGCCAATCGGCCAGAACCAGGGCATCCAGTTCCCGATCGCCAAGGCCTATGCCTCGATGCGCGCGGCCGAGCTGATGGTGAAGGAAGCCACCCGCAAATACGAGGCCGGGCTCGACTGCGGCGCGGAGGCCAACATGGCCAAGATGCTGGCGGCGGATGCGTCCTGGGAAGCGGCGAACGCCTGCATCCAGACCCATGGCGGCTTCGGCTTTGCCGAGGAATACGACGTCGAGCGCAAATTCCGCGAGACGCGGCTCTATCAGGTGGCGCCGATCTCGACCAACCTCGTGCTGTCCTTCGTCGCCGAGCATGTGCTCGGCATGCCGCGCTCGTACTGAGGCCACCATCATGGGAGCATTGGACGGGATCAGGGTGATTGCGGTCGAGCAGGCGGTGGCGGCACCGTTCTGCTCCTCGCGCCTGGCGGATGCCGGCGCCGAGGTGATCAAGATCGAGCGGCCCGAAGGCGATTTCGCCCGCGGCTATGACGCGGCGGCCAAGGGCCAGAGCAGCTATTTCGTCTGGCTCAACCGCGGCAAGCAATCGGCGGTGGTCGATCTCGCGACGAAAGAAGGCTGTGCCGAGCTGGAGAAGCTGATCGCAAGCGCGGACGTACTGATCCAGAACCTCAAGCCGGGCTCGATGGACAAGCTCGGTTTTTCGCGCGAGCGGCTACTGAAGGACTATCCGAAGCTGATCTCCTGCACGATCACCGGCTATGGCGACGAGGGTCCCTATGCACATCGCAAGGCCTATGATTTGCTGATCCAGGCCGAGAGCGGCCTTGCCTCGATCACCGGCAATCCCGATGGCGCCTCGCGCGTCGGCATGTCGATCGTCGACGTAGCCACTGGCGCCACCGCGCATGCGGCGATCCTGGAAGCGCTGATCGGACGCGGGCGCACCGGCAAGGGCTGTGACATCCGCATCTCCATGTTCGACGTGATGGCGGATTGGTGCACAGTGCCGCTGCTCAACTCCGAGGCCGGCAATCCGCCCAAGCGCATGGGCCTGCGCCATCCCTCGATCGCGCCCTATGGCGTGTTCACCTCGAAGGACGGCAAGGACATCCTGATCTCGATCCAGAGCGAGCGCGAGTGGAAGACGCTGTGCGCGAAGGTGCTGGACCAGCCTGATCTGCCGGCCGATCCCCGCGTCGCCAATATGGTCGAGCGCGTGCGCAACCGCGACTTCACCGATACGACGGTGGCGGATATCTTCGCCAGGATGACGCGCGACGAGCTGCTCAAGCGCCTCTCGGACGCCGATATCGCCTTTGCCGAGGTCAACACCATGGCCGATCTCGCCAAGCATCCGCATCTGCGCCGCATCGAGGTCGACACGCCGAACGGCCGCGTCAGCTATCCCGCACCGGCGCCGATCATCGTCGGCGAGACGCGCGCTTACGGCGCTGTGCCCGCCATCGGCGAAAAGCCAAAGTCCAAGAAGTAAGAAGAGCGAGGCGTCATGACCGAGAAGCTCGACATCGATCATTTGCGGCAATGGATCGGCCGCAGCACCGAGGCTACCGACATCGTCACCGCGCAACTCGTCATGGGCCTGCGCGCGACGCTGTTCCAGGACGTCGGCGAGCCCAAAAAGGGTGACGCCGCGCCGTTCACGGTGCATTGGTGCCTGGCGCAGCCGGTGTTTCCGATGTCGATGCTAGGGCCCGACGGCCACCCGACCCGCGGCGGCTTCCTGCCGCCGGTGCCGCTGCCGCGCCGGATGTGGGCCGGCGGCGAGATCGAGTTCCTGCAGCCGCTGCAGGTCGGCGATGAATCGACGCGGACCTCGCGCATCGCCGACGTACAGGTGAAAACGGGCTCGACCGGCACGCTGTGCTTCGTCTCGGTCGAGCACAGTATCTCCTCGCCGCGCGGCGTTGCCATCCGCGAGCGGCAGGACATCGTCTATCGCGAGATGACGAGCAACGCGCCCGCTGGCGCCAAGGCCCCGCCTCCGCCGCCGACGGCGCAGCATCGCGAGACCCATGTCTCCGATCCCGTGCTGCTGTTTCGTTATTCGGCGCTGACCTTCAACGGCCACCGCATCCATTACGACCGCGACTACGTCACCAAGGTCGAGGGTTATCCGGGCCTGATCTTCCACGGCCCGCTGCAGGCGGCGCTGATCATCGAGATGGCTGCGAAGCTGCACGGCGGCAAGGCGCCGAAGAAGTTTTCGTATCGCGGCCTGCAGCCGCTGTTCGAGGGCACGGAGTTTTCGGTCAACGCCAACGAGACCGCTGGTGGCATGGAGCTGTGGACTGCGAATGCGGAGGGACAGCCGACGATGAAGGGGACGGCGGTGTGGTGACGGCCTCTCCTCGTCATTGCGAATGTAATGACGATGTAGGAAGTTAGACCCTCAGCCTGAGGAGCGCGCCTCTTCGCGCGCGTCTCGAAGGGCGAGGCCACCAGCCGGGCCTTCATCCTTCGAGACGCGCGAAGACGCGCGCTCCTCAGGATGAGGAATTGAGAAGGGACGGAAACCATGGCCAAGAACGGCAAGCCCGGCAGCAAGACCGGCAGCAAGTCCGTCACCGTCAAGCAGGCGACGCTCGACCTGCTGCGCTCGTTCGGCATCAACAGGGTGTTCGGCAACCCTGGTTCAACCGAGCTGCCGTTCCTCAGCGACTGGCCCGATGACATTGACTACGTGCTGGCGCTGCAGGAGGCCTCCGCCGTCGGCATGGCCGACGGCTATGCGCAGGCAACCCGCAATGCCGGCTTCGTCAATCTGCATTCGGCCGCCGGCGTCGGCAATGCGCTCGGCAACATCTACACCGCGCATCGTAACCAGACGCCGCTCGTGATCACCGCGGGCCAGCAGGCGCGATCGATCCTGCCGCTGCAGGCCTTCCTTTATGCCGAGCGCGCATCGGAATTTCCGCGGCCTTACGTGAAATACAGCGTCGAACCGGCGCGGCCCGAGGACGTGCCGGCCGCGATCGCGCGCGCCTATTACACCGCGATGCAGCCGCCCTGCGGGCCGACCTTCGTCTCGATCCCGATCGACGACTGGGCCCATGCCTGCGCGCCGGTCGAGGCGCGCAAGGTCAGCCGCGAGACCGGCCCCGAGCCGGAGGCGATGAAGGCGCTGGCGGCCGCGCTCGGTTCGGCCAAGCACCCTGCCCTCGTCGTCGGTCCCGGCGTCGACCGCGCCGGCGCGGTCGACCTGATGGTGCGCGTCGCCGAGAAGGCCAAGGCCAGCGTCTGGGTCAGCCCGTTCTCGGCGCGATGCTCGTTCCCCGAGCGGCACCCGCAGTTCGCCGGTTTCCTGCATGCCTCGCCGGCGCAGCTCTCCGACGCGCTGCGCGAGCACGACCTCGTCGTCGTCATCGGCGCGCCGGTGTTCACCTTCCATGTCGAGGGCCATGCCGCGATCTTCGATGGCGGCGCGACGATCTTCCAGATCACCGATGATGCGGATGCCGCGGCGGTGACGCCGGTCGGCACCAGCATCATCGCGACGATGAAACCGGCGCTGAGCCTGCTGCTCGACCTGCTGCCGGAGACCAAACGCGCGGCGCCAAAGGGCCGCACGCTGCCGCCGGCGCCGCAGGCCGCCGATCCGCTGCCGGTCGAGTTCCTGCTGCATTCGCTGTCGCAGGCGATGCCCGACGGCACGTCGCTGGTCGAGGAAGTGCCCTCGCACCGGCCGGCGATGCAGAAATTCATGCCGATGCGCGGCCAGGACAGTTTTTACACCATGGCGAGCGGCGGCCTCGGCTATTCCCTGCCCGCCGCCGTCGGCATGGCGCTGGGCAAGCCGAAGCAGCGCACCGTGTGCCTGATCGGCGATGGCTCGGCGATGTACTCGATCCAGGCGCTGTGGACCGCCGCGCAGCGCAAGCTGCCGCTGACCATCATCGTCATCAACAATTCCGGCTACGGCGCGATGCGCTCGTTCAGCCAGGTCATGCAGGTGCGCAACGTGCCGGGGCTGGAGCTGCCGGGGATCGATTTCGTGAAGATCGCCGAAGGCATGGGGTGTCACGCGGTGCGGGTGACGAGGGCAGCCGAGCTCGGCGAGGCGCTCAAGCGCGGGATGGCATTCGAGGGCACGAGCCTGGTCGAGGTCATCGTGGATTCGGCGGTGCCGGTGCTGTACGGGCAGAAGCATTGACGCTGTCGTCCCTGCCTAGTGCGCAATTGCGCACGGGGCGCAGGGACCCATACCGCGTGATCTATCGGTAAGGCGCGGTGTCAGTACCGCGGGCAAAAACACGACCAGTCTTCGCCAAACTTCTCCCTGGGGTTATGGGTCCCCGCGCCCCGTGCGCAATTGCGCACTAGGCGGGGACGACACTGAGTTTGTTGCACCACCGTCCAAAAACTACGACGCCAAAAATCCCCCGTCCGCCGCGAGCACGTGCCCGACCACATAGGACGACGCATCCGACGACAGCCACACCACGGCCTCCGCCACCTCCTCCGGGCTCCCCATCCGCCGCAGCGGCAGGCCGGCGCTGACGGTTGCGACGTCGCCGACGCCGGCGCGCAGCATCATGTCGGTGACGACGCGGCCGGGGGCGATGGCGTTGATGCGGATGCCGCGCGGGGCGTTCTCCAGCGCGGCCGAGCGCGTCAGCGAGATCGCGGCGGCCTTCGAGGCCGAATAGAGCGAGAAGCCGGGGTTGGGATTGCGCACGCCGCTGACGGAAGCGTTGACGACGATGCTGCCGCGGCCCTGCGCCAGCATCGCCGGCAGCTGATGGCGCAGGCACAGGAACAGCGCGCGGACATTGGTGTCGAACACGCTGTCGTAGATATCAGCGCCCTGCTCTTCGAGCGGCGCGCGGCGCTCCTGGAAGCCGGCATTGTTGAAGGCGACGTCGAGCCTGCCGCAACGTTCAATGGCGGTGCCGACGAGGCGCGCGACGTCGTCCTCGCGCGTGATGTCGGTCTTGAGCGGGATCGCCTCCGCGCCGAGTTCGCGGCATGAAGCGGCGGTGGCCTCGATCTCGGCCTCGCGCCGTCCCGCCACGATGATCGCCTCGGCGCCTTCGGTCGCCATCCGCAACGCTGTGGCGCGGCCGATGCCGCTGCCGCCGCCCGTGACGAGGCAGACCTTGCCCCGCATCCGCTGACCTGACGGCAAAGCTCCGCTCATGGCTCACTCCAAAACGCTTGCACGCGCCGCTGCGCGCATATAGTTGTATGATACAACTATATGCCGGGAGTCAAGATGGCCGAGCTTGCGTTGATCGACGACATCCGCGCCGCCTCGCGGTTGATGGTGCGCGAGCTCGGCTTCATGGATGCGACGGTGGCGGCCTCGGACTATCCGCCGTCGGCCGTGCACACCATCCTGGAGATCGGCATCCGCGGTCCGATGACCTCAGCCGAGCTCGGCGATTTCCTGCGGCTGGAGAAGTCCAGCGTCAGCCGCCTGGTGCGCAAGCTGATCGACTGCGGCGAGCTCAGGGAGACGCCGGATGAGAATGATGCCCGCAGCAAGCTATTGTCGCTGACGGCGAAGGGCCGGCGCACGCTGGAGGCGCTGCACGCGTTCGGCCGGCAGCAGGTCCGCGGCGCGCTGGCGGCGTTGACGGCGGCGGAACAGCGCACCGTGCGCGAGGGCATGATGCTCTATGCGCGGGCGTTGCGGGCAAGCCGGGGGGAGGATGAGGCGTTGCCTCCGTAACCACCGGTGTCGTCCCTGCGAACGCAGGGACCGATACCGCGTGATTTATCCGTAAAGCGCAGGTGTCAGTACCGCGCGCAAGAACATCTATCAGTCTTCGCCAAACTTCTCCCTGTGGTTATGGGTCCCTGCTTTCGCAGGGACGACAGCAAGTGTTTGGCGCGAGTGTGCCTCAATCGCACCGACCTCACGGCTACTTCCCGAACTCCTCCCGCATCTTCGCCTGGATCTTGGCCATGCCGCCGATCCAGCGATCGTAATTCTCGGTCTTCTTGCGCATGTAGCCGAGCACCTGCGGATGCGGCAGGATCAGGAACGTCTCCTGCTCGAGGCCGGCGAGCACGTCTTTCGCCACCTGCTCCGGCGTGAGATCGCCGTCGCCGGATTGCGGGCCCTTCGGGATCGAGCGCAGCATGTTGGTGTCGACACCCTGCGGGCAGAGGATCGAGACCTTGATGTTGTCGGCCTTGTGCGAGATCGCGAGATTCTCGGCAAAGCCGACCGCGGCGTGCTTGGTGGTGGAATAAGCGGGGCTGCCGACCTGGGACAGCAGGCCCGCGGCCGAGATGGTGTTGAGGAAATAGCCGCCGCCGCGCGCCTTCATGCGCGGGATCAGATGCCGCGCCGCATAGACATGGGCCATGACGTGGATCGCCCAGCTGCGCTGCCACGGTTCATCCGAGGCGCCGCCGGCATTGACCGACATCGGATCGAAGCCGCCGCCGATGCCGGCGTTGGAGCAGAACAGGGCGATGGGGCCGAACTGCCGCTCGGTCTCCTCGATGACGTGCGAGATGTCTTTCTCCTGCGCGACATCGCATTTGAAGGCCGCGCCATCCACCATGGCCGCGACCGCCCGCGCATTGGCGGCGTCCATATCCGCGACAACGACCTTGGCTGCGCCCGCATTGTAAAACGCCTCGCACAGCGCCTTGCCGATGCCGTTTGCGCCGCCCGTGACGACCACGACCTTGCCGGTCACCTGCATGCGACGTCTCCTCTTGTCTTATACCGCTTCCTGGAAGACCCCTTTGGGTCTTGCTCAGCTCAACATGAGGTCGAGCACCGCAGTATAATGGCACGCCGCGCCGGCCAACACAAAGCCGTGCCAGATCGCATTCTGAAAGCGCAGCCGCCGCCAGGCATGGAAGATCACGCCAAAGCTGTAGAGCAGTCCGCCCGCAAGGATGAAGCCCAGCACCAGCGCGGGCAGCGCCCGGACCACGGCGTCGTAGAGCATCACGCCGCTCCAGCCCATCGCGAGATAGATGCCGACCGAGACGCGGTCGAACCGGCCGGGATAAAAGAGCTTCAGCACGATGCCGAGGATGGCGACACACCAGACGCCGGCGAGCAGCACCAGCGCGAATCCACTGTCCTTCACCTCGAGGATGAACGGCGTATAGGTCGCCGCGATCAGCAGATAGATCGCGGAGTGGTCGAACCGCCGCAGCAGCCATTTGGCTGGCGACACCGGCCAGAGATTATAAGTTGCCGACAGCACCAGCATCGAGAGCAGGCCGGCGACGTAGATCGAGACGCCGACGATGTCGATCGTATTGGCATAGACCACCGTCAGCACCACCAGCACGGTCGCGGCGATGAGGCCGAAGAGGACGCCGATCGCGTGGATGACGCCGTCGGCGATCAGCTCGGCGCGGTCGTAATTCCAGCCGATCACGTCGGCTGCGGCGTGGACGGAGGTGGATGCGAACTCTTTCAGTTGGAAGACGGTCATGGCAATCCGCAAGATGAGGCAATGTCCTCTTGTATGGGTCTTTCGGGATCGGCGCGTCGTTCAAACGGCTGATTTTCCGACAAAGACGGTGGAAGTATGGAGCTTGATTTTCTTCACGCAATTGCCACTTTTGTGATCGGTCACACAGTCCCGCCGCCCCCGATCCATTAACGTTCATATGGCATTCAGTTTCCAGGATATGGTCGAAGAAGCGCGCTTGTCCGCGCAGGCGCTGATCGACTATGGCGAGCACTTCTTCAACCCGACGGTGCGGTTAGGCGTTACCGGCCTGTCGCGGGCCGGCAAGACCGTGTTCATCACCGCGCTGATCCACGGCCTCACCCGCGGCGGCCGGTTTCCGGTGTTCGACGCTTACGCCTCGGGCCGGATCGCGCGCGCGCATCTGGCGCCGCAGCCCGACGACGCCGTGCCGCGTTTTGCATATGAGAGCCATCTGCGCGCGCTGGTCGAGGAGCGACGCTGGCCGAACTCGACCGTCGACATCAGCGAGCTCAGGCTCGTCATCGACTATCAGCGCCCGAACGGCGCCGATCGCACGCTGACCCTCGACATCGTCGACTATCCCGGCGAATGGTTGCTCGACCTGCCGCTGCTGCAGAAGAGCTTTGAGCAATGGTCGGCGGAGAGCCTTGCGCTGTCGCGCGAGGCGCCGCGCGCGCATCTCGCCAGCGAATGGCACGCGCATCTGGCAACGCTCAAGCCCGACGCACGCGAGGACGAGCAGGCGACGCTGACGGCCGCAAGCCTCTTCACCGATTATTTGCGCGCCTGCCGCGACGAGCGCTTTGCGATGAGCCTGTTGCCGCCCGGCCGCTTCCTGATGCCCGGCAATCTCGCAGGCTCCCCGGCACTGACCTTCGCGCCGCTCGACGTGCCGATCGGCGGGCAGGCGCCGGAGGGATCGCTGTGGGCGATGATGGTGCGCCGCTTCGAGGCCTACAAGGACGTCGTGGTGCGGCCGTTCTTTAGGGATCATTTTGCCCGGCTCGATCGCCAGATCGTGCTGGCCGACGCACTGTCCGCGTTCAACTCCGGACCCGAGGCGCTGCACGATCTCGAAGCCGCCCTCGCCGGCATTCTCGATTGCTTCAACATCGGCCGCAGCACGTTTCTCTCCAGCCTGTTCCGCCCGCGCATCGACCGCATCCTGTTCGCGGCGACCAAGGCCGACCATCTGCACCATTCCAGCCACGACCGGCTCGAGGCCGTGCTGCGCCGCGCCGTCTCGGGCGCCGTTGCGCGCGCGGAAAATACCGGCGCGGCGATCGACGTGGTGGCGCTCGCCGCGGTGCGTGCCACACGAGAAGCCCAAGTCGCGCGCGGCCGCGACAAATTGCCGTCGATCCTGGGAACACCGGCCGCGGGCGAAAGCGCCGGCGGTGAATTCTTCGACGGCAACACGGAAGTAGCGACCTTTCCGGGCGATTTGCCACTGGATCCAGAGCCGCTGTTCAACGGCAATGCCGCGTTCCGCGGCCTCGCAACCGAGACCGCCGGGACAAGCGACTTTCGCTTCCTGCGCTTCCGCCCGCCTACACTCGACCGCGAAGGCACGGAGCCGCCGACGCTGCCTCACATTCGCCTCGACCGTGCCTTGCAGTTCCTGATCGGAGACAAGCTCGCATGAACGACCGATCGAAGCCACGGCGGCCGGCAACGTTCCGGCTCGACGATCCCGGCGTCGTCGTCACCGAAGCCGACGAGACGGCACGGCTTGGCCGCGCCACGATCCAGATCACGCCGGAGCACGATCCGCAGGCACTGCCGGTGCCGATCGAGGCCGCGCGGCCGACGCGGCGCGGATTTCCCTGGGGTACGCTGTTCTGGTCAGGCCTCGCCGGGCTGACGCTGCTCGGCACCGGGCTCGGCGTGGTGCATCTGATCGAGGACCTGTTCGCGCGCAGCGAAACGCTCGGCTACTTCGGTCTCGCCTTTGCGCTCGTCACCGCGCTGGCGCTTGCGGTGGTGATCGGCCGCGAGGCACTCGGCCTGGCGCGGCTGGCGACGATCGAGCAGTTGCATGCGCGCGCCGCCGCGGTGCTCGCCAGCGACGACCGCAAGGAAAGCCGCGTCATCGTCCAGGATCTGCTCAAGCTCGCGCACCAGAATCCGCAGCTCGCACGCGCCCGCGCGACGCTGGAGAGCCACACCGGCGAGATCATCGACGGCGCCGACATGATCCGGCTCGCCGAGCGCGAGCTGATGTCGCCGCTGGATGCGGAGGCACGGCGGCTGGTATCGTCGGCGGCGCAAAAGGTTTCGATCGTGACCGCGGTCTCGCCCCGTGCCGCGATCGATGTGATGTTCGTGTTCGTCGCCGCACTGCGCCTGATCCGCCAGCTCGCTTATCTCTACGGCGGCCGCCCCGGCGCGCTCGGCATGATCCGCCTGCTCCGCCACGTCATCGCCCATCTCGCCATCACCGGCGGCATGGCCGCGAGCGACAGCCTGGTGCAGCAGATGCTCGGCCACGGTATCGCGGCAAAGCTGTCGCAGCGCTTGGGCGAAGGCGTGCTGAACGGATTGCTGACGGCACGGCTGGGACTGGCGGCAATCGCCGTCACAAGGCCGCTGCCGTTTGCGGCATTGCCGCCGCCGAAGCTGTCGGACCTCGCGACGGATCTGCTGCGGAAGAAGGACGAGGAAGAGTAGCGGCAAGACGGGTGAGGGCTCTCTCCGCAAGACCGGAATCGTAGGGTGGGCAAAGGCGCGCTTGCGCCGTGCCCACCATCTCTCTCGATCGCAAAGATGCGTGGGCACGCTCGCTTTGCCCACCCTACGATACTGCCCGTGTGGAGAAATCACCCCTACACCGCTCGCGCTGCGCGCACTCGCTTTTCAAACTCCCCCGCCAGCACCTTCCACCAAAACAGCGGCGAATCCTTCGGCGGTGACAACTCCGGCGTCCAATCGGTGAGCTTTTCGATCACATAGGTATCCGCGAGAACACCGCGCCAGCGGCGCTCGACTTCGTCGAGATGCTCGCGGTTCGCGGGGATGTTCTCCCACAGCGAGGAACGATTGTCCGGCTCGCGCCCGACATAGATGCCGGCATGGCCCTTGATCCGGTCCATGCCGGGATCGCGGAAATCCTGGAAGCGGCCGCGCTCGTTGATCTCGATGACGGGCACGCGGCCCCGGAACAGCCAGCGCATCATGGCGTAGGTGCGGTAGTCCGTCGTCGCGATCCAGGTCGCGCCGGTTTCGTCGAGCGCGGCCTGCGCGCGCGCGGCGACCTGCTCGTAGCCGGCTTCCGCGCCGATCGGGTCGATCTTGCCGAGCAGATTCCAGGGCGCGGCGACGTAATAGAGGAACACGATCACGACGAAGGCGATGCCGGAGACGACAGCGGTCTTGGCCCAGAACAGCGACGACCTCAGCATGCGTGGCGACCAATCCTCCTTCATCATCGCCGTGAGGTTCACGGCCGCAGCCGCGAAACCGACCGGCCACATGAACATCGGCCAGGTGTCGCCGACCCGAAGCGTGGTCGACTTAAAGAGGAAATAGGCGAACGGCACCAGCACCGCCGTCGACAAGAGAATTCCAACGGGCTCGCGCGTGCGATAGCCGCGCCATGCCGTCAGCACCAGGCCGGTCAGCACCACCGGCAGCATGACGAAGCCGACCAGGCCGAACTGCAGGCCGATGAAGTCGCCGATGGTCCGCAGCGAGATGCCGTAATTGGCGGTGGCGCGTACCCCCTGGAAACGAAACGAGGCCCAGTCGTGCTGCGCGTTCCAGATCAGCACCGGCGAGAACACGGCGATTGCGACCAGCACCGCGAGATAAGGATAGGGGCTGCGCAACCAGCGCCAGCGCCAATCCGGTACCAGCAGGAAGGCGGCAACCGCCGGAGCGAACATGATCGCGGTGAATTTCGACAGCATCGAGAGGCCGGCGAACAGACCGGCCGCGAGCCACCAGCGTCCGTCGCCGCTCTGCGCCAGCCGCACCAGCGACCACAGCATCGCCACCGCGAACGGGATCATGGCGACATCGGGCGCCACCTTGGCCATCAGCAGGCCGTAGTAAAGTGCAGCTTCCGGCATCAGCACCGCGAACAATACGGCGCGTACATCATGGGTGAGGCGGCGGACAATGTCGGCGAGCAGCAGCTGCGTGACGAGCATCGCGACGATGCCGCCGAAGCGGACCCCGAGCGTGGTGTCGCCGAAGATCGCGGTTCCGAAACGGATCAGCCAGGCGATGCCCGGGGGATGATCGAGGAAGCTCAGCGCCCCCTCCTTCGACCAGGTCCAATAATAGGCCTCGTCGGTGCGCAGCTCGATCGCGGAGGCGTAGACGATGCGCAGCAGCGTCATTGCGGCGATGATCGCTACGGCCATGACGAGGGGACGGCGCGAGGCGCTGCCGGCGGGCATGGTGATGTCAGGGGCTGTCGTCACGGCCGCGCTTTTCGCCAACCTGGGAGGGGGAGTCAATGCGGGGGGATGGGCAAGCGGCGATCCCAGCCTCAACGCGGACGCCGCAAAGCGAAGCGTGCCCACCAGCAGGATATGATAGAAAAACGGTGGGCACGGCGCGCAAGGGCGCGCCTTTGCCCACCCTACGATTTCGTAACCTTACCGCGCATGTGATCCCGCAGCCTGTCCACATCGGGAATTAAACGCTACGCTGGCTGTTCTCCTTCATGAACTGATACAACCGAATCATGGCCACCGCTGCTGCATCCATCTCCGAACTCGTCCGCGGGACCAGCGTGCGGCAGGTGCGACTCGTCTGCGGCGTGATCCTGTTCTGTTATGTGATCAGCCATTTCCTCAACCACGCGCTCGGCAATATCTCGGTCGAGGCCATGGAGGCTGGGGTCTACTACCACACCGCCTTCTGGCAGTTTCTCCCCGTCTCGATCGTGTTCTACACCGCCGCGCTCACGCATATGGGGCTCGGCATCTATGCGCTGTACCAGCGCCGGCAGTTCCGCTGGCGGACGGTCGAGCCGCTGCAGCTCGTGCTGGGCCTCAGCATCCCCGCACTGGTCATGGCGCACGTGGTCGGGGTGCGGCTCGGCTATACGCTGTACGATCACCAGAAGCTCTATCCGCAGGAGCTCTATCTGTTCTTCGTCGCAGCGCCCGGCCGGCTCTGGCAGATGACGATCCTGCTGCTCATTGCCTGGGTGCACGGCTGCATCGGAATTTATTTCTGGCTCCGCCTCAAGCCGTTCTTCACGCGCGCCGCGCCCTATCTGCTTGCCGCCGCGGTGCTGGTCCCGACGCTGTCGCTGCTCGGCATCTACCAGGGCGGCCGCAGCGTCGCGATCGAGGCCGATGATGGGGAATGGCGCACGCACAATCTCACGCGACGCCAGGTCGGCACGGTCGCGGAAGGCAACACGCTTGATCGCATCACCGGCGCCTTCACCATCACCTATTTTGGGCTGCTTGGCCTGGCGCTGGCCGCGCGCGGCGTGCGGGCCTGGCGCGAGCGGCGCGGCGGCATGATCGCGCTGTCCTACGGCAACGGCAGGACGGTGCGGGTTCCCAAGGGCCTCTCCGTGCTGGAAGCGAGCCTGCGCCATAATCTGCCGCATGCCAGCGTCTGCGGCGGCCGCGCCCGCTGCTCGACCTGCCGCATCCGTGTCATCGGCGATCATGGCGTCCTGCCCGAGCCGTCGCAGCGCGAGGCCTTCGTGCTGACCCGCGTCGGCACCAACGACCCCTCGATCAGGCTGGCCTGCCAGCTGCGGCCGACGTCGGATCTCTCCTTCTTCCAGCTGTTCACCCCGCAAACGTCGTCGGCCAACGCGCACGCCTCGGCGCCGGCGCGGATCGGCCAGGAGCGCTATCTCGTCAGCCTGTTCGTGGACATGCGCGGCTCGACCCAGCTCGCCGAGAAGCGGCTGCCGTTCGACACCGTCTTCATCGTCAACCGCTTCCTCGGCGCGGTGTCGCAGGCGGTGATCGAGAATGGCGGCCAGCCGAACCAGTTCGTCGGCGACGGCATGCTGGCGCTGTTCGGGCTCACGGCCGATCCGCAAACCGCCTGCCGGCAGGCGCTGAAGGCTGCCAGCGGCATCGCCACGCATATCGACGAGCTGAACCAGCTGTTGAGCCACGATCTTCGCCAGCCGATCCGCTTCGGCATCGGCATTCACGGCGGCGAGGTCATCATCGGCGACATCGGCTATCGCGATCACATCGTCTTCACGGCGCTGGGCGATGCCGTCAACGTCGCCGCCCGGCTGCAGGACATGACCAAGACGCTGGCCTGCGAGGCGATCGTCTCGGACGAAATCCGCAGCACGGCGGGCCTCGCCGACGATACGCTGCCGCAACAGGAGGTCGCGATCCGCGGCCGCGACGAGCCGATGGCGGTGCGGGTCGTCGCGGATGCGCGGGAGCTGACGGCGCTGGTCGATCGCAGCGAGCGCGTCGCAGCGTGATTTGTGAGCTACGGAGGCGGTGAGCTCCCTCCCCCGCTTGCGGGGGAGGGTTGGGGAGAGGGTGTCTCCGCAATGGGACACTCCCCTAGAGGAGAAAGCCCTCACCCGCGCGCGGGACGATGCTTCGCATCGCCCCGGGGGCGCGACCTCTCCCGCAAGCGGGAGAGGTGCAGCGAGCGCGCGGCGACATTGAGTTAAACGACCAGCCTCGTCCCCGCGTAACACCGGCCTGCTGCAGCGCAGCGGCATGGGCCTGCTGCGAAAGCACGAATTGACTTCGTTCAAATCGTTGCGACAGATGAACGCGGTTCGCGGTGATGACCGCGAGCCATCGAAAAGCTCCGGGAGGGGACCAGATGTTCGATCGACGCGACCTGCTCAAAGGAGCGGGGCTTGCCACACTTGCGGCCACACTCAATTCCACCAGGGCACTGGCACTCGATACCGTGACCCTGCCCTTCGCCAATGGCGAACGGCCGCTGGTGAAATATCCGCAGAAGCGAGCGATGATTGGGCTAACCAGCCGGCCGCCGCAGCTCGAGACGCCGTTCGCGATCTTCAACGACGGTCCGATCACGCCAAACAATGCGTTCTTCGTGCGCTATCACCTCTCGGACCTGCCCTACAATCTCGACCCCGACAAGTTCACGCTCGAGGTCAAGGGCAAGGTCGACAAGCCGCAGAAACTTTCGCTGAAAGACATCAGGAAGATGAAGGCGACCGAGATCGTCGCCGTCAACCAGTGCTCCGGCAACAGCCGCGGCTTCTTCGAGCCGCGCGTTGCCGGCGGCCAGCTCGCCAACGGAGCGATGGGCAATGCGCGCTGGCGCGGCGTGCCGCTGAAAGCGGTGCTGGAGATGGCCGGTGTGCAGAGCGGCGCCAGGCAGGTCACCTTCAACGGCATGGACGGGCCGGTCAGCGACAAGACGCCTGACTTCGTCAAGGCACTCGACATCGATCACGCCAGAGACGGCGAGGCGATGCTGGCCTATGGCATGAACGGCGAAGATTTGCCGTTCCTCAACGGCTTCCCGCTGCGCCTGATCGTGCCGGGCTATTATGGCACCTACTGGGTCAAGCACCTCAACGAGATCACCGTCATCGACAACGTCTATGAAGGCTTCTGGATGAAGTCGGCCTATCGCATTCCGGACACGCCTGATAACGCGATCGAGCCCGGCACTACGCCGAAGGCGACGATCCCGATCAACCGCTTCACCATCCGCTCTTTCATCACCAGCGTGCCTGATGGCGCCAAGCTCAAGGCCGGAGCTACGACCCTGCGCGGCATCGCCTTCGACGGCGGCAAGGGCATCAAGGAGGTCCAGGTCTCCACCGACGGCGGCAAGACCTGGACGAGCGCCAAGCTCGGCAAGGATCTCGGCAAATATTCGTTCCGCGAATGGAAGCTGCCGGTGAAGCTCGCGGCAGGCAGCGTTGAGCTCAAGGTGCGTGCCACCGGCAATGGCGGCGAGACGCAGCCGGATACGCCGCGCTGGAACCCGGCGGGTTATCTACGCAACGTCGTCGAAACCGTCCGCGTCACCGTGGCCTGAAGGAGAATGACCATGCGGCGTACCGTTCTCCTCGCTATCACGCTCGCCCTCGCCACCGGTCTCGGCGCTGTGACCGCGGCCCCCGTCAACTACCAGCTTCCGGACGAGGTCGCCGCATTCAAGCCCGGGCCCAATCTCGAAGTGGTCCAGGGCAATTGCAGCGCCTGCCACTCGGCCGACTACATCAAGACGCAGCCGCCGATGAAGGACAAGAAAAGCTTCTGGCAGGCCGAGGTGACCAAGATGATCAAGGTCTATGGCGCGCCGATCGACGATGCCGATGTCGGCAAGATCGTCGATTACCTGGCCGCGACGTATTGAAGGACCGGAGCGCTTTCTCTTTACCCTCCCCTGGAGGGGGAGGGTAAGGAAGAGTGGCTGCTCGCTCCTTCTGTCTACAGTACATCCGCCGCGCTCCGGCCATTTGACCGCGAAACGGGCAAAACCGGCAAAAACGCCGCGAAGTTGAGCGGAATTCGGCAAAAGGCCGATGTGGTTTGAGCTACCAAGCCGGCCACATTCCGCGTATCCTGTTAGGACCGAACCGGCCGGTTGGCGGGGACTGGCGGTTCGAGATCTCGGAGGAAGACCCGCGGAGAAGTCGTGATGGCTAAAGGTACGGTCAAGTGGTTCAACCCGACGAAGGGTTATGGATTTATCCAGCCTGCGTCGGGCGGCAAGGATGTGTTCGTGCATATCTCGGCAGTGCAGAAAGCCGGTCTGTCGTCCCTGAACGAAGGACAGACGGTGGAATACGAAGAGATCGCAAACCGGGGCAAGACCTCCGCAGAGAACCTCAAAGTATAAGCCCGCCAGCTTTTGCTGCCTCCCGGACCCTTCCGGGAGCCGGGCCAAGAAAATTTTAGAAGACGGCCAGTGCATTCGACGACAGGCGTTGCGACTGCACACGGAGAGCTATTTCCCGCGAGGACCCTCGTTCAACGCCTCAGCAATGACAATCGCGACGGCACTTCGTCAGCCCACCGGTAACGGTGCGTCGCGCTTGATCTCCTCCATCACCGCATAGGTCCGCGTCTCGCGCACGCCCGGCATCGACAGCAGGGTCTCACCGAGGAAGCGTCGATACGCCGCCATGTCGGCTAGCCGCGCCTTCACAAGATAGTCGAAGCCCCCGGCAACCATGTGACACTCCAGCACCTCGGGCGCGAGTTTCACCGCGCGCGCAAAACGTTCGAAATTGTCCGGCGTGGTCTTGTCGAGCAGCACCTCGACGAACACCAACAAACCGAGGCCGAGCCGGTGCGGGTTGAGCCGCGCGCCATAGCCTTCGACAAAGCCCTCGCGCTGCAAGCGCTTCAGCCGCTCGCCGATCGAGGTCGGCGACAGCCCGATGCGCTCGGCAAGCTCGACATTGGCGATGCGCCCATCCTCCTGCAAAATCGAGAGGATCTTCCGGTCGATTCGATCGAGTTCCATAGTTTATCAGGTCAGATCGCTTCCGATCTTCATTTTCTAAGGCAAATCGGCTAGATTGTCTATCGAACCACGGTCATGCGAGCCTTATCCTGGATTGAGCCACAGGACATGCCATGCCGAACATCCCACCGCCCTTCACCGCCGCCTACGCGCCCGATGATGCCGAGATCGCCGCGCGGCTGTTGCCGGCGTCGCATCTGTCCCCGCCACAGGAAGCCCGGATCGACCGCACTGCGACGCGGCTGATCGAGGCGATCCGCAAGCGCGACGACCGGCTCGGTGGGGTCGAGGACATGCTGCGGGAGTTTGCGCTCTCGACCAAGGAAGGGCTCGCGCTGATGGTGCTGGCGGAGGCACTGCTGCGCGTGCCGGATGCGCGCACTGCCGACCAGTTCATCGAGGACAAGCTCGGCGAGGGCGACTTCATCCACCACGAGACCAAGTCCACGGCGTTCCTGGTCAACGCCTCGGCCTGGGCGCTCGGCCTGTCAGCGCGGGTGATCCAGCCCGGCGAGACGCCCGACGGCACCATCGGCCGTCTGGTGAAGCGGCTGGGGGCGCCTGCGGTGCGCACCGCCACGCGCCAGGCGATGCGGCTGATGGGCAATCATTTCGTGCTGGGCGAGACCATCGAGCAGGCGCTGGAGCGGGGCAAGCCGCGCTCCGGCCAGAAGCCGCGCTATTCCTTCGACATGCTCGGCGAAGGCGCGCGCACGGCGGCGGATGCCAAGCGTTACTTCGATGCCTATGCGAGTGCGATCGAGACGATCGGCAAGGCTGCGGGTCCCCATCCCCTGCCCGACCGGCCCGGCATCTCGGTCAAGCTCTCGGCACTGCATCCGCGCTTCGAGGCGATCAGCCACGAGCGCGTGATGGCCGAACTGGTGCCGCTGCTGCTCGATCTCGCGCAGCGCGCCAAGGCACATGACCTCAACTTCACCGTCGATGCCGAGGAGGCCGACCGGCTGGAACTGTCGCTCGACGTGATCGCGGCAACGCTCGCCGATCCCTCGCTGGCCGGCTGGGACGGATTTGGCCTCGCAATCCAAGCCTATCAGAAGCGCGCCAGCGCGGTGATCGACTATGTCGACGCGCTCGCCCGCGCGCATGACCGCAAGCTGATGGTGCGGCTGGTCAAGGGCGCCTATTGGGACACCGAGATCAAGCGCGCGCAGGAACGCGGGCTCGACGGGTATCCCGTGTTCACGCGCAAGGCGATGACGGATCTGAACTACGTCGCCTGCGCGACGAAGCTTTTGAGCTTGCGGCCGCGCATCTTCCCGCAATTCGCTACCCACAATGCGCTGACGGTCGCGACCGTGCTGGAGCTTGCCGGGAAGAGCGGCGGGTTCGAATTCCAGCGCCTGCACGGCATGGGCGAAGCGCTGTACGAGCAGCTCGCCAAGGATCATCCCGAGACCGCCTACCGCACCTATGCCCCGGTCGGCAGCCATCGCGACCTGCTCGCCTATCTGGTGCGGCGCCTGCTGGAGAACGGCGCCAACTCGTCGTTCGTGGCGCAGGCCGCCGATTACCGCGTGCCTGTTACGGCGCTATTGCAGCGTCCGGCGGACGCCATCGTCCGGCCGCAAGCGGCGGCGCATCCGAAAATCCCATTGCCGGGCGATCTGTTCGCGCCGGAGCGGCGCAATTCGCGCGGCGTCGAATTCGGCGCGCGCGTCGCGCTCGACCGGTTGCTCGCTGACGTCAAAGCCGAGGCGACCGATCTCGAGCCGATTGCGGACGCCACTCCGGATCAAGCCAATGCGGCGGTGGCCGCGGTACGCGCTGGCTTCGCCGCCTGGAGCCGGACGCCGGCGGCCACGCGCGCGGCGGCGCTGGAGCAAGCCGCGCATCTCCTGGAGAGCCGCAGCGCCCGCTTCATCGCGCTGCTGCAAAGCGAGGGCGGCAAGACGCTCGACGATTCGCTGTCGGAGCTGCGCGAGGCCGCCGATTTCTGCCGCTATTACGCTGCGCAAGGCCGCAAGCTGTTTGGCGGTGATGCCGCGATGCCGGGCCCGACCGGTGAGAGCAACGCGCTCGCGATGCGCGGCCGCGGCGTCTTCGTCGCGATCTCGCCGTGGAATTTTCCGCTGGCGATCTTCCTCGGCCAGGTCACGGCGGCGCTGATGGCCGGCAACAGCGTGGTGGCAAAGCCCGCCGAGCAGACCCCGCGCATCGCGCGCGAAGCTGTCGCCCTGCTGCACGAAGCCGGCATCCCGAAAGATGCGCTGCATCTCGTTGTCGGCGACGGCAAGATCGGTGCAGCCTTGACCGCGCACGTTGATATTGCCGGTGTCGTCTTCACCGGCTCGACCGAGGTCGCCCGCAGCATCAACCGGACGCTCGCCGCCAAGGATGGGCCGATCGTGCCGCTGATCGCGGAGACCGGCGGCATCAATGCCATGATCGCGGATGCGACCGCGCTGCCCGAACAGGTCGCCGACGACGTCGTGACCTCGGCGTTCCGCTCCGCCGGCCAGCGTTGCTCGGCGCTACGACTCTTGTTCGTGCAGGAGGACGTCGCCGACCGCATGATCGAGATGATCGCGGGCGCCGCGCGCGAGTTGAAAATCGGCGATCCCTGTGACGCCGCGACCCATGTCGGCCCTGTGATCGACGCGGAGGCCAAGCAGCGCCTCGTTGCCCATATTGCGCGGATGAAGAGTGAGGCGCGGCTGCACTTTGCCGGCCATGCGCCGCGAGGCTGCTTCGTGGCACCGCACATCTTCGAGCTCAGGGACGCCGGCCAGCTCACCGAGGAGGTGTTCGGCCCGATCCTCCACGTCGTGCGCTACCGCGCCGAAAACCTCGAACGCGTGCTGCAGGCGATCGAGCGCTCCGGTTACGGGCTCACCCTCGGCGTCCATTCCCGCATCGACGACACCATCGAAGCCATCATCGACCGCGTGCAGGTCGGCAACATCTACGTCAACCGCAACATGATCGGCGCCGTCGTCGGCGTGCAGCCGTTCGGCGGCAACGGCCTGTCCGGAACCGGCCCCAAGGCCGGCGGCCCGCACTACCTCGCCCGCTTCGCGACCGAGCAGACCGTGACGATCAACACGGCCGCGGCGGGCGGCAACGCGGCGTTGCTTGCGGGGGAGGAGTGAGCGGCAAGTCCGGATTCGGATCTCACAGTATCGCAATAGCAGTTCCGTCATCCTGAGGCGCGAGTGGCGCGATGCCAGGCATCGCGCCGGGAGCCTCGAAGGATGAACGGCCCCGATACAGCCGGGCCGTTCGAGGGCCGCTGAAGAAGCGGCCACCTCAGGGTGACGGGGATGGAATTAGCGCCCACCGGACGCACGCCGACCGCCGCAATGGGCCCTGCGCCGGGCGCCGTTGCATCCCGGCAAAACATCAGTCTAATTGCTCCATCACCTGCCCGCGCCAATTCCAGCGCGCGGGAAACGACAAGAGCGAGGGAGCAACGCCGCGATGGAAAAAGGCATTTTTGCGGGCCTGAAGGTTTTGGACTGCGCGAGCTTTATCGCAGCGCCCGCGGCCGCGACCGTGCTGTCGGATTTCGGCGCCGATGTCATCAAGATCGAGCCGCCCGGCGCCGGCGATCCCTACCGCAATCTGCCGAACCTGCCTGGCTATCCCACCGGCGAGCACAATTTCGCCTGGCTGCTGGAGGCCCGCAACAAGAAGAGCATCGCGCTCGACCTCGCCAAGCCGGAAGCGCAGGCCGTGCTCTACAAGCTGGTCGCAGAGGCCGACGTCTTCATCACCAACATGCCGCCGCCGGTGCGCGCCAAGCTCGGCATCACCCACGATCACCTGGCCCATCTCAACGACCGGCTGATCTACGCCTCCTTCACCGGCTATGGCGAGAAGGGCGAGGAGGCCAACAAGCCCGGCTTCGACAGCAACGCCTATTGGGCGCGCTCCGGCCTGATGGACCTGGTTCGTGCCGACACCGACACCACGCCGGCCCGCTCGGTCGCCGGCATGGGCGACCACCCCTGCGCCATGGCGTTCTACGGCGCCATCGTCACTGCGCTCTATCAGCGCGAGAAGACCGGCAAGGGCTCGCACGTCGCCTCCAATCTGATGGCGAACGGCGTGTGGGCCGCGAGCGTGCTGGCGCAGGCAAAACTCTGCGGCGCCAAGTTCGGCGAGCGGCGTCCGCGTGAGCGCGCGCTGAACGCGGTCGCCAACCACTATCAATGCAGGGACGGCCGCTGGCTGATCCTGTCGCTGCTGAGCGAGGAGAAGCAGTTTCCGACGCTGGCGAAGTGCCTGGGACGCGAAGACCTCATCACCGATCCGCGCTTCGCCACCAAACCCGACCGTCACGCCCGCTCGGTGGAGCTGATCAAGATCCTCGACGAGACCTTCGCGACCAGGGACCTGGCCGAATGGCGCAAGATTCTCGACGGCAACGGCCTCGTGTTCGGCGTCGTCGCCATTCTTGATGACATCCCCAACGACAAGCAGATGCTCGACAACGAGGTGCTGGTGCCGTTCGAGAACGACACCATGCTCACCATCTCCAGCCCGATCTGGATCGACGGCACCAAGAAGGTCCAGCCGCGCAAGCCGCCCGCTGTAGGCGAGCACAGTGACGAGATTTTGCGCGAGGCGGGATACGACGAGACCGCGATCAAGCAACTGCGGTCGTCGGGGGCTGTGGGATAGGAGCGCGCTAGATACTCGCAATGACGATGCCGGGCGATCTCGCTATAAGCTACCGGCAAAACAACGCCGCGAGGTCCCATGCCCAGCTACCGCCTGCACTACTTCCCCGAATCCGGCAACAGTTACAAGCTGGCGCTGATGCTGACGCTTTGCGGCGAGAGGTTCGAGCCGGTCTGGACCGATTTCGGCGGCGGCGTCACGCGCACGGCGGAATGGCGCAAGGCCGTCAACGAGATGGGCGAGATTCCGGTGCTCGAAGTCGACGGCGTGAAGATGACGCAGACCGCGCCGCTGCTCTTGAAGCTCGGCGAGCAATATGGGCGTTTCGGTGCCGACACGGAGGACGAGAAGTTCGAGCTGCTGCGCTGGCTGTTCTGGGACAACCACAAGCTCACCGGCTACATGGCGACCTATCGCTTCATGCGCGCCTTCACCGAGAAGAACGATCCGCAGGTGCTGAAGCACTTTCGCCGCCGGCTCGAGGACTTCCTTGGCATCCTCGACGGACATCTCCAGCACAACGAATTCGCGATCGGCGCAAAGCCGACGGTCGCTGATATCTCGATGATGGCCTATCTGCATTATCCGAGCGACGAGCACGGCTTCGATTTCGCGGCGAGCCATCCGGCCATCCACGCCTGGCTCGGCCGCATGGCCGCGCTACCTGGCTGGAAGCCGGCGTATGAGCTGCTGCCGGGCAAGCGGATGACGAATTACGCGAAGTGAAGACTCCTTCTTTCCCCTCTCCCCGCACGCGGGGAGAGGCGAAGGGAAACTACCTCAACGACAGCCAGCCGAGCGTGAACAGGATGCCGCCGACGATCACGGCCATCGCGATTGCCCAGATGCTGACGCGGGCGCTGCCGGTGACCTGCTTGACTTCCTCATTGCGCGCAATCTCGCGATTGCGCTCCTTGTTGGCGTCGCCAGTATTCGTCATGAATCATCCAAATCGCTTTGCGGGCTCAACGCGTCTTGATGAAGCACATGCCGATGCGGCGCGAGGCCGCGGCAGCCTGACAGGTGAGACCGTTAGCACAGCTCCATGACGTAAAACTCTCATCCCGCGTTCCCGATCCCGCCTCCTGCAGGGAACAATGCGCGCCCCAGCCGTCCTGATACTCGCTCCCGGCGAGCTCCCGGCTGCCGCGGGTCTGCGGCCGGCCGGCAAATCCGCGGGAGAAATCAGGGCGTTTGCCCGCGGCGAATGCGGTCAGGATGTCGCGGCGGCGGGGCTGGTCGCCGAGAAAGTGCGGCGAGGCCGGCACGATGGCGGAATTCGACGGCCTGTCCGCCAGCCAATCGACGCCCGGAAAGTGAAAGCCGCCGATGCCGCGGGTCTGGTGGCAGCCTGAGCAGGTGACGTCGTTGAGACGGCGCTGGAAGCCCGCGACCGATCGGATGTTCTGCAGGTCGCCGCGCGCGGCCGCCTGCTTCAACGCACCGACCACGTCGTTGTCGGTGAAGACCGCTTTGCCCTCCCCTTCAGCCTGCATCATGCCGAACTCCGGCTGCAGCACTGATGCATCGAGGCCGGCCGGCGTCGGCACCACCGCACTCCTGGCCAGGAATTTCTCGGGGATCAGCACGGTGCCGCGATCGAACTCGCGAAGATGCTCTGGTGCGAGCAGCCAATCCTTGAAGTCGCGCCGAAGCGCATCGTCAGCCATGATCCGGTCGCGGTCGATCTGGTTCTCCAGCGTCGATTCCTCGAAGGCCTTCGTGGCGGAATTGTACTTGAACACCTTGAGCAGATAGTCGGAGCGGAAATCATGCAGCGCCGACTTCGCCGCGACCGAGAGCTGGATGTTGGTCTCGATGCGGTCGAGCATGGCGTCGTCCCGGCTGCCGATCAGCTCCTGCCAATTGCCGTTGTCGAGCCAGCGCCGCGCGAGTTCAGCGCAGCTGATCGGCTTGCCGTTCGCGTCCGTCTGGCGCGCATCCCGTGCCTTCATCACCAGATTGAGCGTCATCGGCATCCGCGTCGCGGTTGTGCCGTCGAAGCGCGCCAGCCGATAGATCAGCCGGATCTCGCCGCAGGACTCCTCCGAGGCGTAGGCGCGGTCCATGCGGTTGACGATGCCGGCCAGCACGAAGCGCGTGTCGCGAGAATTCAGCACGGCCCGATCGAACAGCTGCACGTCAAAGCCCTCGCCGACGCCGATGGTCTCGCTCGGATAGGCCGCCTTTTGCCCTTTGACGTAGCGGTCGACCTCCGCATCGATCGCCGACGGAATGTCCTTGAGCTGGGACAGCTCTGAAAACAGCCGGTCGGTCGTCAGCGGCGCATCCGCCTTGCGCTCCGGCGCCAACAGGCGCTGGAGCGTGAGAGCGTCACCCTCATCGAGCCTGCGCAGGAGATCGGGATCGGTGATGGCGGTGCCGCGCGTCAGCGGCGCGGTCTCCGCGGCCGATAGCGCGGCGGTGCCGCCAAACAAGACGGCGGCAGCAAGGAGAATTCGCAACGCGCGGCTCATGCCTGAGGTAACACCGCGGCGGTCCGCCTATTCAAGCAAAAAGGCGCTTCACATGGTGGTGAAGCGCCTTTCGAAAGTCGTATCTGGGCCGCTCAGCGCGCGACGATCAGGCCCTTGCTGGTGACGACCACCCAGCGGCCGTCCTGGCGACGGATCGCATCGACGCGGCCGAGGCCGGGAATGGGATCGCCGGGATAGACCTCGTAGAGGCCGTCACGGCCCTCGATCAGCGCGCCGCCATTGGCGGCGTTGCGCAGCCGCCAGCCTTCGACCGTCGGCAGGCGGCCGACCTCGGTCTTGGGCGCGGCAGCCACTGGGGCCGGTGCGGCGGCGGCGGTCGCGACCTGGGTCGGCGCGATCGAGCCGGTGGTCTCCTTGGGCACCGCTGCTGCGGCCTGCGCAGGGGCGGCAGGCGGCGCGGCGCGGAGCTTGTCGACGGTCTCGGACAGCTTTGCGATTTTGGCCATCGGCTCGGCCTGCGCCTTCTCGAGCTTGTCGAGGCGGTCGTTGGCGCGGTTGAACTGGGTGACACCGGTTTTCGAGCTGTGCTCGACATTGGCCTTGAGCGCGACGAGGTCGGCATCGATCCGGGCGACCGACGCATCGAGCGCGCTGGTGTCGGCGACCTGCACCGGCGCCTGAGCCGGGGCGGCGAAATGCATCATGCCCGCGGTCGCGAGCGCGCCGCTGATGGCGCCGACGCTCGCCGCGATCGCCACCACCGCGGCCATCGCCGACAGGCGGCGCTTGCTGCCGGTCTCACGCGGCTCTTCCGCCTTCACATGCGGGGCAAAATCCTCACGGTCCCAGGAGCGTTCCGACGGCGCCATGACGATGAGCTTGCCGGGCTTCGGCTCAGGCTTGGCTTCGGCTTTGGCTTCGAGCTTCGGCACCTCGATCCGGGATGCCTCGATCTTTGGCGGCTCGACCTTGATCGGATCGGGCTTGACCGGATCAGGTTTGGGCGGCGCCTCATGGTCCGGGGCAATCGAGGGAGCCTCGATCCCAGCGGCCTCGACGGCCTGCGGCGCGGTCGCAGCAGCCTCGACGACGCCGGTGTCCTGGGCAGCCTGCTCGGGCATTGGTTCGCTCACGGCTCAAATACTCCAGTCTGGGTTGACCTTTTGGTAACTTTCATTGCTTGCGAAATCCTTACCTGCGGACCCGCTTACCGAAATTTTAGGAAGTTATCCGGGGCCGAATTTGGCCGGGAAAGTGGAACCGGTGTGGCGGGCATCAAACAATTCGTAATCGGGTGAAGATGAACGGCCGCGGAATGAGCGCCTCTGTCGCTACCGTCATCCTGAGGTGCGAGGCTTGCGATGCGATGCATCGCAAGTGGAGCCTCGAAGGATGAACGGCCGAGCTGCAGCAGCCGGGCCGTCGCCCTTCGAGGCTCGCCGAAGAGGCGAGCACCTCAGGGTGACGGTGCGAGAGTTGACCTAGCTCCTCGTCACATCACGACCGGCGCATCCGGCAGCTCGTTCGCATGCGATGCGCCGGGCGGAAAATGCCGCGCCAGTTCGCGCGACACCGCCGTGATGCCGGCGATGACGCCGCGCTCGAACTGGCCGGAGCCGAACTCGGCCTCCATCGCGCGGCAGATGCTTTCCCATCCTTCGGCACCAACCTTCGCGTGGATGCCGCGGTCGGCCACGATCTCGACGTCACGGTCGGCGAGCAGGAGATAGATCAGGACACCGTTGTTGTGTGCGGTGTCCCAGATGCGCTGATGCGCGAACACGTCGAGCGCGCGCTCGCGGGCCGGCTGGTTGCGGAACAGCGGCGCGCCGTCGAGTGCGCCTTCGACCACGAAGCGGACCTGACCGGAATGGGTGGTCTCGCCCTGCTTGATCGCCTGCTCGATGCGGGCGAGCACGGCCGACGGAAAGATCTGCTTTGCGCGCCAATGATGCTGCACGAGATGTCTGGCAATGCGCTTGATGCTCATGACCGCTACCAGCTCCCCGAGGCGCCGCCGCCGCCGAAACTGCCGCCACCGCCGCTGAAGCTGCCGCTGTCACTGGAAGACGACCCGCTGCTCCAGCCACCCGACGAAGAGCCGCTCGACCACGAGCCGCCGCGCGAACGGCCAGTGCCCGGCGCGATCGCCGAAAACAGATCGGCGACGAATCCGATGACGAAGCCGAGGACTCCGACAGCGATGGCGAGCGCGAAGGAGCCGAGAATGAGCCAGGTCAGCCCTGCGATGATGCCGCCGGTCACCAGGGATCCGAGCAGCCGCCCCAGCATGGCCCGGAAGAACCCGCCGACCCCGATCGAGGCGAACAGCGTCACGATGAATACCGGCGCGAGGTCGTCCAGATGACCGAAGCTCACCGTGGGTGACGGAACCGGCAGCGGCTCGCCGTCGATGACCCGGATCATGCGATCGACGCCATCCGAGATGCCGCCGCCGAAATCGCCTGCCCGGAATTTCGGTGTAATGATCTCATCGATGATCCGCCGCGAGGTGACGTCGGTGAGCGCGCCTTCGAGACCATAGCCGACCTCGATGCGCAAATGCCGGTCATTCTTGGCGACGACGAGGATCGCGCCGTCGTCGACCTTCTTGCGACCGATCTTCCAGGCCTCCGCAACCCGGATCGAGAATTGCTCGATCGTCTCCGGCTGCGTGGTCGGCACGATCAGGACGGCGATCTGGCTGCCCTTGCGCGTCTCGAAGTCGCGCAGCCTTTGCGACAACGCGGCGAGGCTACTGCTGGACAGCGTCCCGGTCTGGTCGACTACGCGGCCGGTGAGCTCGGGGATGGCGACGTCGGCTGAGGCGGGGAGCGCGAAGGCGAGGACGAGCGCCGCAACGAAAGCCGCGCGCCACACCCTCAGTGTCATCGCCCGGCTTGCCGTCTTCGCTGACGCTTCGCCGGCCCAATACCGCTGTGCCCGGCGAAGCCCTTGGCGTAGCCGGGACCGGGCGATCCAGTATTCCAGAGACGCCAGAGGCCTACGGAGAGGCCGCGGCGTACTGGATCCCCCGCCTTCGCGGGGAATGACGGCAGAGGGCGTGGCGCGCATCGGGATCTGGGGCGCTTACTTCGACGGCGCCGGCGCCGGGTTGAAATCGACCTTCGGCGCGGTCGAGATTTCCTTCTCGTTTGCGACCGAGAAGTTCGGCTTCTCCTTGTAGCCGAACATCATCGCGGTGAGGTTGCTCGGGAACGAGCGGATGGTAACGTTATAATCCTGCACCGCCTTGATGTAACGGTTGCGCGCCACCGTGATGCGGTTCTCGGTGCCCTCGAGCTGCGACATCAAATCCTTGAACAGTGCGTCCGACTTGAGCTGCGGGTAGTTCTCGGTGACGACCAGCAGCCGCGACAGCGCGCTGGAGAGCTCGCCCTGCGCAGCCTGGAACTTCTGGAAGGCGGCCGGATCGTTCAGCACCTCGGGCGTCGCCTGGATGCTGCCGACCTTGGCGCGCGCATTGGTGACGCCCAGCAGCACATCCTTCTCCTGCTGGGCAAAGCCCTTCACCGAGTTGACGAGATTGGGCACGAGATCGGCGCGGCGCTGATACTGGTTCACGACCTCGGACCAGTTGGACTTGATCTGCTCGTCCTCGCTCTGGATCGCGTTGTAGCCGCAATTGGTGAGACTCAGCGAGGCCAGCGCCGCCAGCACGGTCAGGATCTTGCGCATTAAATTTCTCCCGGTGGAATCCTGTAACTCAATATCAGATAGCGATAACGCGGTACCAGCTTTTCGGGTTCATTCCGGGGCGCGAAGCGAGCTATGGTGCGCCCTTGCGCACCTGAAAATCTCGAGATTCCAGGTCTGGTCCTTCGGACCATCCCGGAATGACTGCGCCGGATGAGCGCATCTCAGCCGACTGACGCAAGCCTCTTGCCTATCCCTGACCGACATAGTCAACTCGACGAAACAATAAGACAGAACACCGGGGGAAACGCGATGACCTCGTTCGAGACCATCCTCGTGGAGAGGCCGGATCCGGCGATCACCCGGATCGTGATGAACCGGCCCGAGGCGCGTAACGCGCAGAACCTGCAAATGACCTACGACCTCAACGCCGCCTTCGACGCGGCGGTGCAGGACGATACGGTCAAGGTGATCATCCTCGCCGGCAACGGTCCGCACTTCTCCTCCGGCCATGACCTGCGTCCCGGCAGCAAGAATACCGCCGGCGTCGATTTTCCACCGATCGGAAATTGGGGCGGCTTTGCCGAGCCGAATGCCCATGGCCGCTTCGCGCGCGAGCAGGAAATCTATCTCCAGATCACCCGGCGCTGGCGCAATCTCGCAAAACCGACCATTGCCGAGGTGCACGGCAAGTGTATCGCCGGCGGGCTGATGCTGGCCTGGGCCTGCGACCTCATCGTGGCCAGCGACGATGCGCAGTTCTGCGATCCCGTGGTGACCATGGGCGTCTGCGGCGTCGAATGGTTCGTGCATCCCTGGGAGCTCGGCGCGCGCAAGGCCAAGGAATTCCTGTTCACCGCCGACAATTGGGGCGCCGAAGTGGCGCATCAGCTCGGCATGGTCAACCAAGTGGTGCCGCGCGCAGAGCTTTCTGCGCGCACGCTGGAGCTGGCGCGCAGGATTGCGGCAAAGCCGGCCTTCGCGCTGAAGATGACCAAGGAAGCGGTGAACCGCTCGGTCGATGTGATGGGCCAGCCCGCCGCAATCGACCAGGCCTTTGCGCTGCATCAGCTCTGCCACGCGCACAATCTTCAGGAGTTCGGCATGATCGTCGATCCCTCGGGCCTGCATCCCTCCGTGCGCAAGCCGCCGGCGGCCGCGGAGTAATTGCGATGGATCTCAATCTCAGCGACGAACAAAGGCTGCTGCGCGAGAGCGCGGAGCGCTTCGTGGCCGGAAGCTACGATGCCGATCACCGCCGCAAGATGGCGAACGATCCGCTCGGCTTTAGCCCGGCGGTGTGGAAGCAGTTCGCCGAGCTCGGCTGGCTGGCTCTGCCGATCGCAGAAGAGTTCGGGGGGCTCGGCGGCGGCGCCGTCGAGATCGGCATCCTGATGGAGGCGTTCGGCCGTGGGCTGGTGACGGAGCCCTATGTCGCGACCGTGGTGCTGGGTGCTGCACTGATCGACTGCTGCGGCACCAATGAGCAGAAGCAGGAGAGCCTGCCGAAGATCGCGGATGGATCCTTGAAGCTTGCGTTTGCGCATTCCGAGCGCGCGGCGAGGTTCGATCTCGCCAAGGTCGCAACCGCCGCCGACCGGACCGCACAGGGCTGGCGCCTTGCGGGCAGCAAGATCGCCGTGCTCGACGGCCATGCCGCCGATGAGATCATCGTCTCCGCGCACATTCATGATCATCAGAGGCCTTCGGGACGGACCGGCCTGTTCCTCGTCCCCGCGACGACGCCTGGCCTCGTCGTCAGCGACTTTCCGCGCCTCGGCGGCGGGCGCGCCTGCAACCTCGAGCTATGCGACGTGCATCTGCCCGAGGACGCCCTGCTCGGCGACGGCAGCGACGCACTGCCGGCGATCGAATGGGCGGTCGATCGCGCCATGGCCGCGCTCGGCGCAGAAGCCGTCGGCATCATGCAGACGCTGCTGGACACCACGCTCGAATACACCAAGATCCGAAAGCAGTTCGGACGGCCGCTGTCGGCCAACCAGGTGATCCGCCATCGCCTCGCCGACATGGCGATGCAGGTCGACGAGGCGCGCTCGATGGCACTGCGCGCTGCGCTCAAGGCAGATGCCGCGCCAGTCGAGCGGGCACGGGCCGCGTCCGGCGCCAAAGCCAAGATCGGCAAATGCGCGCGCTTCGTCGGCGAGCAGTCGATCCAGCTCCACGGCGGCATGGGCGTCACCGAGGAGCTCGAGGTCGGCGCCTATTTCAAGCGCCTCGCCGCCTTCGACACGCTGTTCGGCGGCAGCGCGCACCACTATGCCCGTCACGCCGAACTTGGCCGCAAGGCCTGATACCGGGAGAGCCTCATGGACCTGTCGTTCAATGCCGAAGAGCGCGCCTTCCAGGACGAGGTACGCAGCTTCATTGCCAAGAATCTCACCGAGGAGATGAAGCGCGCGACCGCGCTGACGCCCTCGGTGTTCTCCGACCCTGATATCGGCATGGCCTGGCAGCGCGCGCTACACAGGCAGGGCTGGGGCGCGCCGGGCTGGCCGGTCGAGCATGGCGGGCCGGCCTGGACGCCGGCGCAGCGCTGGATCTTCGAGACAGAGTCCGCGCGGGCCGGCGTGCCCAATGTGAATGTCATGGGCGTGAAGATGGTCGGGCCGGTCATCATCGGCTTCGGCTCGCCCGAGCAGAAGAACTTCTACCTGCCGCGGATTCTCTCCGGCGAGGATTACTGGTGCCAGGGCTATTCCGAGCCGGGCTCCGGCTCCGACCTCTCTTCGCTGAAGACGCGCGCGGTGCGCGACGGCGACGACTACATCATCAACGGCACAAAAATCTGGACCACGCATGCGCATCACGCCAATCGCATGTTCGCGCTGGTGCGCACCAGCGACGGGCCGCGGCAGCAGGACGGCATCAGCTTCATCCTGATCGACATGAAGACGCCTGGCATCACCACGCGTCCCATCCTCACCATCGGCGGCGACCACGAGGTCAACCAGGTGTTCTTCGACGACGTCCGCGTGCCCGTGGCCAACCGGGTCGGCGAGGAAGGCAAGGGCTGGACCTACGGCAAATATCTGCTCGAGTTCGAGCGCGGCTCGGGCATTGCCTCGGCCAAGCTGCGCGAGGGCTTGAAGGCGATCGCCGACCTCGCCGAGTCCGACCTGACCGGCCGCGCCATCGACAGTCCCGATATCGCCGCGCGCATCTCGGAGGTGGAAGTCGATATCGACGCGCTTGAAATGACCGAGCTGCGCGTGCTCTCCGCGCTGCAGACCGGACAAAACCCCGGCGCGGTGTCGTCGATCCTGAAGCTGCGCAACAGCGAAATCCGCCAGGCCGTGACGCGGCTCGGCGTCGACGTCATCGGCCACGACGCCCTCGCCGTCGAGCCGATGCGCCCGCTCTACAAGCTCAACCACGAGCCGCCGACGCCGGAGGAGATGCTGACAATGGTGCCGGAATATCTCAACGGCCGCGCCTACACCATCTTCGGCGGCACCTCGGAGATCCAGCGCGACATTATTGCGAAGATGATGCTGGGGATTTGAGGTCTAGGACTTCAGCTCGAGTTGGCGCGGCATCCTCCGCTGTCGTCCCCGCGAAGGCGGGGACCCATAACCACAGGGAGATGTGGTTGCGGGGACTCGGAATTACCAGTTTTGCGCCAAACTCCTCCCTGTGGTGATGGGTCCCGGATCGGCGCGCGCTTGGGCGCGCTTGTCCGGGACGACAGCGGAGTGTGTGGCAGCAGCTAGCGCAATAACTCGACGCTAACCCGCCGCCTTCGCCTCCCGGATCGCCTGCCAGATCTTCTGCGGTGTCAGCGGCGTATTGAGCTGGGTGACGCCGAGCTCGGCGAGCGCGTCCATCACGCCGTTGGTGACGCAAGGCGGGCCGCCGATGGCGCCGGACTCGCCGCAGCCCTTGGCCCCGAGCGGATTGGTGCGGCAGGGCGCGGAATCATCCAGCGTCACCACGATCGGCGGCACGTCGTCGGCGCGCGGGATGCAATAGTCCTGATAGCTCGCGGTGAGGAGCTGCCCGTCGGCATCATACGAGACGCCTTCATACAGCGCCTGACCGATGCCCTGCGCGACGCCGCCATGGATCTGACCCGTCACCAGCATCGGGTTCACGGCGACTCCGACATCGTCGACCGTGGTGTAGCGCACGACCTTGGAGACGCCGGTTTCGGGATCGATCTCGACCTCGCAGATATGCGTGCCGTTCGGCCAGCTCGGACCATCGACCTCGCCCTCGGAATCGACGCTGAGCTTGGCGCCGCTCTCCTTTTCGGCGATGTCGAACAGGCTGATACGGCGGTCGGTGCCGACCACGGTCAGCATGCCGCCCTGATATTCGATGTCGTCGACCGAGGTCTCCAGCACGTTCGCCGCCTTCTCGCGTGCCTTCTGGATCAGGTCGTTGGAGGAGACCGCGACCGCCGTGCCGCCGACGAACAGCGAGCGCGAGCCGACGCTGCCAAAGCCCATCGCGAGATCGGTGTCGCCTTGCACGACATCGATCTTGTCCATGGCAATGCCGAGCGTGTCGGAGATCATCTGGGTGTAGGTGGTCTGCAGCCCCTGCCCCATCGCCATGGTGCCGGAATGCAACACGACGCGCCCTTGAGAGGTCGCGTGCAGGCTGACCTTCTCGGTATGAGCGCGGCCGCCGGTCCATTCGATGTAGGAGGTGAGGCCGCGGCCGTAGAGCAAGCCCTTCTTCTTCGCCGCCTTCTTGCGCGCGGCAAAGCCGTCCCAGTCGGCCAGCTTCACGGCGCGGTCGAGCATATGCGCGAAGGCGCCGGAATCGTAAACCTGGCCCGCCGCATTGGTATAAGGCAGCTGCGCCGGCTTGATGTAGTTGGCTTTGCGGATCGCGCGCGGATCGATGCCGATCTTTCGCGCGGCGGCGTCGAACAGGCGCTCGACGATGAAGACCGCTTCGGGCCGGCCGGCGCCGCGATAGGCACCGACGGGCGCGGTGTGGGTCATCACTGATTGCACCTCGAAATGCACCAGCGGCAGGTCGTAGACGCCGGTCTGCACGAACGGGCCGAGCACCAGCGGGATGATGTTCGCCGCGCCCGAGGAATAGGCGCCGGTGCAGCCGATCGACTTGACGCGATAGGCCAGCACCTTGCCCTTCTCGTCCAGCGCAAAGGACGCAGTCGAGGTGAGATCGCGGCCGTGGGTGCCACCGACGAATTCGTCGGTGCGATCGCCGCGCCAGCGGATCTTCTTGCTCAGCTTGGTCGCGGCATAAGCGACGATGCCGTCCTCTGGATAGAGATTGGTCTTCTGGCCAAAGCCGCCGCCGATATCGCCGACCAGCACACGCACACTGTCCTTGGGACGCTTCAGCACGGCCTCGGCGAGCACGTCGCGGGTCGAGGCCGGGGTCTGCGATTGCACATGCAGCAGCAGACGGCCGGTCTTCTTGTCGATCTCGGCAATGGTCGAGCGCGGCTCCATCGCCGACGGCACGAGGCGCTGGCTGACGAGATCGAGCTCGACGGTGTGCGCGGCCTTGGCGAACGCCTCGTCCACCTTGGCGGCATCGCCGTAAGCCATCGCGCCGACGATGTTGTCGGGCGCCTCCGGCCACACCACGGGCGCGCCGGGCTTGACGGCCTCGACAGGGTCGACCACCGCAGGCTGCACGTCATACTCGACCACGATCGCCTCGGCTGCGCTCTGCGCCTCGACGCGGGACGACGCCACAACGGCAGCCACGGCCTCGCCGGCGTAGCGGACGACCTCATGGGCGAGCAGCCGGCGCGGCGGCACCGTCATCGGCTTGCCGTCGGGGCGCTTGAAGATGCTCAGCGTCGGGATGCTGCCGACATCGTCCTTGACGAGGTCGGCGCCGGTGTAGATCGCGGCAACGCCCGGCATCGCGGCAGCCCCGCTGGTGTCGATCGAGACGATGTTGGCGTGGGCATGCGGCGAGCGCAGCACGTACAACCACAGGGCGCCGTCGCCTGGCTTGTCGTCGATGAATTGCCCCTTCCCGGTCAGCAGCCGCTGGTCTTCCAAACGCTTGACGGGCTGCCCCGCTCCGAAACGCAAATTGCCGGGAAGAATGTTCATTCCGTGGGGTCCTCGAAATCCGCAAAAACGACCGCGGCGGTTTTAACCGATTTTGCGCGCCAGACAACCGAGCCGCGACACATCTGCAATGCGCGTCTGCCCCCCTTGCGGGCGCGGAATTCGCCGTCAGGAACGCTCGATATCGATGATGCCTACATTGACGTCGCGGCTGTCCGAGCCGCGTTTGACCGTGAGGCGAACGGTCTTGCCCGCTCCGGCCTGCTCGAGCGCATCGGTCAAATCGGAGAGGCGCCGCACCGGCTTCCCTTCCACCGCGGTGATGATGTCTCCGACCGCTCCCGTCGAAAAGTTGACGCCGCGAATCCCCGCCCGCTCGGCGGGGCTGCCGGGGGCCGTCCGCACCACGATGACGCCTTCGACGCCAAGCCGCGTCGACACATCCTCGCCGGCGGCGACGATGCCGATGCCGGGCGTCGGCACGCGGCCGTTGCGGATGAGCTCGGGGACAATCCGGTTCACAACATCGACCGGCACGGCGAAGCCGATGCCGGCATTCGAGCCGGACGGCGATATGATCGCCGTAGTCACGCCGATCAGCCGGCCGGCGGAGTCCAGCAGCGGCCCGCCTGAATTGCCCGGATTGATCGCAGCATCGGTCTGGATGACGTTGGCGATCTCCCGGCCGCCATGGGTTGGAAGCCGGCGCTTGAGCGCGCTGATGATGCCAGAGGTCATCGATTGATCGAGCCCGAAGGGGTTGCCGATCGCAAAGGCGGATTGGCCGACCTTCAGGTCGTTCGAACTGCCGAGCGCCACCGGCTGCGGGAGCTCGCGCACGCTGCGGATCCTCAGCACCGCGAGGTCGTAATTGGGCGCCGTGCCGACGAGGTCGACCTGCGCGACTTCACCTGAGGCGAAGCGCACCGCGATCTCGCCACCATTGGCCACGACGTGATTGTTCGTCACGAGATGGCCCTCGCGGTCCCAGACGAATCCCGTTCCGGACGCGCCGCCGCCCTGGCCTTCCTCGCCCATGAGCGGACTCGCCGCCGATTTCACCGCCACCTGAACGACCGAGGGCGACACGCGTTCAAAGATGTCGATGGTCGCCTTTTCGCCATCGG
Source organism: Bradyrhizobium sp. IAR9 (assembly GCF_013408065.1). Taxonomy (NCBI): domain Bacteria; kingdom Pseudomonadati; phylum Pseudomonadota; class Alphaproteobacteria; order Hyphomicrobiales; family Nitrobacteraceae; genus Bradyrhizobium; species Bradyrhizobium sp. IAR9. The sequence goes on from NZ_JACBZW010000006.1 coordinate 326,953, forward strand.
ACAGCGGGCCGCGCTGCTCGACGGCGCGTGCGGAGGGTGCCGCCCATGGGGCATAGGAGACCGGGACATGCAGGATTTTCGCGGCCGTGACGGCGAGCAGCAGGGCGGCGAAGGCTGCCGCGGCAATCGCGTAGCGACGATTCATGGGTGATCACCGTGTCTTGTGCTGAATGCGGGCTCTGAGATGCACATTGCATGGACAGAAATCGCTCACGCGGCAACGTCGCAAACGCCCGGAAGTTTCTCGATTGCGCAGGTTGGGACTTTTGGGGCTCCCGCACGAGCGCCGGGGCATATTGCCGCGTGACAACGAGCTATGTCAGCTCGCGCAGCGCCGCCTCCACCACCTTGCGCGCATCAGCCGTCAGCGCCGCCTGCGGCGGGACGGGGTCGCCTACGTCGTAGCCCTGGATCGAAAGCCCCGCCTTGATGCAGGCTGCGAGGTTGAAGCGGGCGAAGGCTTCGTTGATGCGCCACAGCCTGCGCTGCAGCGCCATGGCCTCGTCCCAGCGGCCGGCCTTGCAGAGGTCGTAGAGCGCGACACTCTGGCGCGGGATGATGCAGGCCGGTCCCGCCATCCAGCCAAGCCCGCCGATCAGCATCACCGCGGCCGGGATGTGGGCGGAGGCCGAGAACACCCGCAAGGCATCGCCGCAGCGGTTCATGATCGAGAGCAGCCGGCCGGTGTTGGTCGAGGCGTCCTTGATGTAGCCGATGCGCGGGTGCTCGGCGAGGCGCGCGATGGTGTCGAGGGTGAGGTCGGAGCGCTGGAATTGCGGGTTGGTGTAGATGACGACGGGAATGTCGACGGCGTCAGCGATGGCCCGGAAGTAGGATTCGATTTGGCCGTCAGTGAGCGGAAAATACGCTTCCAGGATCGCGAGGATGCCGTCGGCCCCACATTTCTGGTAGGCCCTCGCCTGCGCCACCGCATCCGCCGTCGAGGTCGAGGCGACGCCAGCGACAACAGGCACGCGGCCCTGCGCGGCTTCGATCGTGGTCTGCACGACCGCGGTGCGCTGCGCGGCATTGAGATAGGCGAACTCGCCGGTCGAACCCAGCGGCGTCAGCCCGTGCACGCCGGCGCCGATCAGATCGTCACAGAGCTTTGCGAGCACGTTCGTCCGCACTGTGCCGTCCGCAGCGACGGGCGAGACGAGATAGGGGAAGACGCCGTGGAATTCGGACATGTCGGGGGCTCCGGAAGCTGGCACCCGACGGGTCTTAGCAATGCCCGCCCCCGCGATCAAACCTTGAGCAAGCGTACTCGCGTGCCCCAGGGATCAATCGCCTCCACGCCGTCGGCAAGCGCCGTGACCTTCGCACCGCCTTTGCGCAGGCGCTCTTCCTGCGCGGCGAGCAGCTCCGGCTTGGCCATGACCAGCGAGAACCAGGCGAGACCCGTCATCTGGTCGTCGCGCTGGCCCGCGCCCTGGCTCTGCCAGACGTTGATGCCGAGGTGATGATGATAGCGGCCCGACGACAGGAACGCGGCGCCGCTGCGGCTGCGGGTCGGATCGAGGCCAATCGCGCCATGATAGAAGCCTCCGGCCTGCGCGAGATCGCCGACCCGCAGATGCATGTGGCCGATGCGCATTCCGTCCGGCGCCCTGGCGTAATCAGGCACGCGCGTATTGGTCAGCGACAACAGGTCGGGGATGTTGAGCTCGTCGGACGCCATCTTCACGCTGCCCTCGCTCCATTGCCATTGCGAGGGATCGCGGTCGGCATAGACCTCGATGCCGTTGCCTTCGGGATCGTCGAGATAGACGGATTCGCTGACGAGGTGATCGGCAAAGCCCGACAGCTTCACGCGGTGCGAGGCCGCGTGCACAAGCCAGCGCGCCAGGTCCTTGCGGGTCGGCATCAGGAAGGCGGTGTGGTAAAGGCCGGCGGCATTGCGCGGCTCGATTTCCGCATTGGGGCGGGCCTCCAGCACCAGCAGCGTGACGCCTGATGTGCCGAGCTTCGCCGCAGTCGCCGAGCGTTCCATCACCGTGAGGCCGATCACATCGCGGTAATAGTCGGCGACCTTGTCGAGATTCTTCACCCGCAGCGTCACCATGCCGACCCGCATCGGCGTTCGGCTGGCATAGGTCGGCCCGCCGCCCTGCGGGGTGCCCTCGGCCCGTGCGGCAGCTGCGGCGGCTATGGCAAGCGAGGTCGCGCCGGCGAGTTGCAGCAGGGTGCGGCGGGTGAGGTCGATGGTCATCGGTCAGGGCTCGCTGAAACTGGTTGAGGCCGTGCGGCGCAATGTCGGGCCGATTGCTACACGTTCCCGTGAGCGGCTCCCAATCACATGTTCGTCGGCCGTAACAGGCGGTGTCCTGACCACCCGGCCAGTTTCGCGATTCCCCGCGACATCCCAGATTGAGGGCAGCTTATAGGAGCCAGCTATGACTGACCCAACTCCCCTGTCCTCACTATCGTCCGCCCTCGCGGATGTGGTGGCGCGCACTGCGCCCGCAATCGTCTCTGTGCACTCGCATCGCTCCCGTGCGACCGGCTTCGTCTGGAAAGGGGGGCTGATCGTCACCGCCGACGAGGCGCTGGCCGACGAGGGCGAGGTCGAGATCGGCCTTGCCGACGGCAGCCGCGTGGCTGCCACGATCGCCGGCCGCGACCACACCACCGACATCGCGCTGCTGCGCACTGAGGCCGCTGCTACGCCGGTCAAGCTCGCCGCGACCGTTCCGCCGCTGGGCACGTTGTCGATCGTGGTCGCCACCAACCGCGAGACGCCGAGTGCCGCGCTGGGGATGGTATCGGCGTCCGGCAGTGGCTGGCGCTTCTTGCGCGGCGGCGAGATCGATGCGCGGATCGAGCTCGATGTCCGCCTGCGCGGCAGCCAGCAGGGCGGCCTTGCGCTCGATGCATCGGGCGAAGCCTTTGGCATGGCCGTGCTCGGGCCGCGGCGCGTGCTGGTGATCCCGACGGCGACGATCGAGCGCGTCGCGGCGCAACTCGATACGCGCGGCCGCATCGCGCGCGGATATCTCGGCCTCGGGCTCCAGCCGGTCCGGCTCGACGATGGCATCGGCGCCATGGTGATGAATGTCGACAAGGCCGGCCCTTCGGCCGCGGCCGGCATCCGCCAGGGCGACGTCATTGTGGCAGTTAACGACCAGAAGCTGTCAGGCGTGCGCGCGCTGTCGCGAACGCTGGGTCCTTCGAGCGTCGGCGCGGTGGTCGACGTCGCGGCGCGCCGCGGCGGCGAGCCGATCAGCTTCAAGGTCACGGTCGGCGAGAGGCCGGAGGCGTGAGCGAGGACCGGACGCCGGAGATCGTGCTTGCCCTGGAGATTGACGATCCCGCCCTCGCCGATCGCCTGGCGGCCTTGCTCGGCAGCGTCGCCGGGCTTCGCCTTGCCGCGCCCGGCGAGGCTGCCACGGCGACCGTTGTCGCCCGTGATCCGCGCGTGATGCCCGCCGACATCGCGCTGACGCAGCGCGAGCTCGACGTGCTGGCGCTGATGGCCGAGGGTGCCTCCAACAAGATGATAGCCCGCCGGCTCGGCATCTCCGTGCACACCGTCAAATTCCATGTCGGCTCGCTGCTCGACAAGCTGGACGCCACCGGCCGTACCGACGCGGTGGCGCATGCGGCACGCCGCGGCGTGATCGAGCTATGATGTCACGGGGAAGCGGAGCTCGACCGTCAGGCCCGGCGCATTGTCATGCAGCGCTACGCCCGCGCCGTGAAGGCGCGCGACCGCGGCGACGAGGCTGAGGCCAAGGCCGTTGCCCGGCGTGTAGCGGCTCTGCTCGAGCCGGTAGAAGCGCTTGAAGACGTGATCGCGCTCCTCAGTGGGAATGCCCGGACCATCGTCGGCGATGGCGATCACCGCACCGCCATCGGCGCTGCGGCACGTCACGGTCACCTGCCCACCTTTGCAGCCGTGCTTGATCGAATTGTCGACGAGATTGGCGATGGCATCGAACAGCAGGTCGCGATCGCCGGTGATCGGCACCTCGCGGTCTCCGGCGAGGCTGAGGCGCGTTGAGACCTGCTCGGCGGCGGCGTCGTAGAGCTCGACGACTTCTCCCGCGATCTCGGCGAGGTCGAGCGCGCGGAAGGCGCCGGTGCGGGCGCGGGTCTCGATCTCGGAGATCCGGGTGATGGAGGCGAACATGCCGAGCACGGCGTCGAGATCGGCGATGGTGTCGCCGATCAGCGCGGCATCCGCCTCGCTGTTGCGTTGGTGGTGATAGGCCTTCTCCAGCCGGCCGCGCATCCGCGTCAGCGGCGTGCGCAGATCATGGGCGACGTTGTCGCTGACCTGCTTGACCTCACCCATCAGCGTCTCGATGCGGTCGAGCATCTGGTTGAGGTTCTCGGCGACGCGGTCCCATTCGTCATGGCTGCCGCGCAAGGGGATGCGCTGGTCGAGGCCTGAGAGCATGATGGCGCGGCTGGTGGCGTTGATCTCCTCGATCCGCCCGACCGTGCGCCGGGTCACCAGCACGGCGGCAAGCCCGGCGAGCACCAGCAGCAGCACGGCAACCGCCGCCATTGCAAGCTCGATCATCGCGGTGAAACCGCTGTGATCGCCGGCGTCGCCGACCCGGCTCTCCACATAGGCCAGCGTGCCGAAATAGACATAGGCCATGATCGCCGCGACGATCAGCCCGAACGCCGCGATCGCGATCAGCGCCAGGCGGAAAGTCGAGGAGCGGAGCGTCTTAACCAGGAGCACGGAGGCAATATCCGATGCCGCGGATGGTGTGGATCAGCGGATAGGCCTGGGCATCATCGACCTTGCGACGGATGCGCCCGACATAGACGTCGATGATGTTGGTGGAGGGGTCGAAATGCAGGTCCCAGACGTGCTGGAGCAGCATCGCGCGGGAGACGACGCGGCCCTCGTTGCGGACGAGATATTCGAGCAGCTGGAACTCGCGCGGCAGCAGCGGGATCTTGCGGCCGCGGCGGCTGGCGTTGCGCGCGATCAGGTCGATGGCGAGATCGCCGACCCGCAGCAGCGTCTCCTTGGCGATGGTCTCGCTGCGGCGGCCCAGCGCCTCGAGCCGCGCCAGCAATTCGGTGAAGGAGAACGGCTTGACGAGATAGTCGTCGCCGCCGGCGCGCAGGCCGCGCACGCGATCATCGACCTCGCCGAGCGCGGAGATGATCAGGAACGGCGCGGCAACGCCGTCGTCCCGCAATTGCCGCATCACGCTGATGCCGTCGATATCGGGCAGCATCCGGTCGATCGTAATCACGGCATAGTCGCGCGCGGCGCCGTGGCTGAGGGCTTCGCGGCCGCTGGCTGCGAGATCGACGTCGTAGCCGGAGGTCGTCAATTCCTCGACGAGCTGGCCTGCGGTTTCCGGATCGTCCTCGACGACCAGGATGCGACGGTGACCTCCGGTCATGCAAAACTCCGCGCGACAATCGCCACCAGACTATCCCGTTCCGGGGCTGGACGGAACCGCCCGGTGGCGATCGCGACAATGGTGCGGTACGGCGATGCGACTACCAATAGTCTCCGCACACATTGACCCATTGCCATCCATAGGGCGTCCAGCTCCTGCGCCAGCAGCCATCGTTGTAGCCGGCGTAAATGAAGGGCGCGCCGAAGACGGCGAAACGACGGAAATGGTGATGATGGTGGAAGCCGCGATGGCCGTGCCAGCCGGCCCCGGCGAAACGCGGCCCGATCGCCGCATGGGCGAAGCGTGCGCCGCCAAAAGCGGGACCGCCGGCATGGGCGAAGCGTGCACCGCCAAAGGCAGGACCGCCGACATGGGCGAAGCGCGCACCGCCCATCCCGCCGGCGCGCATGCCGCCGAAGCCGCCTGCGTGCATGCCGCCACCGAAATGTCCACCGCCGCCGAAATGACCGCCGCCGCCGAAGCCGCCATGTCCGCCGCCGCCACGGGCGAGCACCGGTGAAGCGAGCGCCATCGCCGCGGCGATCGTCACCGCGGTGAGGCCTTTGAGAAGCCTGTTGTTCATCGAAGCATCCTCCTTGCAGTGCGGCGGTTAGCGCGTCGCACGAGGATGATCAGATGAGAGCAAGAGATCGGCGCCTTCAACTTACAAACGCGCCAGATTCTGACGCGAGTGTTAGGGAGGCGACGCTCTATCACTTCCTCTCCCCGTTCTTACGGGGAGAGGGTGGGGTGAGGGGCTGCTTCCGCGAATGCGATTTGAATTGAGGGCGTGTGCGGGAGCCGGGGGGGACCATCGATTCGGCGCGCAGGTTGCCACGCCCCTCACCCGAAATCCGCGCTACGCGCGAATTCCGACCTCTCCCCGCAAAGGGCGGGGAGAGGTCAAGATGTCACGCCCGCTTGCCGTTGTTCTTCTCCGCCGCGCGGCGCAGCGCTTCGGCGAGGGCGCCGCCGCCGGAGGATTCCTGCTTGCGCGGTGCGGCCGAGGTCATGCGCGAGGGATTGCGCGCGCTGTTGTCGCGCTGCATGCCGGGGGCGTCCTTCTTGGCACCGACCTCGTCGTCGAGACGTAAGGTCAGCGAGATGCGCTTGCGGGCGACCTCGAAGTCCAGCACCTTGACCTTGACGATGTCGCCGGGCTTCACCACCTCGCGCGGGTCCTTGATGTAGGTCTTGGACATCGCGGAGATGTGCACGAGGCCGTCCTGGTGCACGCCGATATCGACGAAGGCGCCGAAGGCGGCGACGTTGGTCACGGTGCCCTCGAGGATCATGCCCTTCTGGAGATGCTTGATCTCCTCGACGCCCTCCTTGAACACGGCGGCCTTGAACGCCGGACGCGGATCGCGGCCGGGCTTCTCCAATTCCTTCAAGATGTCGGTGACGGTCGGCAGACCGAAGGTCTCGTCGACGAAATCCTTCGGCTTCAAGGTGCGCACGATCTCGCTGCTGCCGATCAGCGCCTTGATGTCGCTCTTGGTGGCGCTGAGGATCCGGCGCACCACCGGATAGGCTTCCGGATGCACGCCGGAGGCGTCGAGCGGGTCCTCGCCGCCGAGAATGCGCAGGAAGCCGGCGCACTGCTCGAACGCTTTCGGTCCGAGCCGCGGCACGTCCTTGAGTGCCTTGCGCGACTTGAACGGGCCGTTGGCGTCACGATGCGCCACGATGCTCTGCGCCAGGCCTGAGCCGACGCCCGACACGCGGGCAAGCAGCGGTGCGGACGCGGTGTTGACGTCGACACCGACGGCGTTCACGCAGTCCTCGACCACGGCATCGAGCGATTTTGCGAGCTTGGCCTGGCCGAGATCGTGCTGATACTGGCCGACGCCGATCGCCTTGGGCTCGATCTTGACGAGCTCGGCGAGCGGATCCTGCAGACGCCGCGCGATCGAGACCGCGCCGCGCAGGGTGACGTCGAGACCGGGCAATTCCTCCGAGGCGAAAGCCGAGGCCGAATAGACCGACGCGCCGGCTTCCGACACCACGATCTTGGTCATCTTCAGCTCGGCCAGCCCCTTGACGAGATCACCTGCGAGCTTGTCGGTCTCGCGCGAGGCGGTGCCGTTGCCGATCGCGATCAGCTCGACGCGATGCTTCAATGCGAGCTTGCCGAGGATCGCAAGCGACTCGTTCCATTGCCGCTGCGGCTCGTGCGGATAGATCACGGCAGTATCGACGACCTTGCCGGTGGCATCGGTGACGGCAACCTTGACGCCGGTGCGATAGCCGGGGTCGAGCCCCATGGTGACGCGGGTGCCGGCCGGCGCGGCCAGCAGGAGATCGCGCAAATTGGAGGCGAACACGCGCACGGCCTCGGTCTCGGCGGCGTTCCACAGCCGCATGCGCAGGTCGATGTTGAGATGCACCTGGATCTTGGTGCGCCAGGCCCAGCGCACAGTGTCGATCAGCCAGCGGTCGCCGGCGCGCTTGAGGTCGGCGATGCCGAACCGCTTCATGATCTTCAGTTCATAGGCGCTGGGCACGCCCGGCGGCGGCGCCTCGGCCTCGGCCTGGATCTGCAGGTCGAGAATCTCCTCCTTCTCGCCGCGGAACATCGCGAGGATGCGGTGCGAGGGCAGCTTGGTCAGCGGCTCGGAGAACTCGAAATAGTCGGCGAACTTCTCGCCCTCGGTCTTCTTGCCGTCGCGCACCTTGGAGGCCATGCGCGCATTGGTCCACATCTCCTCGCGAAGCGCGCCGATCAGGTCGGCGTCCTCGTCGAAGCGTTCGACCAGGATGGCGCGGGCGCCGTCGAGCGCGGCGGCGGCATCCGCAACGCCCTTCTCGGCGTTGATGAAGCCTTCGGCCACCACCTTCGGATCGTTGGTGGGCTCCGCCATCAGCTGGTTGGCGAGCGGCTCGAGGCCGGCCTCCTTGGCGATCTCCGCCTTGGTGCGGCGCTTCGGCTTGAACGGCAGATAGATGTCTTCGAGACGGGCCTTGCTGTCGGCGGCGAGAATGGAGGCCTCGAGCGCCGCATCGAGCTTGCCTTGCTCGCGGACTGATTCGAGGATGGCCTTGCGGCGATCCTCGAGCTCGCGCAGGTAACCCAGGCGCTCCTCCAGGGTGCGCAATTGCGCGTCGTCGAGCGCACCGGTCGCTTCCTTGCGGTAGCGGGCGATGAAGGGAACCGTGGCGCCGCCATCGAGCAGCGTCACCGTCGCCTCGACCTGCTCCGCCCGAACCCCAAGCTCCTGCGCAATTTTCTGGTTGATATTTGCCACGCGAGAATTCCTCTATCCAAGCACGCAACGCGGGGGCGAACCACCGGCCACGGGACGCCGCTTATGGACCAACCGGGGTTGATTCATCAAGGTACTGCGGCGGACCGTCGACAGGGGATTTTTTGTCGAACCGATGCGATCTCGCCACATTCGTGGGGACGGCGCGCGAACACCCTCGCGGATCCCGGATGCGCCTGCGCGGGCGATGACACCGAGTGTATGCGGCAGACACGGTGCCGTAGGGTAGGCAAAGGCGCACCGCGCCGTGCCCACCAAATTCAAACGCGGCACGAGATGCGTGGGCACGCTTCCGCCGTCGCTCTTTGAGCTATGGCGGACAAGTCGCTTTGCCCACCCTACGACGCCGGTTGTGTGTTGCAGACATGCCTTCACCTCCTCGCGGCACTTCCGCCCGAGCTTTGCGCTCCGCATCGCGCCCTCAACGAAAGGGCGCAGGGAAGGCCGGGCGCCGGCTGGCACCCGCGGGTCCGTCGTGCGATGAGATGCACACGCAATGCACAACGGATCAACAGGTGAAGCCGAAACGTCCGGCCTTCCCTGCGCGATGTTTGACGGCCTATGGCGCGCTCTCCCCGGAGACGAGTTCCTGCTTGCCTCCGTCACCTCACGGATGGCGGCGCGCTTCGCCCGGTCGGGCTCGGCGCACCTCCGCAAGGCTTGGCTGTAGCAACGACAGCCAGGACCACGCGATTTGGCCGTACGCTTGAAGCGCCGTTCGTCCGCACGAAGCCTGGACCTCACGGGGGTCATCCCGCCCTGCTCCCGCCTCTCGTGCACGACGCTGCGCGTCCACCGCTCCCCGATCCGCGGCTCGTGACGACGTACGACCGCCCCTTTCGCCGGATCAGGATGGCCGACACATACGCCGAAACCGAATTTCGGTAAAGTGGAATATTTTTGTGCGCGGCAATTGACAGCGGGCGACACAGCAACGATGGCGTAGCCCGGATGGAGCGCCAGCGTAATCCGGGACGGTGCCAGATGCCGGGCGAGCGGCCCCGGATTACGCTAACGCTCCATCCGGGCTACAGGCTCCTCCGGGTTGCAACGATCGGACAACTGCCGGATTGGGATGACGCCGCCTTGCGACCTCTCCGCCCCGTGCAACCCTGCCCCTCGTGCCGGCTCAGTTGATTCAAGCGGTCCCTTGCGAAAAAGGTGGCGCCGCATCTTAAGGAGATCAGGACTTCATGACGTTGCCGATGAGCTGGACGGAATGGGCGCAGCACGATGGCATCGCGCTGGCGGGGCGTGTCCGCAAGGGCGAGCTGACGGCAAAGGAGCTGGCGCGCCAGGCTGCCGCGGGTGTCGCCAAGGTCAATCCGGCGCTGTCGGGCGTGGTCGAGCTGTTCGAGGACGTGATCGCCGATCCGGCCAAGGACGGCGCCAATCTCGCAGGTCCGTTCGCCGGCCTGCCGTTCCTGATGAAGGACCTCGGGCCGACCATGAAGGGCCGGCTGCAGGAAATGGGCTCGCTGCTGATGCGCGGCAATCGCGCCGCGGCCGATACGTTCCTCACCGGTAAATTCCGCCAGGCCGGGCTCAATTTGATCGGGCGCACCACGACGCCGGAGTTCGGCGTGTGCTCCTCGGCCGATAATCCCGCAGTCTACGTCACCCGCAATCCCTGGAATACCGACTACACCACCTGCGGCTCCTCGGCAGGCAGCGCCGCGATGGTCGCGGCGGGCGTGGTGCCGATCGCGCATGCGACCGACGGCGGCGGCTCGATCCGCATTCCCGCCGGCGTCAACGGCAATATCGGGCTGAAAGTCTCGCGCGGCGTGTTCTCGCTGGCCCCGCACATGTCCGACCTCACCGGCCTCGTCTCGATCCAGGGCTGCCAGTCGCGCAGCGTGCGCGACACCGCCGCCTTCGTCGATCATGCGCGGGGGCCCGCGCCCGGCGAGTTCATGCCGTTCTGGACCACGGCGCAGCCTTATTCCGAGATGATCAAGCGCGATCCCTCGAAGCTGCGCATCGCGTTGTCCCATACATGGGGCAACTACACCGCGACGCCCGAGATCGCAGCCGAGTTGGAGAAGGCCGGACGCTTCCTCGAAGGCCTCGGCCATCACGTCGACTATGCGCTGCCGGAGATCGACCTTCCCGCTGCATTCGAGGCGCAGACCACCTGCTACATTTCGAATTTCGCCGTGGTGATCTCCAACATGCTCGCCGCCCGCGGGCTGGAAAAGCCGCCGGAAGATCTGATCGAGCCGATGAACATCCGGATCTGGGAAGCCGGCCGGCACACCAGTTTCGCCGAGCGTGCCAAGATGCAGGGCGTATTCAACACCACATCGCGCGGCTTCGGCGCCTTCTTCGAGCAGTGGGACGTGATCCTGACGCCGATCACGGCGCTGCCGACACCGAAGGTCGGCACCAGGGAATATCTCACCATTTCCGATAATCCTGATGTGCGCGACTGGTTCGACAATCTCTGGCGCTTCTTCGCCTTCACGCCGCTGGCCAATCTCTGCGGCATGCCGGCGATCTCGATGCCGATGGCGACGCAAGACCACGGCCTGCCGCTGGGCATCCAGGCCATCGCCAAGCAGGCCAATGACGGCCTGCTGCTGCAACTCGCCGCCCAGATCGAGCGCGCGCTCGACGGCAAGTGGAACGGCGGCAAGAAGCCGAAGGTGCATGTAGGCTGAGGCTTGGCTGTTTGTTTCAGCCTTGCGCTTGCGGCCATCCTTCGAGACGCCCGCCGTTGGCGGGCTCCTCAGGATGAGGTCTGATTTCGCAGCGATATCTTAGACCCTCATGGTGAGGAGCGCCGCATTGCGGCGCGTCTCGAACCATGAAGGCCGACGCAGTCGCACCACCAGCTTCAATTCTTCACCGCCGGGATCTCCTCCGTCACCGGCTGCTGCTGGCCCTGCCGGTACATCGCCAGCGCCTTGTCGAGGGCTTCGCGCAGCGCCAGCGCGGCGGCCACGCTGCAGCGCAGGTGCGCGGTCTGGATCACGTCGACCCTGACCGCGGCGCCGACCGGCATCAGGAGGTTCGCGGCGAGCTCGATCTGGATCGCGCCGTTGTGATGACCGAAGCAGGACGCGCCGTCGAAATAGATGATCGGCGCCCGCTCCGAGCTGGAGCTCGAAATGGTGACGGGCCCCTGATTGTTGGCAGGCGTTTCGGGGTCGGCCATGGGCGCTCCTTGCGGCTAGTCGGCGAACGGAGCGCCCACCATCGGTGCTTCGGCCCGCTCTGTCGAGGCCAATTCGGGGTTTTGCGCGGCGCCCGACACTGGTCTAGAACGTCCCCATGAGCACCATACCGACCACGCTCCCATTCGAGGAACTCGCCGACGCCATCAAGGGCCGCCGCTCCGATTACGGCCATATCAGCGGGCTCCAGCTCGATCGCTTTGCACCAGCTGAGGCCTGGTCGAGCCTGCCCTACCGGCCCGTCTTCGTCGGCGACACCGAGACCGGCGTGCTGCATGGCGGTGTCGTCACCGCGATGCTGGACGAGAGCTGCGGCATGGCGGTGCAACTTGCGCTCGACGGCACGCGCGCGATCGCCACCCTCGACCTGCGCATCGACTATCAGAAGCCGGCGACGCCGGGCCTCGACATCAAGGCGCATTCGGTGTGCTACCGCACCACGCGCTCGATCGCCTTCGTGCGCTCCACCGCCTATCAGGAGTCCGAGGACGATCCGGTAGCGACTGCGACCGCCTGCTTCATGATCGGCGCCAACCGCACCAACATGCTCGCCGACCGCAGGATGGATGCGCGCAGCATCCCGGTGCTGGAGGCGCCGGAAGATCCGGATGGCCCGTTCGCGCGCAGCCCGTTCGCGCGCGCGCTCGGCATCCGCGTCAATGACGACGGCACGCTAACGATGCCGTTCTCGCCAATAATCATCGGCAACCCGATCCTGCCCGCGATCCACGGCGGCATGACTGGGGCCTTCCTCGAGACCACGGCCATCATCGGCGTCGCGCGCGAGCTCGGCGCCGCCGCGCCGCCGAAGCCGATCGGGCTCACCGTCAACTATCTGCGCTCCGGCCGTGCGCTCGATACGTTTGCCAACGTTTCGATCGTCAAGCAGGGCCGGCGCATCGTCGCCTTCGAGGCGCGCGCCTGGCAGGACGATGCGGACAAGCCGATCGCCACCGCCTTCGGCCATTTCATGCTGCGCCCGACGCCCGGAAGTGACGAGGAATAAGCGCATTTTGACTTGACGGCCGCAGCCCCGGCCACAACGATAGCACGTCCCCGCGAGAGGTATTGGATTGCGGCATCCGCTCGACATCGTCGCCATGTTCGCCGCACTCTGGCTGCTGGCCTCGATGATGCTCGACGCGTTGACGCCGAAGGAGCTGACCGCGATCATGATCGGCGTGGCGATCGGACCCGCGATCGTCATCACCGCCGTGTTCTACTACCTGCGCTGCCCGCGAACGGACTTTGCGGTGATGTTCGCGGCGCTCTGGCTGATCTCGGACATCGCCATCGCCTTCGTCTCGCCGAAGGAGCTGCCGCACTTCCTGATCGTGCTCGGCTTCGTGCCGGCCCTGCTGATCGGCTCAGTGATGCACTGGCAACGCTTCCAGAACCGCCACGAGCGACTGCCCGCGCCTTCGGTGAAGCGGGGCTAACGCGGCAATAGGTTCGTCTTCGCGAGATCGAGCACCTCGTCGCCGCGGCCGTTCATCACCGCGCGCAGAACCCAGAGGCTGAAACCCTTGATCTGTTCGGGCGTGATGGTCGGCGGCATCGACAGCTCCTGCTTGGCGGTGACGACGTCGAGCAGCGCCGGGCCGTTATGGGCCAGCATCTCCTTCGCCGCGCCCGGAAGCTCGCCGGGGTCCTCGACGCGTTTGGCGAAGATGCCCATTGCGCGCGCCATCGCCGCGAAATCGGGATTCTCCAGGTCGACATTGGTGTCGACGAAACCCGCCGCCTTCATCTCCAGCGCGACGAAGCCGAGCACGCCGTTGTTGAAGATCACGACCTTCACCGGTAGCTTCATTTGCGTCAGCGTGATGAGATCGCCCATCAGCATGGAGAAACCGCCGTCGCCCGACAGCGAGATCACCTGGCGGCCGGGCTGGGCGGCCTGCGCACCGATCGCCTGCGGCATGGCGTTGGCCATCGAGCCGTGCACGAAGGAGCCGACCAGCCGGCGGCGGCCGTTCATGTCGAGATAGCGCGCGGCCCACACCGTGGGCGTGCCGACATCGGCGGTGAAGACCGCATCGTCGGATGCGTGGTCGCTGATGACTTTTGCGAGATATTGCGGGTGGATCGGCTTGCTTCCCGGCGTGCCTTTGGCCAGCGAATCCAGGCCCTCGCGCGCCTTCTTGTAGTGCGCGACGGCGTCGTCGAGATGCTTGCGCTGCGTCTTTGCCTTCAGCAAGGGCAGCAGCGCCTCGATGGTCAGCTTGACGTCGCCGACGAGGCCGAGATCGATCTTGCAGCGTCGTCCCAGATTTTCCGGGCGGATGTCGACCTGCGCGATCTTCGCATCGGTCGGAAAGAATTGCTTGTAGGGAAAATCGGTGCCGAGCATCACCAGGGCGTCGCAGGCGTGCATGGCCGCATAGCCCGAGGAGAAGCCGATGAAGCCGGTCATGCCGACGTCATAGGGATTGTCGTACTCGACATGCTCCTTGCCGCCGAGCGCATGCACGATCGGACTCTTCAGCGCTTCGGCGAGCTGCATCAGGGGCGCATGCGCGCCGGCGCAGCCGCGGCCGCAGAACAGGGTGACGCGCTCGGTGCCGTTGAGGAGTTCGGCGAGCGCCTGCAGCTCATCGGCCTGCGGCACCACCTTCGGCGCCGACAGCGCGAGTCCGCGCGTCGTCGACAGCGCGCGCTTGGGCGGGCTACGGAATGCGACGTCGCCGGGCATGGCGACGACGGCGACGCCGCGCAGGCCCACCGCCGCGCGGATGGCATTCTCCAGCACGTAAGGAAGCTGGCTCGGGTCGGACACCAGCTCGCAATAATGGCTGCACTCACGGAACAGGTTTTGCGGATGGGTCTCCTGGAAATAACCGCCGCCGATCTCGGCGGTCGGGATCTGCGCCGCGATCGCCAGCACGGGAACGCGGCTGCGATGCGCGTCGAACAGGCCGTTGATCAGATGCAGATTGCCGGGACCGCAGGAGCCCGCGCACACCGCAAGGCTTCCGGTCATCTCGGCTTCGCCGGCGGCGGCGAACGCGGCGACCTCCTCGTGGCGGACATGGATCCATTCGATCGTGCCGCGGCGGCGCAGCGATTCGGTCAAGGCGTTCAAGCTGTCGCCGACGATACCGTAGATGCGCTTGACGCCGGCCTGCTCGAGCGTTGCCACGAACAGATCGGCCACGTTGTTGATCGCCATGTCGGTCTCCTGATTCAGCCAGTCACATAATACGATGCGCAAAACGTCAGCATCGCGACACTATGTGGCACAATAGGCCATGTCAGGATCACGGCTAGTTTATTGTCCGTTCAATCTTTCTGAATTGCCCGATCGTAAGCCGCGATCGTTGCCTTCGCTCGGCCTGCGACATCGGCCGCGCTCATGCCGGGCTTGTAGAGGCTGGAGCCGAGCCCGAAGGCGGTGACGCCGCCCCCGATGTACTCCGCAAAATTCTGATCGGAGACGCCGCCGACCGCGGCGATCATGACGCCTGGCGGCAGCACGGCGCGGATCGCTGCAATGCCGGATGCGCCGAGCACGTTGGCCGGAAAGAATTTCAGGCCCGATGCGCCCGAGCGCGCCGCGAGCAGCGCCTCGGTCGGCGAGAACACGCCAGGCAAGGTCACCATGCCGTGCTGATGCGCACGCGCGAGCACCTGCGTGTCCACATTCGGCGAGACCATCAGCCTGCCGCCGACGTCGTTGAGACGATCGACATCCGCGGTGGTCAGCACCGTGCCGGCGCCGATCAGCACGCCTGAAGGCGCCTGCTTCACGGCCGTTGCGATGGAGCGGAACGGATCGGGCGAGTTCAGGGGAATTTCGATCGCGGTCATGCCGGCCTCGATCAGCACGGCGACGATCGCCTCGGTCTCCTCCGGCTTGACGCCGCGCAGGATCGCAACCAGCGGCCGCTTCATCGGCGGAAAGGGAACGCTCATCTCAAAAGTCCTTCTGCTTCGTCCAGATCGCGGCAGCCGCCATCGACAGGCCGCGGCGGACGGCCTCATCCGCGTCGACCGGAATTGCGTTGACCGACAGCGCCTCGAACGCCAGCCGGTACAGCATCGCAAGCCGCCCCGATGCAATCAGCTCGACGCCCGCTTGGGGAACGGGGCCGGAGAGCCCCGCCGCCAGCTCGGCGCCGATCAACGTGCCCGACAGCGTCTCGCGCGCCGCGGCCGGCGTGCCGCCGAACAGCAGCTGGCGCGAGCGCGCGCCGAACAAGTGATTGGCGACAAAGGCGGGCGCCTCATACGCGGCTTTCACCGCCGCCTTGAAGCTCGCGACATCCTCGGCCTCGTCGGCGCCGGCGACCGCGAGCGACAGGATGGTCTCGCGCGAGACGGCGCTGAACAGCTCGCCTGTCATGAAGGTGGAGAAGCGTTCGACCACGCCGTCCTTCACGCGCACCCATTTCGAATGCGTGCCGGGCATGCAGACCAACGCCTCGCCCGCGGCCTTGAGGCCGAGCGCGCCGAGCAGCTGCGTTTCCTCGCCGCGCATCACGTCCGGCGCTTTTGTCTCGCGCTGCGCGATGCCGGGCAGGATGCGGATGTCGCGCGCTTCGCCGGGGACGCGCACGGCCTGTTTCAGGATGGCGGCCAGCGGCGCCGGCGTGTCGACATAGCCGGCTTCGACCCAGCCGTTCCTGGCGCCGGCCATGCCGCAGACGAGAACCGGCAGATGATCCGGCGCCTCGACCGCGGCAAGATGCGATTGCAGCACGGCGGGAAAGCCGGTCTTCGCCGCGGCGAGCATGCCCTCGCCGCTGCGGCGCTCAGTCAGTACCTGGCCGGCACGATCGACCAGCCACAGCCGGAAGCTGCTGGTGCCCCAGTCCACCGCGACATAAGCGGGTTCGGTCATGCGAAACTGTCCTCGTCTCACGGCTGGGACGCCGTCTCGCGACAGTGAGACGACGTCTTGCAAGTCTGTGCCGAGATACCGGCTATTGCGCGGGCAAACCAGCCCTTTCTCCGCAATTCGAGGCTCCGCCGTGCTGGCACAGCGCTTGCTGAAGCTTCGGCGCTCAACTTCGTCAACGCGCGACAAGACGCGTCAACATCAGATGAGGAAACCCATGGAGATCGGCTATTTCACGATGCCTTCGCATCCGCCGGAGTGCGGCCTGAAGGAAGGGAACGACTGGGACCTGCAGGTCATGCGCTGGCTCGACGAGCTCGGCTATCAGGAAGCCTGGGTCGGCGAGCACCACACCGCGCCCTGGGAACCCAATCCCACGCCGGACCTCCTGATCGCGCAGGCCCTGATGCAGACCAAAAAGCTGCGCATCGGACCCGGCGGCTTCCTGCTGCCCTATCACCATCCGGCCGAGCTCGCCAACCGCGTCGCGATGCTCGACCATCTCTCCGAGGGCCGGCTCAATTTCGGCGTCGCAGCTTCGGGGCTACCGAGCGACTGGGCGATGTTCAACGTTGACGGCATGAGCGGGCAGAACCGCGACATGACCCGCGAGGCGCTGGAGATCATCCTGAAGCTGTGGACCGAGCCGGCACCCTTTACTCACAAGGGCAAATTCTGGACGGTGACCAAGCCGGACACGATGTTCGACTTCCTCAAGCCCCACATCAAGCCGTTGCAGGCGCCGCATCCGCCGATCGGCGTTGCCGGGCTGTCGAAGAACTCGGACACGCTGAAGCTCGCCGGCGAGCGCGGCTTCATCCCGATGAGCCTCAACCTCAACCCGGCCTATGTCTCCAGCCATTGGGACTCGGTCGAGATCGGCGCCGCCAAGACCGGGCGCAAGCCGAACCGGCAGGACTGGCGCCTGGTGCGCGAGGTGTTCGTCGCCGACACCGACGAGGAAGCCTGGAAGCTCTCGACCGGCGACATGATGGGCCGGATGATGAGCGAGTACTTCCTGCCGCTGCTCGGCCATTTCGGCTTCAAGGATTATCTCAAGCACGCCCCTGATGTCCCCGACAGCGACGTCACGGTCGAATATTGCGCCAAGCGGAACTGGATCGTCGGCTCGCCCGCGACCGTCGCCGAGAAGATCGAGAAGATCTACGACGAGGTCGGCGGCTTCGGCGTGCTGCTGGTGTTCGGCTTCGACTACAAGCACAAGGCGGAAGCCTGGCACCACTCGCTCTCGCTGCTGAAGAACGAGGTGATGCCGCGCCTTGCGCATCTCGGCTCCGCGAAGAAGGCGGCTTGACGCTCAGCGGGTGCGGCGCGATCGTGTCGCACCCGCTTCTGTTTTCGGAGATTTCCGCGTGACGGTCGACGCCAATCCTCTCGACGCAAAGGATTTCAAGCAGGCGATGCGCCAATGTGCCGGCGCTGTCGCGCTGGTCACGGTCGGCGCCGAGCACGGCAAGCGCACGGGATTGACGGTGACCTCGGCCTGCTCGCTGTCGGATAGCCCGCCCTCGCTGATCGTCTGCGTCAACCGCAACGCCAGCGCACATGCGCGCATCCGCGAGGAAGGCGCGTTCGCGATCAACTTCCTGCACGAGGACCACGCCCTGCTCGCGCTGACCTTCAGCGGCCAGAAGGGCGTCAACGGCGACGACCGTTTTGCGTTCGGGCAATGGACGCGCGGCGCGACTGGAGCGCCGGTGCTGACGGATGCGGTGGCCGCGTTCGACTGCGTGCTGGCCCAGGAGTTCGAGACCAGGACGCATTCGATCTTCGTCGGCGAGGTGCGCGGCGTCTCGCATTCGGATGCGGCCGGGCCGCTGGTGTACTTGCGCAGCAGTTTTCACACGCCGCATGAGATGCGCGAAACGGTGACGGTCGGCGACCTCGATTCACGGCATCTGAGCTGGACGGATTTTTCTTAATCGTCACTCTCGCTGCGAATACAGTATCGTAGGGTGGGCAAAGCGAAGCGTGCCCACGTACTGCAACATTCGGTTAGAGATGGTGGGCACGGCGCAAGCGCGCCTTTGCCCACCCTACGATTCCGAGCCAGCGGAGAACGCGCGCCACGTGCAGCTGATCCCTACTGCGCCGTCTCGATCTTCAGCTGCTTGATCTTGCGATACAGCGTGGCGCGGCTGAGCTTCAGCGCGCGGGCCGCCGCCGTCACGCGGCCGCCATGCTGGCGCAAGGCTTCCACGACCGTGGCGCGTTCGGCCGCTGCAAGATCAGGCTCCGCCGCCCTCCCTCCGAACGGCGGCAGATCCAGATCCGCCTCGGTGATGACCCCGTTCTCCGCCGTGCAGCCGGCGAGCCGCAGCACGTGGCGGAGCTGGCGCATGTTGCCGGGATAGGAATAGGCCGCAAGCAGCGCCCAAGCCTCGTCCGACAGGCGGCAGTCCGGCGCCTCCTCGCGTGCGATCTGGCGGACGATGTCGTCGCGGTCGGCGCGCTCGCGGAGCGCCGGTAGCCGCACCTCCATGCCGCGCAGGCGGAAATAGAGGTCGGCGCGGAAGCCGCCTTCTTCGGCCATGCGGCCGAGATCGCGGTGGGTGGCGCTGATGAGGCGGATGTCGACGGCCACAGGCTTGAGCGCGCCAAGCGGCCAGACCTC
Organism: Bradyrhizobium sp. IAR9; assembly: GCF_013408065.1. Lineage (NCBI taxonomy): Bacteria > Pseudomonadati > Pseudomonadota > Alphaproteobacteria > Hyphomicrobiales > Nitrobacteraceae > Bradyrhizobium > Bradyrhizobium sp. IAR9. The sequence goes on from NZ_JACBZW010000006.1 coordinate 346,248, forward strand.
GCGGTTTTCCAGCACGCGCAACAAGCGAGTCTGCAGCGCGATCGGCATATCGCCGATTTCGTCGAGGAACAGCGTGCCGCCGTCGGCCTGCACGATCAGGCCCTTCGAGCCGTCGCGCCGCGCGCCGGTGAAGGCGCCGGCCTCGTAGCCGAACAGCTCGGCGTCGATCAGGCTCTCCGGCATCGCCGCGCAGTTCAGCGCCACATAATTGCTGCGCGCGCGGTTGCTGGCGGCGTGAATGGCGCGCGCGAACACATCCTTGCCGACGCCGGTCTCGCCATGGAGCAGCACCGGCAGATTGTGATCGCCGATGCTTCGGAGCCGCTTCACGCTTCTGATCAGCCCGGGATCGCGGCCGGCGAGCCGATGCAGGGCATCGAAGCGATCGACAGGTGCATCGCGGCGCGGTGCGAGCGGGCGCGCCGATGATCTCGCCCGCAGCGGCGGCGCAACATGCCCTCGCCCTAACGCACTGCCATCGGCGCGGCGCAACTCGACCGTCTCGTCCGCGCCGCGGCCGGCATGATGATCGAACTTGACGTAGCGCGACAGATCGATGCCGGATGCGATCAGGCCGTCGGTGAGACCCAGCAGTGCGCGCGCCGAACGGCAGGCGCCGACGATGCGGCGATCGTCGTCATAGGCGAGCAGACCGCTGCCGCCGTCGCCCGGCACAGTCGCGATCCAGGCGTTGCGGAAATGACCGCGGAAGATCGCACCCTCCATGCGCCGCGTCGCCTCCATCGTCACCGCGAGCGCGAGCTGATGCGCGGCGCGCTCGAGATCCTCGCGGCATGAGGTGATGTTCACGGCACCGGCGAGGCGACCGGCCTGGTCGAACAGCGGCGCCACGGCGCACGAGAACATGTGCCACTGCGCGCGAAAATGCTCGTCACGATGCACCAGAATCGGCTTCTGCTCCGCAAGTGCGGTGCCGAGCCCGTTGGTGCCCTCAAAAGCCTCGGAAAAATTCGAGCCGGTATAGACCTTCCAGCGCATGAATATTTCAGTATCGGCCGGGCCGGGCAGTCGGCTCCACAGCATCGTGGCGCTAGGGTCGGCGAGATTGACGCAATAGCCGGCCTCGCGCAGCACCCGCGCGAGGTCTTCGAGCTCCGGCGTCGCCAGCCGGATCAGCTGCTCCATCGGTTCGGCGACATGCCGGACCTCGGCTTCAGTCAGCGTCTGCGGCGGTCCCTGGCGGGCGGGGTCGAGCTTGTGGCTGATCAGGCAGCGCCGCCAGGAATCGGCAATGCGCGAGGAGGCATCGACGTCGGCCAATTGATTGGCGACGGACAAGACACGGGCGACATGGTTCGAGGCCGACAGGCTGGCCATCGCGGACGTCTCCACCCTGTATTATTGTGCAAAGTCTGGCACCACAGGCGGGGATGTCAATCGGGAACCGGGAACGGCTTGGAGGCACGCGGCCTCTTCTCGTCATCCCGGGGGCGATGCGAGGCATCGAACCAGGGTGCGCCCTTGCGCACCCGAGAATCTCGAGATTCCGGGTTCGCGCTGCGCGCGCCCCGGAATGACGGGCTCAGCTATTGCTGCACCGCCCTCACCACGTATCGATGCATGGCCGCTTCTTCCCGACCCTGGCCGCCGGCTTCGGCACCGAGCGCAGGCCGGCCATGATCCAGCGGCGCGTCTCGGCGGGATCGATGACGTTGTCGATCTCGAACACCGATGCGATCGAGACCGCCTTGCCGTTGGCATAGAGCTCGGCGACCTTGTTGCGGTAATAGGTCTCGCGCTCCTCGGGATCAGTGATCGCCTCCATCTCCTTGCGGAAGCCGAGGCGGACGTAGCCCTCCAGGCCCATGCCGCCGAATTCGCCGGTCGGCCAGGCCGCGGTGAAGAACGAGGCGTGGAAGCCGCCGCCGATCATCGACTGCGCGCCGAGACCGTAGCCCTTGCGCAGCACGATGCCGAACAGCGGCACAGTGAGGCTCGCGCCCGTCACGAACATGCGCGAGACGTGACGCACGATCGCGGTCTTCTCGGCTTCCGGGCCGACCATGAAGCCGGGCGTGTCGCAGAGCGAAACGACGGGCAGGTCGAACGCGTCGCAGAGCTGGAGGAAGCGGGCAGCCTTATCGCCGGCATCGGCATCGATCGCGCCGCCGAGATGGCGCGGATTGTTGGCGATCAGGCCGAACGGCTTTCCTTCGATGCGGATCAGCGCGGTGATCATGCCGACGCCGTAGTCGCGGCGCAGCTCCAGCACGGAATCCTTGTCGGCGACGAGATCGATGACGCTGCGGATGTCGTAGACGCGCAGCCGGTTCTCGGGGATGGCGCGTCGGAGCAGGCGCTGGTCGGCGGCCTCCCACTCCGTCACCGCGCCCTGGAAATAGGACAGATACTTTTGCGCGACGGATGTCGCCTCCTCCTCGTCTTCGACGAGGATGTCGATGACGCCGTTCGGCGACTGGAACGAGACCGGGCCGACCTCGGCCGGATGATAGACGCCGAGACCGCCGCCTTCGATCATCGCAGGGCCGCCCATTCCGATCGAGGCGTTCTTGGTGGCGATGATCACGTCGCAGCAGCCAAGCATCGCGGCGTTGCCGGCGAAGCAATAGCCGGAGACGACACCAATCACGGGCACGAGGCCGGAGAGCCTTGCGAATTGCACGAAGGACGGACCGTCGAGCCCGGTCATACCGAGCCGGTCGGTGTCGCCGGGCCGGCCGCCGCCGCCTTCGGCATAGAACACCAGCGGCACGCGCCAGTCTTCCGCAAGGGTCAGCATGCGGTCGATCTTCTTGTGGTTCATGTGGCCCTGCGTGCCCGCGAGCACGGTGTAGTCATAGGCCACAACGATGCAGCGCGCGCCCTCGGGTCCGAACTTCTCGCCATTCACCGTGGCGACGCCCATGACGAGGCCGTCGGCCGGCGTGTTCTTGATGAGATCGTCGAGTTTGCGCCGGCGGCGCTGCGCCGCGATGGCGAGGCTGCCATATTCCATGAACGAACCGTCGTCGACGAGCTGGGCGACGTTCTCGCGCGCGGTGCGCTGGTTGGTGTTGCGGCGGCGCTCGACCGAGGCGGGGCGATTCCCATCCAGCGTGTTGGCCTGGCGGGCGATCAGCTCGGCGAGGTCGGGGCGGACGTGGTCGAGATCGATGTCGGCTTCCGCCGCTGTGCTGTCGGCCGCAACGTCGAGCGGCTCCAGATAGAGGATTGCCTCGCCATGCATCAGCGTGGCGCCATCACTGGCAACGAGCGTCATGATCCGGCCGCCCTGCTCGGCCATCACCAGATGCTCCATCTTCATGGACTCGATCACGGCGAGCTGCTGGCCGGGGCGCACGATCTCGCCCTCCTTCACCTGAATGGTGACGATGGTCCCCTGCAACGGTGCGGCGACCATCACCGTGCCTTCAGGCACCACTTGCGCGACGTGCGTCTCGGCACCGTGAACGCCACTTCCTTCGGTTGGCGCAAAGTAAAGCGGCTTGGCCGCGCCATCGGCGGCATCGACGAGCTTTGCGATATTACGATCGATGAAATCGGTCGCGATGTGGTTGGTCCTGAAATCAGGATGCGCCAGCACCGCCTGGAGGAAGGCGATGTTGGTGACCACGCCGTCGATCCGGAACTCGCGCAGGGCACGCGATGCCTTCGCGACCACATCATGCCAGGCTTCGCCCGGCGTATGCACGATGACTTTTGCGAGTAGCGAGTCAAAGGCCGCGCTGGTCTTGTAGCCGGCGTAACCAAAACTATCGACACGAACTCCGGGGCCTGACGGGGGTTCGAAAACGGCGAGCACGCCGCCGGTCGGATGCGTCGCGCCCGTCTCGTCCAGCGTTTCCATGTTGACGCGGAGCTGCATGGCATGGCCGCGCGGCTTCGGGATCGATCCCTGCGCAAGGTCGAGCGAGGCGAGCGTGCTGCCCGCCGCGACCGCGAGCTGGGCGCGGACGAGGTCGAGCCCGAGCACTTCTTCGGTGACGGTGTGCTCGACCTGCAGCCGCGGATTGGCCTCGATGAAGGCAAAACTGTCCTCGGCCGTGCCGTCGACCAGGAACTCGAACGTGCCGAGATTGTCGTAAGCCGCCGCCGCCGCAAGTTGCTTGGCCGCCTCGATGATGCGGCCGCGCAAGGGATCACTCAGCGACGGGCTCGGCGCCACCTCGATCAGCTTCTGGTGCCGGCGCTGGATGGTGCATTCACGCTCCCAGAGATGAGAGATCGCGCCGTGACGATCGCCGATGATCTGCACCTCGATATGGCGCGCCTGCCGGATCAGCCGCTCGGCATAGACGCCGTCGAAGCCGAAGGCCGCCTTGGCCTCGGACTGGCAGCGTGCATAGGCTTCCGCGAGATCGGCCGCGTTCTCGACCACGCGCATGCCGCGCCCACCGCCGCCGGCCATGGCCTTGATCACGATCGCAGCATGGCTGCCGAGCGAAGCGAAGAACGCCGTGATCTCCTCCAACGAGGACGGCCCGCTGGTGCCGGCAATGATCGGCACGCCGCAACGCTTTGCCAGTTGCCGCGCCGCGACCTTGTCGCCGAACAATTCGAGCGCCGCCGGCTTCGGCCCGACGAAGGTGAGGCCCACGTCCGCGCACGCCTCGGCGAATGCGGCGTTCTCGCTGAGGAAGCCGTAGCCGGGATGCACGGCATCGCACCCGACGCTTTTCGCCGCCGTCACCACCGCATCGATGTCGAGATAGGCCCGGGCGCCGCGGCCGGGGATTTCGACCGCCTCGTCGGCCACGCGCACGTGCAGCGACAGCGCATCATCAATGGGTTGGATCGCAACGGTCGCGATGCCGGCATCGGCCGCCGCGCGCGCGATGCGGATGGCGATCTCGCCGCGATTGGCGATCAGGAGTTTCTTGAACGACATCGTCTCTCTCATTCAGACAGCAGCAGGAAGATTCGGATCGAGGTCCTGCTTCTTCACCTTGCCCGTCGCCGTCAGCGGCAGGGCATCGATAATACGCACTTCCGGGATCTTGTAGACGGCCATGCGCTCGGCGCACCAGGCGCGCAGATCTTCCGCAGAGATGGTGCCGACCGCCTCCGGCTTGAGCTGGATATAGGCCACCGGCACCTGCCCCTTGTCAGGATCGTCGCGCCCGACCACGCCCGATCCCAGCACTTTCGGATGCTGGCCGAGCAGCGCCTCGATCTCCGGCGGAAACACGCTCATGCCCTTGACCTTCAGCATCTCCTTGCGGCGGCCGAGGAAGTGCAGAAAACCGTCCTTGTCGATGTTGCCGATATCGCCGGTGCGCAGCCAACCGTCGACGAGCGACTCGGCGGTCGCCTCCGGCTTGTTCCAGTAGCTCTTCAGCAACGAGGGCGTCCGCACGCGGATCTCGCCTTCCGCGCCGAGCGGCAGCAATGCGCCGGTCTCGAAATCGGTGATCTTGAACTCGGCGCCGGGGACCGGCAGGCCGACGAAGATCGGCTGATTGTTGAGGTCGAAATCGTCATCCTGGAAGCCCGCCGTGAAGGTGTTGGAGGTGTGGGTCTCGGTCATGCCCCATGCCGCCTCCATCAGGATCGTGCCGGTGAGATCCTTCCAGCGCTTGCGATAATCGGCGTTGAGCTTCTTGACGAAGGAGACGACGCGGACCTGTTGCAGCGACGACAGGTCGAACTCGCTCCAGCGCGGATGATCCATCAGCTCGACCGCGCCGTCGACCGGCATCGCGGTGATGGTGACCTTGTACTTGTCGATCGCCGCCATCGCGCCGACGGCATCCCAGCGCGCCAGCAGCACCAGCGTCGCGCCGGAGAACAGCGGGAAGATCAGGCCAAAGTTCTCGCCGGCGATCCAGAACTCCGGAAAGAACGACAGGAACACGCTGCTCTCGTCCGACAGCACCGAGATGCCGTAATTGGCCGCGGCCGTGTAGACCATGTCGCGATGGGTATGGACGCAGCCCTTGGGCATGCCCGTGGTGCCACCGGTGTAGTTGAGCGCGGCCACATCATCGAGCCCAGGCGGCGGCAGCGGCAGAGGTGTGGGCATTGCCGCCAGCGTCGGCAGCAGATCGGTCGCGTCCGGGACCGCAACGCGCGGCGCGCGGATCGAGTCCGGCGTGGGGAACGCGGGCGTTACCGGAATGACGTCGGCGAAGCTGGTGACGATGATTTGGCGCAGGCGCACCTCGCCGCGGACCTGCTCGACGACGGGGACGAGCTGGTCGAGCGCCACGATCACATCGGCCTGGGTGTCGTTCAGTTCGTAGGACAGCTCGAACGCGCGCGACAGCGGGCTGACGGGGACATGGATCGCGCCGAGCTTCAAAATGCCGAAGAACACGATGTGGAATTGCGGGCAGTTCGGCAGGAACACGGCGACGCGGTCACCCTTGCTGACGCCCTTGGCTTGCAGCAGCGCCGCAAACCGGTCGCTCTGCCGGTCGAGCTCCGCGTAGGTGGTGACGTGGCCGTAGAAGATGATTGCGGGCCGCTCCGGGCTGCGCTTCGCCCAGGCGCGCAGATATTCCGTCAAGGGAACTTCGCCGTGCAGATAATTCGGCGAACGCGGCATGCCGTTCGGCCAGGCCTTCTCCCACAGGCCACGCAATGTGGCGAGATAATCCTTCTCGTTGAGGCCCGCGCTCATGACGTCTTTCCCGTGTTGCTTTTCTTTTCGAAGGCACGCACGTGCCGTCAATCGACATCGCTACACGTCGAGCACGGCGGAGGTCATGTCAAGAAAAACAGCATCGGCTCGCGGCCGATGCCGCGACGCGGAAAAAGAAAGTCTCTCGCAGCGCGTTTCGTTACGCTGCGCGCACGCCCGCGACGAAAGCGCTGACCTCGTTTTCGAGCGATTGCAGCTTCTGCGTCAGCCGGCCGCTCGATTGCAGCACGAGGCCTGCGGCTTGGCCGGTCGCCGCGGTCGCGTCGGTGACGCCGGAGATGTTCTGCGAGACCTGATCGGTGCCGGAGGCCGCCTCCTGCACGCTGTGTGCGATCGCCTGCGTCGCGGCGCCCTGCTCCTCGACCGCGGCGGCGATCGACGAGGAGATCTCGTTGACCTCCATGATGGTGGCGCGGATGCTCTCGATGTTGCCGACGACCTGGTTGGTCTCGGCCTGGATCGCGGTGATCTGCGCACCGATCTCGTCGGTCGCCTTCGCGGTCTGGCTCGCCAGCGACTTCACTTCGCTCGCGACCACCGCAAAGCCCTTGCCGGCTTCGCCGGCGCGCGCCGCCTCGATCGTGGCGTTGAGCGCGAGCAGATTGGTCTGCGAGGCGATCTGGTTGATGAGGTCGATGACCTCGCCGATCTTGTGCGCGGCCGCTGCCAGCCCCTGCACGGTGTCGTTGGTGCGCTGGCCGTCGGCGGCGGCCTTGTCGGCCACCGTCGCGGCCTGTGCGACGCGCTGGCTGATCTCCGAGATCGAGGACGACAGCTGGCCGGCGGCGGAGGCCACCGTCTGCACGTTGCTCGAGGCCTGCTGGCAGGCGGAGGCGACGAAGCTCGCGCGGTCGGTCGCCTTGTCCGCGGTTTCCGACATGCCCTGCGCGGCCTGCTGCATCGCGCGCGCCTCGTTGAAGACGTCGCGGACGACGGCCTGGACGCTCGCCTCGAACTTGCCGGCGAGGTCAGTCATGGCCTTGCGCTTCTCGTCGTCGGCCCTCTGCTTCAGTTCCTGCTGCTCGGCATGCATGCGGCCGACGGCCGAGGCATTGTCCTTGAACACGGCCAGCGCCTTGGCGAGCGCGCCGACCTCGTTGTTGCGGTCGGTATAGGGCACCTCGAACGCGCTGTCGCCGGCGGCAAGCCGCTCGGTCAGCGCGGTGATTTTTGCCAGCGGCCGGGTCACGCTGCGGCCGATCACGAAGGACGCGCCGAGGACCAGGACCAGCACGGCCAGACAGACATAGCCGAACGTCGTCGCGGCCTGGCGGAAGACGGCGTCGACATCGTCGAGATAGATGCCGGTGCCGATGATCCAGCCCCAGGGCGCAAAGCCCTTCACATAGGAGATTTTCCCGACCGGCTGGTCGAAGCCGGGCTTCGGCCAGAGGTAGCCGTAGAAGCCCGCGCCCTGCTTCTTGACGACGTCGACGAAGCCCATGAACAGCGCGTTGCCGGCGGGATCCTTCATCCCGGAGAGATCCTTGCCGTCGAGCTCCGGCTTGATCGGATGCATGACCATCTTGGGGGCCATGTCGTTGATCCAGAAATACTCGACCTTGTCGTAGCGCAGGCTCTTGATCTCGGCGATCGCGGCGGCCTGGGCCTGCTCGCGCGGGAGTTTCCCCTCGCTCTCGAGCTTTTGGTAGTGGGCGAGAATGCCGTAGCCGACATCGACCATCTGCTGCGTCTTGGCCTGGCGATCGGCGACCATCTGCGTGCGCAGCGTCGACAGGGCGATCGGTGCCAGCGCGATCATGCCGAGGAGGCTGATGCCGACAATCAGGACCAGCTTGAAACTGATGCGGGAGAAAATCATCGGAGCTCACGAAATTTGGCGGGACAGACATGCCAGATTATCCCGATCCCCTTAGCAAAGCTTTAAGCATTCGGGTTCCCAGGCGGCCGCCGAAGCCCGGCGGCCGCGCACGGTTTTCGCACCCTCGCGGCGCCGCGCCCGTCTTCGAATATAAACCTCTTCAAAACTAGAAGACCTCGATATCGCCCCTGCGAGCGTTGACTTGGAGAGGGCTCCGGCAGAACGATCGATGCAGACAATCAGCGCCAGCTGTGGCGTGAGCGCAGCCAAGGGCCAGAGGTTTCATGCATCAATCGACATCATCAGGATCTCTCGACCTTCCCGCGCTCAGTGCGGCGGAACGGCTCTTCATCTGGGGATTCCGGGCCAAGGCACGCAGCGGAGGCGCCGTTCCGACTGCAGCCGATATCCAGGAAGTGTACGACCATTTCCGCGTGGGCGATGCCGTGCTCTCGCTGGAATCCATCATCGAGATCTTCGCCTGCACGGCCCATACCGCGATCGAAGTGCACTGCCCGACCTGTCCGCGCATGTCGGACAGCGAGCGCGGGATTCTGCAGGCCATCGCCGCGGCCCAACAGGATCGCATCGACATCGTGCGCGAACGATTCGAGAGCTGGCTGCCGCCGGTTGGCGCCGATTGGGCGCTGGCGCCCGTGCGGGGGCTCGCCACGATCTTCCGCATGGCAGGCCTCATCCTGCCCGACCGGCAGGTGCGATCCCTCGACCATGACCGCACCATGGCGATGAAGAGCTGGCTGGTCGGAAGCCCGACATTGCACTGACGAGATCGGTCATGACCCCAGCTATTTGCGCCTCGGTGCCGGAAGCCGGCCCATCGCGGCTCTGTCCGCTCCAGGCCGCGCTTGGAGCGCGCCCCTGCGTCGACAGCTATGATGATTTCTGCCGCGTCGCGCTGTCGCTGTTCCGCTTCATCGGGGCGGCCTACACCACCGGCGCCTCCGATTGCTGGGAAGCCGCCTATCGCTTTGCCGACGAGGCGACTGGCGTTGCCGACAGTCCGCTGCTGGTCGCGCGCGTGGCAGCGCTGGTCAGGATCCTGCGCAGCGGCCGGCCATGCGAACTGTGCTTCATGCCGCCGTCCTGCCGTCGGCTGTCGAAGGACGAGACGGAATTGATGCGATTGCTGGCGGTCGCGCGAAGCAAGCAGCCGGGCGAGCTCGAATCCATCGTCTGCGCGTTCGTCGGCTCCGGCAAGGAAGCTGCGGCGACGCGGGCGGTCAACGCGCTCGCCTTGTGCTGAGGGTTGTTGTTTGCGCATGATCTTTCCGGAAAACCGCTTCACACTTTTCCGGATCATGCGCTAGCCGCCTTTCCTGCCGAGCACGAGATCGATGGTGTGCGCGGCGATCTTGCGCAATTGCGGCTCGTCGCCGAAGGCACGTTCGAGCACGGCGAGACCGCGCGTCACGGTGACGATGTGCAGCGCCGCGGCCGCGGCATTGCCGTTGAACTCGCCGCGCTCGGCGCCTGCCGACAACGTGTCCTGAACCAGTGCTGTGATGCGCGAGATAAGGCCCGCAAAAGCCTGGCGCGCTTCTTCGTCCAACCCCTCGCCTTCCGCGGCGCCGAGCTCCATCAGGCCGCGCGTGGTCGGACATCCGCGCGGCGGCGTGCCGGAGCGAAAGTTGGTGATGGTCAGATCGAAGAAAGCGGTGAGGCGCTTTCGCAGGCTGCCCGTCCCGAGCGCCTTCTGCAGCGCGAGGAGATAATCCCCCGCATAGCGTTCATAGGCCTGCAGGAACAGCGCTTCCTTGCTGCCGAAGGCGTTGTAAAGGCTGCCGCGCTGGACGCCGGCATCGCGCGCGATGTCCGACAGCGAGGTGCCGCGCACGCCCTTGCGCCAGAACTGGTCGAACGCAATGCGCAGGACATCGTCATGGTCGAATTCGCGCGGCCGCAAGCTCGGCTCCTTTGGGAAGTATTTGACACGACGTCAAGAACATGCTTTCTCGACATCGTGTCAAAAACCAATTGGAATTGATAGCCCGTTTCAACACTGGACCGAACAGCGGCGTACGCATTCGCCTTGCTGGTCGGACCCGCATGCAAAGGGACGCGCGATGCCTCTGCTCCACATCTCGATGCGCGCCGGCAAGCCGCAAGCCTACCGGCAGGCGATTCTCGACGGCCTCTACCGCGCCATGCGCGAGGCGCTGAATGTGCCCGTGGACGACGCGTTCATGGCCATCACCGAGCATGAGCCGGCGAATTTCCGCTGCGGCAATGCCTACGGCGTCGAGCGCAGCGACGACGCGGTGCTGATCCAGATCACCGTGTTCGCCTCGCGCACTCCCGAGCAGAAGAAGGCATTGTATCGCCGGATCGCGGACCTTCTCGGCGAAAGCCCGGGTATCCGGCCCGAGGACGTGTTCGTGAACGTGCTCGATGCCCCCAAGGAGAACTGGTCCGTCGGTCATGGGCTGGCGCAGTTCGCGTGAGCTGGGCGGACCTGCCGGTGCCCTGCCGATCGAGGATTGAGGCGCCTGATACGCCCTGCGATCGGCGCGGATTGCCCTACTCGCCAGCAACGCACGCTTCCATGATGCCGTCGAGCTCGGCTTTCGACAGCACCCCGAGCTCGGCGATGAAGACGATCCGTGCGCGCGGCGCCCCCGGCGCGGGCGCATCGCCGGGGGCGAGCGTGGCGCGGCCGGCGGCGAATTGAAACACCATCTGGCGGCCGGGCTGCTCGACCGTCTCGAACAGGCCTTTCGCACGCGCCAGCTTCGGCGCGAGACGGCCGATGGCCTGCTGCAGGCGCGGCAGCGAGATCGGGCGGTCCGAGGTCCAGCTCAGCGTCTCGAAGCGCTCTTCTGCCGGTCGTTTCGGGCCCGGATCACGCGGCGCGGGCGCACGCTCGACGTTCGCGGGGAACAGCAGCGCGGACGGAATCTCGCCATGTGGCGCATCGACCACCACGGCGGGAAGGCGCAAGGCGCGGATGGCTTGACGCATCCGCGCCCCCGCGCCCTCGTCCGCCAGATCCAGCTTGGTCAAGGCCACGATATCGGCGACGCGCAATTGCGAGCGCTGGAGAGCGTCGTCCAGTGCGGCCGGCGGTGTCGCGGCGTCGATCACGCACAGCACCGTCTCCAGCGGCGCCTCGCGCAGGATCACGGGGTCCATCAGATTGCGGACGATGTCGGCGGGATCAGCAACGCCGCTGGTCTCGATGACGATATGCTCGGGCTTCGGCTCTCGCCGCAGCAGCGTCGAGAGCGTGCGCAGCAGATCGCCTTCGAGCGAGCAGCAGATGCAGCCATTGGCGAGGCTGACCACGCCGTCGCTGGCGCCCGCGATCAGTTCCGCATCGATGTTGATGGCGCCGAAATCGTTGACGATCGCGGCGATCCGCCGCCCCTCCGCATGCGCCAGGAGATGGTTCACGACCGTGGTCTTGCCCGCCCCCAGAAAGCCCGTCACCAGGAGAATGGGGACCGGCACGGGTCAACCCCCGACGACGGGGCGGCGCACCGGCTGACCCGGCCGCACCGCGAGGTCCAGCACGCCGTCGCTGATCAGCACCTGGCCGCTGACCACGAGATGCCGCACGCCTTCGGACGGACGGTTCATCGCCGTGAAGGTCGCGCGGTCCGAGAGTTTTTCGTAGTCGAACACGACGATGTCGGCGTCCGCGCCCTTCGTTAGCCGGCCCTTGGCGCGCATCGCCGGCGTGCTCTGCGACAGGATTTCCGCCGGGATCAGCGCGCATTTGCGCACGCCTTCGAGCAGCGACACGGTCTTGCGCTCGCGCACCCATTCGCGGATGAAGCGGGTGAAGCAGCCGGCCGAGCGCGGATGCGAGGTGGCATCGTCAGGCAGCGGCCAGGCATCGCCGGTGTAGGTCTTGCCGTCCGACGTCGTCCACGGCATCGCATCGGACGCGATCGCGCCGCCGGGATACAGCACCGACATGTCGAGCAGGTCGCGGTGATGCGAATTGTTCTCGATGTCGAGGATGTGCCAGAGCACCAGCGAGGACGGCTCTTCGGCCTGCGCCTTCAGGAGCTCCTCGCGGTCGTGGAAGCGATAGCCGTCGGTCACGCGCTGCACCGAGTCGTAGCCGGTGCCGTTGCGTTCGACGAATTCGGGGTCGCTGAAGAAGGCGGCGGCCAGCACGGTCGAGCCGGTGCCATAAGGATAGGCCTCGACCGTGATGGGCAGGCCCTGCGCCTGCGCCTTCGCGATCAGCACGCGGCAACGCTCGACGTCGGTCTTGCTCGACGAGTTGAAATGGCAGATGTGCATGTGCGCGCCGGTGGCGCCGGCATAGCCGATCAGACGGATATAGGCTTCCACCGCACTCTCGGGGTCGATGCGCGACATGAAGGCGACGTGGGTGAAGGTCGGCACGTCCTTGGCGGCGGCGAGCTGGCAGACCGCGGTCAGCTCCTGCACGCCGGCGCCCGGCGCGTAGGCATTGAGGATGCCGATACCGATGCCGCCTTCGTCGAGACCGCGCCCGAGACGCTCGAGAATGCCGGCGACCTCCGCATCGCTCGCCACGTTGTCCATCCAGCGGCGGTCGCGCATGGCGTTGCCGAACGCCTCCAGCGAGCTCTCCGCATTGGAGCCGGTCATTGCGCCGATGCGCGCAAACGCCCAGTTGGTGGCGGCGCCGTAGTTCAGCACGCGGCCTTTTCTCGCCTGGCGCTCGTACCAGGACCCGACCGGCAGCACGCCGGCCTCGAGATCGAGCGTCGTCGTCACCCCATCGAACGCCTGCATGCGGTCCGCCGGGATCGATTGGCCGTGGGCGTGCAGGTCGATGAAGCCGGGGGCGACCACGAGCCCGGTCGCGTCGATCACGCGCTCGGCGCCGCCAAGGCCCGTGCCGACCGCGGCGATCCTGCCATCCACCACCGCCACGTCGCCGACGGCGTCCATCCCACCCGCGGGATCTACCACCCGGCCGCCAGAGATCACCAAGCCGCTCATATCGTCACTCCCTCCACCTCGAAATCGCATCAAGGCAGATTCCGGAAGCGACGACCACCTCCACTGAAGCCGACGCAGCATGCTCGCACGGAAGGTCATTTCGCAGGCAACCTGCGGACGCGCGCCCGCGTCCTCGCGGCATGTTTTGCCCGAGTGATGCTGCTCTCCTCACCCTCTCGAAGGAAAGGGCGCAGGGAAGGCCGGGCGCCAGCTGGCACCCGTAAAGACCCCCGTGCTGAACAGATTGCACACGCAATGCACAGGGGAGACACAGGGCAGCCGAAACCAGGCCTTCCCTGCGCGATGGTCTGACGGCCAATATGCCGCGCTCTCCCGGGAGCCGAACTTTCCTTCTGGCCTCCCTCGCCCCGCGAATTGGATGATGCAGTCTGCCCGGTTGGGCTCGCTCGCATCTCCGCGAAAGGCTTGACCGTAGCAACGACGGCCAGGACCACACGGTTTTGCCGTACGCAGGCCATCCGGCTTCGCCAAGAGGCTCCGCCGGACATGGGCGCCGTTCGTCTTCGCAGGTCACACATGCTCACGAGGTTCTCTCGCCCTGCACACGCAAGCTCCGCCTTAACGCCGCCCGCGTCCACCGCAACTCCCAGCCCGCGCTCGAAACGACGTACGACCGCCCCTTTGGTGGGCTGGAATGGCCGACACATACGACAAATCCGAATTTCGGTAAAGTGGAATATTTTTGTGGAGAGGGGTTGACAGAACTTTGGCCTGTTTCGCTTGACGGGCGCCGATCGATCTGTGGCACGCCTCGAATGCACGGTCCCGTCTTGAGAAGCAAACGGCCGGCGAGTAACCTCCGTGGTCTCCGGTCGGCCGCCCGTGGCCGACCAAAAGGAGTACGCAGATGGCAAGGAAACTCCCGCCGATTCATCCGGGAGAAATCCTACGGAAAGAATTTCTCGTTCCGCTGAAGTTGACGCCCTACGCGGTCGCGGCGGCTCTGAACGTGCCACGCACTCGGATCGAGCGCCTTGCGCGCGAAGAAAAACCCGTCACGGCCGACACTGCGCTGCGGCTCGGAAAGTTCTTCAAGACAGGCGCCGCGCTCTGGATGAACATTCAGACCCGCTTCGACCTCGAAACGGCAGAGGACGTGCTCGCACCTTAGATCTAGAAAATTACGTCCTACGAGGCCGTTTGAGAGTGCGCCATGACTTGAACCCGCCGCGAACCGGCTCCGCCGTCTTCTCGCCTGCATTGTCATTCAGTGAGCTAGGCGGGGCGGCGTGAGGTGGGCAAAGTTCCCAAAGGTTCCCAGTGATCGTCCGACGTCCTCTGCAACGCGACTCCCGTCATTCCGTTTCGCGCCGCGCTTTCCTCGGCGGACTTATGTCGGCAGGGAGCGCCCTCGCGCTCGGCGGATGCGCCGGCCTTGGTGCGACCGGCGCGCGCTTCGACGCCTCGTCCCTCTCCGTTGACCCGACCGTGCTTGTCACCACCACGCGCAAGCCCGTCAACGGCGCCCGTGCCAAACCCTGGTTTGGGCCGGAACGCGCGACGGCCATGACGGTCGCGCGGGCCAAGCTTGCGGCGCCGGACGAGAGCCGTCTTTCCCTCGCCTCCGTTGGACTTGGCGATTGGCGCCTTGATCGGGTCGAACCGGTGCCGGCCGACGCTGGCGATCTTGCTGCGCAGGCCGGGACAGGAGACGTGCTGATCTATGTGCACGGCTTCAAGCAGACATTCGAGACGGCCGTGCTGGACGGCGCCCATCTCTCTGACGGGATCAAGTTCCGCGGCCGGACCATGGTGTTCTCCTGGCCCTCCAAGGCCGGCCTGTTCGACTACGCCTATGACCGCGACAGCGCGATGTGGTCGCGCGACGATTTCGAACGCGTACTCTCTGCGCTGGTGTCGGCGCCAAGCGCCGGCCGCGTGCACATCGTCGCCCACAGCATGGGAACCATGCTGACGCTCGAAAGCCTGCGGCAGCTCCACGCTCGTTACGGCGACACGGTCACGAGCAAGATCGGCGCCGTGGTGTTTGCCGCGCCTGATATCGACATGGACG
Source organism: Bradyrhizobium sp. IAR9 (assembly GCF_013408065.1). Lineage (NCBI taxonomy): Bacteria > Pseudomonadati > Pseudomonadota > Alphaproteobacteria > Hyphomicrobiales > Nitrobacteraceae > Bradyrhizobium > Bradyrhizobium sp. IAR9. The sequence continues at coordinate 361,692 of NZ_JACBZW010000006.1, forward strand.
TGTTCTCGTCGGCGATCCAGCGCATCGGCCCGCTGGCCGGCAAGATCACAGTGATCGCCGCGACGAACGATCGCGCACTCGCGCTGTCGGGACAGCTCGCAGGTGGCATGACGCGGGTCGGCGCGGCCGAGAAAGCGGTCATCGCGCGGCTCGGTGTGCGTGTGGTCGATGCCTCCCAGGAAGGCTGGGGCATCATCAACCACGATCTGTTCCTGTCGAATTCGGAGGTGCAGAAAGTGATCCGCCGCTCGATCGACGGCACGACGGCGTGAGAGAGTGGCTGTGCCGAGCCATGCGCGAAGCTTGCCCCTGAGTGCCAGTCTCGACCGATGGCGCTCCGCGCAGAAGAAAACCGCGAACGCTGAATTGCAGCTTGCGGATGGAAGACCTATGTTGGGTCTCTAGTCAGGCAGCCGCCCATCGTATGGCGAGAGTCTGCAGGGTCGACCTCGCGGTGGATGGTTTGCATTCCGCATCGGAGGTGATGCCATGGCCATTGCTCCCACGCTCCAGAAATACCTCGCCGCTGAGAACATCCAGTACGAGGTGATCCCGCACGAACTCAGCATGACGTCCGCTCGAACGGCCGAGGCATGCCATATCTCGGGCGACCGCCTCGCCAAGGGCATCGTGTTGCGGCGCGACGGCGGATACATGCTGGCCATCCTGCCCGCATCGCATCACCTCCGCCTGTCGGACCTGAGGACAAGCCTCGGCGACAATGTCCAAATGGCCAATGAAACCGAGGTCAATCGGCTGTTCAGCGACTGTGCACACGGTGCGGTTCCCGCCGTCGGCAAATGCTACGGATTGGACATGATCGTCGAGGACAGCATCGAGGCACAGCCAGACATCTATATGGAAGCCGGCGATCATGAGACGCTGCTCCATATGGGTCACGCGCAGTTTGCGCGCCTGACGGCCAACGCACCGCACGGGCGCTTCAGCGCGCATGACTGAGGTTTTGTAGACCGCCGATTGCCGTTGCGATCCTGGGCGGGAACTCTGGCCGTGAGGTTGCCGTCATACTGTTCCGCAGGGTGGCGGCGAGAGTGTCTGCGCTTGTCTGGTCGGAGTTCGGAAGATTGGGGGTGCCGTTGCATTGCATCAACGCACTTGAAACCCACGAACGGAGGCTCGCCATGAAAGTCAAAGACGTGATGCACAAGGGTGTCGACTGGGTCAGCCCCAACACCCCAATCACCGAGATTGCCAAACTGATGCGGGCGCATGACATCGGCTGCATTCCGATTGGCGAGGATGACAAGCTGGTCGGAATGGTGACCGACCGCGATATCGTCTGCAAAGGGCTCGCGAGCCACAGCTTCGATGCCGGCCGCGCGACGGCAAGCGACGTGATGACCGAGGGCATCCATTGCTGCCGCGAGGACGATGACCTCGCCAAGGCGATGCATCACATGGAGAAGCTGCAGGTCCGCAGGCTGCCGGTGATCAACAAGAGCAAGCGGATGGTCGGCATCATCAGCCTGGGCGACGTCGGCCATTCCGCGTCCGGTGATATGCTCACCGAGACCGTCAGGAGCATTTCGGCGCATCACTGAACTTGCGGCCAAGGCTTACGGCCAGGGCTTGCGGTCAGGGCTCTCTCGCGATCGCCGCTCAAACGGGCGTTGAGGGGAGCCCGAGCCACGCGCTCGTCATCCAACCATCGCGCGGCACAGAAGCGACGGCGCGATGTGGCTTACTTTGCGCCGGCGTGAATGTCAGGGGCGGGTTCACTCGACCGCTTCATCAGCGTCGACGCTGCGGCGCGCAACTATGACCAAGCGAGATCGCGCGGCCGGACCGGGCCGCCGTCGGATGGGGTCGCAGCAAAAAGTCGAGGAATATCGCGGATTTGGCGCTCCCTAGGGGAAACACCCATCCTCACCATAAGCAATTGAAAAATCTGACCTATTGAGCGACCCGCAAGGCTCATGTGTAGCAGCATCCGCGCCGAGGGTCGAGAACCATGATTGACCAAAGGCGGATCGAAATCCGCAACATCTCCAACGTTGCGAATAGCGACCGATCCACTGCTCGTTGTTGCCCGCCCAATCGGCGCTGCGGAAGTCTCGGCAGTACCGCGCCGGTTGGGGAAGGTATCCAACGGATCGGCTGAACTTCGTCGGAGATTCAGCTAATCTCTTCCCGTGAAAATCGTCTATCTCGACCAAAACAAATGGATTGAGCTGGCCCGTGCGGTGAAGTCTCCTAATGATTTCCCGGCGTATTACGCCGTGCTCCAATCTCTGGTGACCGAAGCCAACGCCGGCCGCCTTCTTGTCCCACTCACTTCAACTAATCTGTACGAAACGCAGAAGATCGCCATCCCGGAACGGCGCGAGCATCTGGCATGGGTCCAATCGACCTTGAGCCAGGGCATGGTTTTTCGTGGCCGCCATAAACGACTTGAGGTCGAAGTCATTGACCACCTCCGGGCACAATACGGGCTTGATGCATTGCCGCGCGATCCGCGATGGTTTCTCTCGAACGTGTTTTTTGAGTCAACGGCGGAGATTGGCGATGACCGTATCCCTCAGCCGTCAGCGAGCGTTCTTGAAGCCATTCGCGGCAATCCACCGCGCTTCATGTTCGAGTATCTCACAAAATTGCCGGAAGACCTCCGAGCCGTGGCCGTGTCGAATTTCTCCGGGGGCTCCGAAAAGCTTCGACTGTCCATCGAGGAAAAGCGCACTCGGGACGCAAGCGAGACTGAAGCCATGCGGCGGCGTCTTGCCGGCGCTCGCCTCATGATCAGTGAACTTGATCTGATCCTGTCATTCATCCGCCTTGCGGCGGCTGCCAGAGTTCGAAGAGAGCGCAATACTTCGGAGGTTTTCCCCAAGCATTATCAACGAATGTCCGACCTATTTTATTGAGCGCGAGATCGGCATTCGCATCGAACAGCAGGTCCGCCCCATCGAAGAGAATGACTTCAGGGACATGCAGTCGTTTTGCGCGGTCGTCGCTTATGCCGACATCGTGGTGGCCGAGAATATGTTCTCAAACCTCGCGACGCAGTCCAGCCTGCACAAAAAATATCGAACGCTCATCACTACGAAGCTGGCCGACATCCCAAACGCATTGCGAGTGGCGTAACCAGACTCTGGGCGACCAAAACTCGCCGCGCTATGTCGATCCCGCTGACTTTAAACCCTCGGCAATTGTGTAGATTGCTGAAAGTGCCGTGAGTGCCGTTGCTCTGCTGCATGTTGCACCGGAACGTGTCGCCTTTCCGGGGTGAATCAGGTTACGGGCATCTTTGGCCAGATCAGCTAGTTGCTTACATTCCGGTGTGATCAAACCACGCTTGCTGGCCTCGGAGATCAAATCGTGCAAGTGAAGCTCATCCGGCGGCTTTTTGAATGGCACATCTCCACCCCTCTTCTTCACGGCCCATAGCAGGAGGGCCTCGATAACATGCCCGGCGATGATGGTTGCCCCCATCCATTCACGCACATTGAAATCGGTCCATGCCGCTTGAATCCGATCTTCGAGGCCCAGGCGTACATCGTCCTCTGCGATGAATGGCAGTTCGGGCTCCGGTGGCGGAAGCTGATCTCGGCATTTCAGCATCAGGCGTCGGATGCGCTCGATCACGTCCTTTCCGCCCACACTGTTCGCTGGCGCAATATCGCCGAGATTCCAAGCCGGTAGTTTCGTGGCCAAGACGGCGCGGCACTGGCTATATTCTAGATAGTCCTGCGCGTTAAGATCGATGAGTGCTGGGGGCACCTCATTGAGCATGGTAAGCAGCGCGTGCACCTGCACTTTATGAATGTGCTTGACCGCTCGACCGTCTATCTCGTTTCGATCGACTCCAAACATGCTGTCGATCGCAGCGACAATTTGGCTCGGAAGGATGGACGGCATTGGGCTCCAAAGTGACGTGAGGTCGGCACACCACGATGGGCGCGAGCTTATGGCGGATATTGACTTCGGCGCTTGAAGAACAAATGCAGAATAAGCATATTCCGGCCCGGTTACTACAACGACTTTGCCTGAATCGCAGGCAATCACGTAGTATCAGATGAAACAACCGTTCCCGAATCGGGCAACACGTGCGCGATGACTTTCTAAAACAGACTGTTACCGAGATTGCGAAGGGTGTGGGCTACCGATGCTCAAACCCCAATTGTTCACGACCCACGGTTGCCGCGAATGCCGAGCAGACGGGCACCGTTGTCATCGGGGTAGCAGCACATATTTGCGCTGCTTCGCCTGGCGGCCCCCGCTACAATCCCGTTCAGACCCGTGATGCCCGGCGCAGCAAAGAGAATGGCATCTGGCTTTGCCAGAATTGCGGGCGGCTGATCGACGCTGATCCAAGTAAATTCACGGTGGAACTGTTGGTAGGGTGGAAGCGCTCCGGCCAAGAACGTGCGTTCCGCGAACTCGTATCACCAGGCATTCCAGCACCGACGGAAGAAGCAACGCGCATTGGCCTGCTGGCGGCGTCCGACAATGCTGGCGCGACCGACACCGAATTCGGTGCACGCTTCCGGAGAGTTCACGCTGCGGCTGCTGATGATCTGGTTACGTACACCCGCGGGCCGCTGTGGGACCGAACGCAGGTTGAGTTGACGTTGAAGCTGCTCGATGAGGCCGGCGCACCACCTTTCAGTATCGGCAAGCTTCCCCCGGCTTTAGAGGTCGCACCGGAGATTACGCTTGTCGCGCCGCCGGGCACAGGAAAGACAACCACCGTGCTGCAGCTCGCCCGCTATGTTCTCGCGAGCAACACGATTGTGCCTTTGTATTTCCGATTGAGCGACGTACTGGACGGAAACAGTGACCTGTTCGCTTCGCTGTCGCGGCGAGCCGCATTTAAAGATGTCGGCCACGATGATCTTGTGGCACTTGCCGAACGTGGGCGCCTGTTACTGGCGCTGGACGGTTGGAACGAGCTTGACGCAGCGGCCCGCAAGCGAATCCGGCTCGACCTCGACCGTATTCGGCTTGACTGGCCTCATGTTCGTGTCGTGGTGACAACCCGCCGACAGGCGCTCGACGTGCCGATTGGGGGTCCACGCATCGCCATTGACTCGCTATCGGAAGATCAGCAAATGGCCATTGCGAGAGCCCAGTCCGGCGACGCAGGAGCAAAGATCGTCGATGATGCATGGCGCACCGGCGGCGTGCGCCAGCTCATCGCCACACCGCTGTATCTTTCTGCCCTGCTCGGGGGCGCTTCGCGCGGCATACGTCCGATCACGAAAGAAGAAGTCTTGCGATTGTTCGTGGAGCAACACGAGCATGCAACCGAGCACGCCGAAGCGCTGAACGCGATATTGTTGGGTTGCCATGCTTCGGTTCTAAGGGCGTTGGCGCATCAACTGAACGCTGCGTCATCGACGGCCATGGCTGAGTCTCAAGCCCGCCGAGTAGTAGTTGGGGCCCTAAACGAACTTCGCCAGCAAGGTCAGATGACCGGACAATTGGAGCCATCGGCAGCTCTGGACGTCCTAACGAGCCACCACGTCTTGATACGGTCTGGTTCAGGCAACGGCACGATTTCATTTCAGCATCAACAATTCCAAGAGTGGTTCGCCAGCTACGATGTGGAAGACCTCATGCGCAGGAGCGTAGGCGGTGAAGCGGGCACGCAAGTTCGATTGCGCGCGGCTGTTCTCGATCAACCAGCATGGGAGGAGTCGGTCCTTTTTGCGGTTGAACGAGTTTCGCGGGAAACGGATGGAGCTGCCATCATCGCGCATGCTGTTCGTCTGGCGCTCGCGATTGACCCAATGCTTGCAGCAGAAATCATTTATCGCTCGGGCGCTGGGGTCTGGGAGCTGGTTCGCACCGATGTAATGGCCTTTGTCGATCGTTGGCATAAACCAGGAGACGTAGATCGGGCAGTCCGCTTTATGATTATCACAGGGCAACCTGAATTCGCGCCGCGCATATGGCCGTTGGCTTCCAGCACGAATTCTCAAATTCAGCTTCCGACGTTGCGCATAGCTCCGCGCTTCCGGCCTTCCGTGCTTGGGGCTGATCTCGCGTCCAAGGTGGCGGCGCTGCCCGACGAGACTCGTGAGCACCTTCTCGCCTTGATCGCATCCGAAAGCGGCGTCGATGGCATGGAACTGGCGACGGAGCTTGGCAAGGTGGATCCAAGCCCGAAAGTGCAAGCTGAGGTCGTTCAATACTTGCTATTTCGCCGTGCCGAAAGGCATGCCTCTGCTCTGCTTGCAGCAGCGCACGAGGAAACTTGGGCACTAGTCGCTTCTCGTGGTTATGACGATGAAGTGAGCGATCCGGTGACAGCCAAGCGACTTGCGCAAGAGCGCGCCAAACTAATTGCAGCTGCAAAGACGCCAAGCGAACGATTGCGCTTCTTGCTGGATGATTCGGTGAACGATCCCGATCGCGATGCGAAGATTGCAGCGACTATCTCCGATCCTGAATTCTCTGTGAAGTACGGGCAAAGTAGTTCATCATCATTGTACTTCGCGCAGGAGCGGGCACCTGCGGCCGTGCTGCAAGGATTGAGGCAGCGCATCGAGGCTGGGCTCGAACTCCCTCTTCATGCCGACGACTTCCTTGATCAACTTGGCGTAGTCGATGATGGCCCCTCCGCCGCTGTTATCCTCGACACGCGTCAGGACAACCGCGCTAACGACAAGCTTGCGGCTTTTGCCGGGCCCAAGACGACGGGTACATTGATCGACAGGTACCTGGAATGCACGAGAGCGCTCCGAGCCGATCGCAACAACAGACAATTGAGCGACGAGCATTACCGCATCAGGACCCGCATCAGAGCCACGCGACCATCCGCCTTTGTCGAAGCGTTCATCGCGCGTGCAGACACGGACGATCTGACGCTGATTCACGACCTTTGCGACCTCGCTGCGGCGCACGGCGACACAAATGGAAAATGCCAGACCATTCCACTCGATCCGGAAGCGAGAACGGCGTTGGTTGGCATTTTGCGGCGCTGGGTGGACGCTGTCGCTACGTTACCGAAATCGAGGCGCGAAGACCTATGCGAGGTATCGAATGCAATAGGCCGTTTCGGCCTTCATGAGCTCTTGCCCGAGCAAATCCGGCTGCTTGACGAGGAACTGGTGAGGCTCACGAAAGCGCGTGATGGCTTTCTTATGGCGCAGCAGCGAGGCGATATTGAAGCAACCTCCGAAGCACGCATGCGATACGGCAATCAGTATCAGCGCGCTTTTTCGCTCATCGGGAGCGGCGATGTCGCACGCGCGGTCGTCAAGTATTTGGAGCATCCGGAGTTTGGATTGGAGGCCGCACTTGTTATTAAGAGCGTCTCGGACAAGCAGCTAAGAGTCCCAGAGCCAGATTTATTCCAGCGTTGGCCATGGTTTGATGAGGTGGCAGCGGCACGTTCGGCAAGGAGCGCGGCACCGGCTGAACTCGCGAATAGCTACGGCGATCCGATTTGGGCCGCGATTGATCGCCTTGCTCACCTCGAAAACCAGAAGCCCCAACACGCCCTAGCCATCACGATATCTCGGGTCGCACTCGCGATGCCGCACCGCAATCAGGACGCTTTGATCGCTCGGGTGATTGCTCTACCGCAACCGCTGACATCGAAGCGAGAATTGTTGGCTGCGGTGGCGATGGACGGACAAGTCCTCGATGCCCACCTTGTCATGCGGGCTATTGACGATTGGATCGCGGACGCCGGGGCCGATCAGACCAAGGCGTGGCACAAGCGGCAAAATACATGGGAAATAGAACCGTGGCTGGAACTTCTGCCTTACACGGACAATCCTGATGCGGTGATCGAGGGCCTAACCAAGGTCAAAGCGTTTTATCAGAGTGGTTGGGCACAACCCTGGGAACGGGTTTTGACCGCGGTTTCAGTTGTGCCAGGACCGGCCGGCGACACTCTACTGGCCAATCTTGCGCGTGCGCACAGAGACATCGCAACCGAATTTGATTGGATGAGGCGTATTCTCCGACGCAACACTGCATCATCCGCGCTCTTATACGTTGATCTGTTCTTAGAGGGCGTCCTGGGAACCGAGCGGGAAGCGCCTGACCCCTGGTCGATTGGCCGCGAGTTGGCACAGTATGCAGAAGAGTTCTCAGAGTTGAAGACTGAACTCAAGAGGCGTTACGAAACAGCCTCTGGAAAGGGGCGAACGATGCTTGAACACCTTTTCGGCGAAATCGGAGACGAAGCCGACCTTATGACAATGATCGAGAAGTATGCTGCCGAAGGACGGCCGTACGACCAACGCATGGGCCAAGTCGTCTATGCCGTTACAGTTCGGGAAGTTCCCGTATCGGAGGGCTCCAATAGCTACAACATTTACCCTGCATCGGTGGGTGCTGTGCGGAAGACGCTATTTAGCATGCTGGATGGAGAAGCCAGCAAGGCCGCGCTGGCGAAGCAGTGCCTTTCGGCAATCGATCACCATCGAGACGCCTATGGCATCGCAGCAAACGATCCACGCCATCCCGACGTAATGTCGGACAAGCCATGGCCGGAAGAAGCAGCATCAGTTTAGTGAGAGTGGCTTTTTCGTCCGCTTGAGTTCTCCGCGTGCCATTCGGACGCGAAACAGGCCGCCGCGCACTCTCGGGAAAGCTATTAAAAGAAGCCTTTGCTTGTCCAAGCTGAGCCGACAATGCCTCACGGAAGCTGGCAATCATTGCGAATGTTCAGCACTGGTTACGGCCACAGATGAGCTTGCCGGGAAGCCATGCACGAAGATAAAGGAAGGTCTTATTTGAGAAGGCGATGGCCTTCATTGAGCGACATGGGACACGTAACGACGATCTTCGGCCTCAGGCCATATCACAACACGCGGAGTTCGACGGGGGAAGATGGTGCGGTCCAAGGCTCGGACCCCGGGCAGAAAATGGTTGTGGGTTACAAATGTAAGACGTGATCTCGGGGCGGCGACGTGAGATTCTTCCCCCCGTGGCAGGGCTGAAGACCCACCAGTTAGAGCACTTTTAGACGGCTCTCCAGATTTGCGACGGACGAAGCATGCCATTTCCGGCCGCGTGCGGTTACGATCTCACGCCGATTGAGTTCATGTGCCACAGCAGCTAACGTTGCAGCGCCGCCTGCGCGGATGGCTTCGATCTCCGATGCGAGGTCTTTGGCCCGTTGGTCGGCCCGACGACGTATCTGGATCACCGCCGCCGAGTTACCCCTCTGAGCCCGCCGCAGCGCTTCCGCACCATTAGGATTGCCGAGACGTTTGATCTCCGGACGTGATCGCTGACCCGTCTCGGCTATCCGCTTACGGGCCGCCCCCAGTGCATCACGTGTCCGCCGCGAGATAGCCTCCGCTTCCGCCTGCGCAACCACGGCCAGCACGCCAATGGTCAGGTCGTTGGCCTCCGGCATATCGCAGCAGAGGAACCTCACCCCGCTATCGCGCAAAGTCAGCGTAAATGAAGCCGAGCGGGAAAGCCGGTCAAGCTTAGCGATCACCAGCACTGCTCCGGTGATCTTGGCATAGCGGATGGCCTTCAATAGTTCGCCACGGTCGCTATTCTTGCCGCTTTCCACTTCGGTAAATTCGGCAACGATCCTTCCGCCCCTCGCCAGCGCGAAGTTCTCTATGTCAGCCTTCTGGGCTTCAAGTCCTAATCCGCTGCGCCCCTGCTTCTGTGTGGACACGCGCGTGTAGGCAACAAGTTTCAATTCTTTCGCTTCCATCCATCCTCGCGCAATGGTCGTTAGGCGATTATGTAATTTGGGGCCCTAGCCTAAAATTGACAACTGCGTCACCTTGACTCGCCCCCCAAACTGGGCGCCACCCACTTCAGCACAATCGAACTCGAATGCCCCCCACGCGCAGAATAGGAAAGCCACCGCCATACACTGAGTGGCATGGCAACCATTACAGAGCAAAACTGCGCATCCCCGAGCAGCTCCGTTTTCGCTTCCCACTCGACGGGTCCGGCACTCGATTCAAAAAGTTCGTTTACAAAAACCTCCGAACCGATGATCCCAGAGAAGCAGCTCCAGCTGCTCAAGCTTTCGTTGACCAAATGCAAAGACGGTTCAGGAGATTCGCGCGTCGAGATCGAACTCCGCCGGGGCTGCTATCGGAGGCGCAACGTTGGCGAAACAACATCCCCGCCGAAGACAATCCGCTAACCGCAAGTGGATCGCCTGCGTCCGGCCAACCAATAAATGCAGAAGACCTACACGCACTTGGCCTCGAACAGCGGTACTCCGAATTCGATGCTCTGGTCGATCGGGCATACGAGCTTGACGATAAAATAGGCAACGCCCGCGCCCTGCGGTTTTTCAATCTGGCCTCGGGCCGAACGACATCTATAGCTGCCAGTGCAGAGAGTTGGCTGCGATCCGAATCGTATTCTGCGGCCACCCGTGACCGATATCGCAGAACCGTTGAAGACTTGATCAACTGGTGCCGCTCCTGTCGAATTCCGGCTGAAATGGAAGCAATCAACGCCCGACGAGCACGTCGCTTCCTGTCGCGTCGCATCAATCGAGATCAGAAGGCTATCGTCAACGAGAAGGCGACCTTAAGCCGCTTTTGGGACTGGTCCAACTTTCATCTCGTGGCCGATTTGATGTCTCGCACTGGCGACCTCGAAGCCTGGTCGGGGGACCGCGGTGACAATCCATGGCGCGATGTTGGGGCACACGTTTCCTCCAACAAAAAAAAGCGATCAGGTAAATAGTGCATTGTTGGCCTGTACTTCCAGATTGTGCGATCAATGTAAAAGCTGCGAAAGGAAGGAGCATAGCTTCTCCTGATCGTTCGTTACGACTTGCACCGCGCCCTGAAGAGTTCAAATGTCTCTTGCCGCTGCTTTTGGCGGCGTCGCAAAGCTAATCAGGAGCCAACGTGAAAGCCGCCTCGCAGAGTACGCCTGCACTTCCCTTACCGAGAAACGAACCTTTCTTGCCAACTGCTGACTACGTCATCTTTTTGGATTCTTCTGATCTCCCAAATGAAGACGGATCGGGGCCTTCCGCATGTGTCTGGCAAATTCGGACAATGGACGGGAGGATAGTCAATGACAGCGAAGCTAAGCAGAGCCGTACCAAATGTAGCGATGAGAAACGTGCCCTGGTTGCAGCCCTGGTCGGAGCTTTGGAAGCGGTAGGCGATGGATCTTTTTGCCTCGTCTATGCGACGGGCACGTACATCACGGATGGCGTGAAGCATGCATGCAATTGGAAAGCTCGCGGCTGGCGAAACAGTCACAACGAGCCAGTTGCAAGTCCCGACATTTGGGACCGTTATTTGGAGCTTTTAGACAATCGCGATCTCGAAGTCCGTGCGCGGAGTTGGAAGAAGGAATATTGCACTGAGCTTCGGCGTCATCTGAACGAACGAGCAAAAGGAGCCTGCGGGGATAGAAACTGATGCCCAGCGGCGAAAGACGGCTCAAGGCAAGGATATCCAAGATTGCCTTTGTTGACCGTTGCACAATACCTGGTTGTCGCAACTCCACGATGGGAGCGACTGGAGCTGGCCTTGCCGCCTTCCATTGCCGCAAACATGTCGAGCACAAAGCCCGGCATGGATCGCACTGGCACGGGACATACAGCGCCGCGGAGTTGAGGCCTTACTTGGCGGCTGCTGCTTCGTATCTCCGGCCCCGAGCCAAATCCGATCGGTTCTTCAAGGCGGCTCTTAGCGCCATCGCGCTGCTCCTCGAAGAAGCCGGCCCAACGGAGATCGCCACTCGGCTGCGCGGCATGTCCCCAAGTAGACGGGCGCGGATCGCCTTAGCGCGGCTCCGTGTCGCAGGCATCAAACCAGAGCGCTTCGTCGCCATCGTGCTGGCTGTCACAGCATTAATTGAGGAAGACCCCGGCTCACATCGGACCGAAGAGTTTCGCACGGTCCAAATCGCAAAGGCCCTGCATCGCCTTGCGAGTGGCACCCATAAGCGCTGGCCATTCGTGGACCATCAAGGCAGACAGAGCCAAACCGAACTCCACGCCTTTCCCAGGTCGTCTGGGCCGGTGTTGCGCCTGATCGGACGGACCGTCGAGCAACCGTGCGAATGGGTGGTGGAAAAGCACCTTCCCGCAGTCCTCGCCCTGAAGGTTAAAAGGTATGGACGCCATCCCGTGCTTCGGGCAGCAGGCCTTGGATAATTTGCAGTAACAGGCTCTCGCACGGCATATCTGGTGGGCGGATAAAGGTACGCACATGTTGGGACATCAAGCCGGTCATTTTGAGCACAGATTCTTCGGACCATGGCACTAAGTAATCAGCACATGCGTTTCGATCCGCAGTTGCGGGCGAGAACCCCGGAGCTAAGGGCAGCCATCGGCCGGCTCACACAGCATCTGATCACCCAGGAAGATAGGCTCTGTCTTCGCTCTCGCGCCCGCAAGGATGAAGACCGACGCAAATTCATCATCGCTATTGAGGCTGTTGCCTGCAATCTGCTGATTCAGGGCCTCCTTCGCGAAGATGCGGCGCTCGCCGTTCCGCTCGACAACAACATGATGTGGGGTGCAAACCGCTACCGGAACCCTGTCTACGGCCAGCACTTCCTTGGCTTGATCGACCTGTTGGAGCGGCTGAAGCTGCTCAAGCCCATCACGAAAGGCTACCGGTTCTCGAAAACGGCTAAAGCCCCGTCTCTCTTCAGCACGACAACCCGCCTCCGGAAGCACCTTCCGAAAGTGGCGCCGAACTCCTTCCGTCGCGAGCAAGAGCCGGAAGTCCTCATCCTTAAGTCCGGCAGGGACGATGACGGCAACGCGACCTTAATCGACTACTCAGAGAGCAAGAAAACGCGGACGTTACGCAGACAAGTCCAACGAATCAATGATTGGCTCCTCGACGCTGACATCGAATTGGTCGGCACTCGCGATGCAGCCCGACTCGGCAGGGAGGGCGAAGTCATCGCCTCCTATCGCCGGACGCTCCGCAGGACGTTCAACAATAAGAGCTGGCAACAGGGCGGCAGGCTTTCGGGCGGCTTCTGGATGACGATGCCTCGCGAGAATCGCTTCCGGCAGATACGCATGAACGGCATGCCGGTGGCCGATGTCGACTACCAACAACTCTTTCCCCGTCTCGCCTACGTCCGCGCCAGAGCACCGCAGCCTACCGGAGATCTTTACGATGCGATGGGAGACGGCACCGGGCGAGATGGCTTTAAGCTACTGCTCAACGCCTTGCTATTCACGCGAGGTCCTCTGATGCGTTGGCCCCGCGATTGCAGTCCATTGCTTCCCCAGTTGAACCTTAAGCAAGCGCTTGCCCGGCTAGAGCAAAAGCACGAGCCGATTGCCCATCTGTTCGGAACCGGCATCGGTTTTGAACTCATGTTCCTCGAAAGCGAACTGCTGATTGCCGTGGTCACGCACCTCTTTGAGAGCGGCATCCCGGCGCTGCCCCTTCATGACGCCGTACTCGTGGCGGAGCCGAATGCCGAAGCTGCCAAGGCCGCTATGAAGCATGCCTTTTGCGCTGGCTCGGCCCAGTCGCGCGCGTTCATAAAAGTCGAGTTTAGCCCTACAAAATAGACCTTTTCCGTCTTACGCCTCTGCTAAAGGACTAGGAGGTCTGGGAGGACTGGGAGGACTGGAGGACTTGGAGGGAGGAACTTGGCGGGGGACTGCCTTACGGTGCGCTTGGCGCTGATCCCTCCAAAGCGGCGAAGCCTGCCAGACCATCATCAGCCGGGCCTTCCCTAGTAGAGGACCTATAGGGGGGAGAGCGCGGTGGGCACACGACTTTCACCATCCCTACCCTTGAAGGTAGACCTCCATGCCCGCCACGACACGCCCTAGGGTAACCTTCGAGCGATGATGCCAACCCGGCCATCACCACCACTAGGTCCCCTGACGGAGCACCTTGAAGAGATAAGCAGGAGCCCCGCTACCTACCGCCCCCAAAGGGATGACCTTCAGGCCCCCGGGGGCTTTGGCGGCATGCTCGGAATGGCGGAAGACCAAGAAGGTCATCATCACCCTAACGCCTGCTCTTACGGCGACTGCAGGGGTCTGAGGACGAGCGTCCTTAGCGAGGAGGGAGTACACGGGCTATCAACGGCCTTAGAGGCTTTCCCTTGGCTATCAGAAGCGCATCAGGATCCCACCTTAGTGCTCAAAGCTCCCGGCTCGGCACCGAACGCTACGTTCTGCCGGCTCGGAGTTGGCACCGAACAAACGCCTCATTGGGTGGATCACTCGTGTGGCGCTTCGACCACCAACTTTTGCCATCCGGCGAGAGTCCGCCTCCGTTTTGGACCGCGCAGAGACAACCTAGCCGGTCACGCATCCTGTCGCATCGAGAGTCCCCGCTAGGCTGTTGCGCTTGTTTCGCCGCTCGCGTCTGATCTTCGCGATTAACACTTGAAGACGGGGCGCTGGTGTCCCTTGGCTTTTGGGAGCGCTCTTTATTGTTCGACGGGTCGCCAACCACAGGTGCTGGCTTATTCAGTTGCCACACCGGGTAGAGGTCGATCGTGGGCCTCTCAGTCGGATGGTCGGGATTAGAGTTCGACAATCTGATCACGTTCTTCCCGTCCAGCTTTACGGCAATCGTCTCGCGGAAATTCAGTGAGAAGCCGTTCCCTTCAATGTACTCGGCAAATTTGGAGTAACCGGCCGGCGTTTGCTGCCAAGACGCCTTTGTAGGCGGGCCCCAGAGCCAGTACCCACTGGCCAAGCCGGTTGCTGAAACAGCCGTAATAATCAACATCCCGTGACGGCCTCTGCCTTTCTCCCAGCCTTGCTTGCTAGACCACACGCCGACGAACCTCGCATTCGCTCCAGATGAGGCTGACCTATCGGCTGAGATGGTGAACTCGGGCATTTTCAATTGCTGCTTGGTCCCTATTGCCGCTACCCGCTGACTGTCCTCAGGCGTGAATTCACGGTGATCAGTCGCTATCGCGCTCGCCGTCGCTGCTTCCTTCGGGGCGCTAGTGTCTGTGTTAAGTGTGGACACGGTGGGCGCTGGCACAACGGGCGATGTGGGGACGCTAGAAGTGGGAGCACTCGGAGGACTTACAGTCGGTCCTTTAAGGTAGATCTCCTCCTTTGACAGCGACCCATACACAAAGGGCTGCTGTCCGCGCTTTGTCGCGGTCATGACATCATCACGCACTCGACGAAATAGAAATGACACTTCCAACCCGGGTGTCTCGATGTGCCGAAGGAGCGCGGTCGTGAATGGACTGTTTCTTCCGTCACCGTCGCTGGCAGTTGTCCCATCACGAGCCGCATATGCAACGAGTACATTATCCGTTGGTTCTGTAGCAGCCAATCCACGGGCTACCGCGCGGGTGGCCAAGGAACGCTTCATTTTTGCTTCAAATGGGTTGTTGCGGCACGCGTCCAGAATGACCAATCCTAGCTGTCGCGCCTTGCCGACCTGAAGATTGACCGACCTCAGACTGACTGCTTCGCTCTCAACATCTGTGTCGCTCCTCAACTCAGCGTCCGTTGGAATCAGCCAGTTTTCTCCTCCGGCTTCCATTCCATGTCCGGCATAGAAAACAACCGCCATCATTGAGCCTTCTGCGGAACGGCCAAACTCGACTAGCGCCTTGCGCATATCGGCAGCGGTCCCATTGCTCAACTGAGTGACCTTAAAGTCTAGACGTTCCAATGCACGAGCGACGTCGGTCGCATCTCGTGTAGGGTTCGGGAGGATAGGCACGCGTAAGTATGCACCATTACCAATGACCAGCGCGACTCGCTCGGCAGCAAGTGCCGGCGCCGCGGCCAGAAGTAAAACGAACATCATGAAAATGAAGCGCGGTCGCATCGCTGCCCCCTAGGCTGCACCTTAGGTAATCGACTTCTGAAACGCTGAGCAGACTAAACGATGATTCGAAACGGCGCCACCAAAGGGGAACCGGACGACCGGCTGTGCACCAGGAGACCTCCCGCGACGGTTCGCCGTAATGTTGGCGGCCAAGGGGTCGCCACCCGGCAATCCGGCCAGGACAGTGATCGTGCGTTACGGGTGCACTGCTCGACTTGGCTCACGTAGGTGCGATCCGGCCCGCTCCAGAGCCAAATCCTGTTGATCAGCCCAAGTCCCTTGCAGACTGGACCATGCCTGCTCACTGTGAGAGGTCCGCTCGTGACCCATTTGCGGGCCTCGCCTGTGGCTAACCTGATGCCGCTCTTGGCAGCCGGAGAAACCGTGAGCAATTAGATCGGGCGGCAATTAGCGCCTGTCTACCGTTTGACCGTTGGCCTTCTTCTCGAGTTCATCGATTCTGTCGAGCGCCTTGCTGAGGAGCTCGCCTAACACCAGCAGTGTTGAGTAGAGCTGCTGCGACATACCGGGTGTTGCAGCATGTATTACTCGCTTTATTTCCTCTCGCATTGCCATGGCCGTTCTCGTTGTGCATTTCGTGATCGGAACAAAGATAGACGCGACTTCATCGGCTCTGTGCAAGTCGAAGTCACTTGCGGCGATCCTGCTCCATCCGGTTAGCAGTCGCGAGTTTTCTCGCGATGTACTGCTTTAGATCACCGACCTCTTTCTCCAGAGCCTCTCGCGAGATGTTTTGAGTCTTGGCCCCTTCAATGAGGCGGCCAACCAATTCGTCCACGCTTTGTGAAGCCCCCGGCGTCCCATATTGCTCCGAGGGGTGAACGCTGTTCTCGACCCAAAAATCAATGTACTCGCCTGTCGTCGTTGGCATGTGAAGTTTCTGCCAGTATCGGATTGAGTCTCCGCGTGGAGAGTAACCAGTGGAGAGTAACCAGTGGAGAGTAACCAGTGGAGAGTAATTATATGCAGAGCTGGGGGCAAGGCGGCGGGCGCACAGCGGTGCTTAGCTATCGGACATTCCAGTTGTGGGCCTGTGTCTCCCTCGGCTCACCGGCTATCCTGCTTCCATCGTCAGCGGCCTAGTTCTATTTTCGCAGTGGCCTGTTTCGCCTTTTGAGCGCATAAACCGGGATGCCCGATTCCCACTACCGAACCTGCCAGTGTGGAGCGGTCTATAGCCGAACCGAGGCGATGGCCCCAAGTCGGCAGATCGCCAGCTTCGAGTGCTCGGTTTGCGGTGCGACCATGGAATCGTGGAACACTGCTTGGGTGCCCATCTATCGATTAATTGCTGGCCCCATCCGTCTTCCGCGACCCAGCTAGTTATTGCAACTTTTGGCAATTCCGCGGATTGGCCACGGATGGCAGAGTCGTTCGGCACTTCATTCACTATCGTTGAGGTGACCTCGGACGGCGCTTCGCAGCCAACGAAGCAGATGTGGCTCGCCTTAGCCAAGCCTAATCAGGCATTGACTCTAGTCCTTGCTGCCGTTTCCGAAGGCTGGACTGCGGAAGTTGTACCAGCGGTCCTCACTGAGAAGCAGCAGAGGATGTTCGAGGAACTCAACCTCAAACCCGGCGATGTTTACAGGATCGCTCCTGAGTAAGACATGCTCGGTCAGGCGGGCGGCTCTGCTATTTGCTCCAAGCCGAAACACGGCGCAACGGGGTTCCCTTTTCGGCGGCCTTCCTACATAGTTCGGCATGGCAAAAATAAAAGTGAATTTCAGACCAGTTCGTAAATCCGAGGGCGACTGGGCGATCATCGCCGAATACCCGGGCGCAGAAGCGCGAGAGATTTCCGGCTTCACGAGCAAAGCCGAAATTGACGATTGGATGAATGGAGAGCGTCGGATCGCTTGGCTCCGGTCACAGGGTTATGCGAAGTGACTGGATGATCCCTTCAGGCGTACGTCCGGTGCTTCTGGCGTGCCCTTCCAGCTCCACAACCGAAGCGCCATTCTCGCGGGCGACGAGACTCTCTGGCGGCAAGCGAGGTGCTGAACGCTGACCCCTTTGACAATTCCCAGCGGCCGGTAGCCCGACGTGTCGACCTATAAAGAAGTGTCGAGCTTGCTTTCAGGCTGGAGGCGGCCTTGAAGCGGACCATCAGCGTTGTTACGCGAGTCGGCCATGATCGATGAGAGTAAGAGTCCTATGCAAACGGCGGGATATCGACCAGCGTTCCGATCAATCGCAACAATGCTTGCTGTTCTGGTCCTTTCCCGTCACGCAAGAACTCGCCCAACTCGATGTGAGATAGCCGGCCGCCAGAGGGCGCATTGGGCTGGTGGATTATAAAAGCGTAACCGTTTGTAGGCTCGCGCGCGATGAACCATGCGTCCCCGTTTGGGCTCCGATAGAGCTCCCGGCGATCTGACATTTTTTCCTCCCTGCTGCCTACACACTGTCTGACGGACGCTTGCGGGAAAGATGCAGAGATCAGTGAAAATACGAAAGCTGATCTTCCGTGACGACGCGCTCAATGTTCTCGGACCTGCACTTGATGCGATACCTTACTCGTCCATCGGACTCGATCGGCATGCATTGTACGATCGTGTAGATCCTCGGCAATTCAGTTGCTGCGCGTCCTTGCGGACCTTGAGCGTGGTGCCGAACCTCTTCATTTAGCTTATAGGCGTATAACATATTTTCCTCCTCGTTTACGGCTCTATCGATGCCCTTGCTAGTCTTCAAGAATGGATTTTGTAGCTTCGAATATCTGTTCCGCCGTGCCCTTGATCGTGCCCTTTGCCCAAGCTTGGAACACTGTGACATATGCGTTCTTGTAAGCCGCTTCGTCCGCGGAGAAGTAGACTTCGTCTGTGGCAGTATCCAGGACAAGCGCCCCTGTATCGATGCAGATTTCCTCGATCAGGACCATGCGTTCTTCTTGCTCGGCTAGATGACGTCTAACGATGCTCATTGGGTCTCCTGCTTGGCACCGAGGAGTCTCGTTCCCGATGCGGTTGGTGAACATGCTGACGTAGTCCACCGGACACAGGCGCAACAGGAAGCCGCAGTGGCGCCCGCTTTTCGATCGTCTTACCTGCTTGAATGAAAAACCCCGCCCCGATAACTCGAGAGCGGGGCAGGACCACAAGCTCTGCCAGTACATCCGTGGCTAGAGCGACAGGTCTGTCGTGCTCTTAACTAAGCAGCACGAAGATTTTCGGCAGCGGACTTGCCAGTACGACGGTCCGCAACGACATCGTAAGATAGCGTCTGACCTTCCGTCAGAGTTCCCATACCGGCGCGTTCGACCGCGCTGATGTGAACAAAGACGTCATTGGTGCCGTTTGATGGCTGGATAAAGCCGAAGCCCTTTTGGGTATTAAACCACTTCACTGTACCGGTGTTCATCAGGTTTCCTTCTTATGCGCGCAGGACCTAGCCCGCAGAGTTGCGGCCAGCCGTCCGATTAGTCGATGATGGAGAATGTCTGAAACGTGCGCGCCATCAGGATCTGAGGCGAAAGCGGAACAGTTGTTCGGCCAGTATCGATATGCGCGATAGTACACTAGCGGTTGACAGATTTCAAGAAGAAAGCCAGCCGCGTGCACCGATTGAAGCGACTAGCGTGAAGCACCCGCAAGTGACGATATAGGCCGGAGCGACCAAGTAAACATCCTTACGTTTCCCCCAGGGCGCTCCGAAGGGTCTTGAGTAGATACTCCCGCCTCCATGACTTTCCGACATTGACCGCGTCTCGCAGGGCGGGATGAGCTTGGAGGTCGGCGGCAACGTAGCCGCTGGCGAGTATGAACGGGACTGCCATCGCCCGGAGTGTCTCCGCGACCGGGGTAATCCATTGTCCAGCTAAGTTGACGTCGAGGATGGCGGCGTCAGGCCGGTCTACCTTCAATAGCTGCAGAGCGCCCTCGATGTCAGCGACCGGACCGACTACGCGGTACCCAGCAGTCCTCAACTCGGCGTCTAGCTCCAACGCGATAAGGTACTCGTCCTCGACCACCAGTATTCGGGGAGTTTCCGGCACAATTGTCCCCGTGTTCAAGACTCCACAGGCGCAGTGATGTGAACCCTTAAACCGGTTGGCTCATAATTCAGTTCCACCGCGCCGCGTAAGCCTTGCACGGCGCTAAGATCGATCAGTCTGGAGCCGAAGCCGGAGCGAGTTGGCGCAGTCACCGGCGGGCCATTTTCCTCGCGCCAGTCTATGTGCAGGAAGGTGTTGCCCCGCTCTTCCGACGTGCGCCAGCTCAGGTGGACTAGCCCTTCAGTGTTGGAGAACGCTCCGTACTTCCAAGCGTTGGTGACCAGTTCGTGCAGAATGAGGCTCATCGGCATGATCTGCCGTGGGCTGAGACGCACCGCTGGTCCGGGGGTGATCCGGTATCGCTCCGCGCTCGCGGCCGCCAACGACTGCTCCACAAGGGCACTCAGATTGACTTCAGCGCTGCCGGCAAGCGCGATCGTCTCGGCTTCGGCCACGGCCTGGAACCTTCCCAAGAAGGCGTCGCGATATTCCTTGGCTGTGCGGCCCTCCACATCTGTCTGATTGGCAAGCGACCGTACAATCCCCAGAAGGTTCTTCATCCGGTGGCGCGTTTCAGCGAGGAGAATGTCCTTCTGGACGTCTCGTTGCCGCCTGTCGGTCACATCCTCAAAAAGGATCAGGAGGCTGGTGCTGTTATTGTCGGGGTGGACGAGACGACGTGCGCTGACCAGCATTGTGCGCGGACCAATGATCGGGAACTCGGCTGTCACCTCATATCCGACGACGGCGGCAGACCGGGGAATGATCTCGCCGACGAGGCGTCTGAGTTCGGGTATGTCCCATTGACCTCCGCCCAGGTCGAACAGGCTGCGCCCAACCGTCTCATCCCGAACCACTCTGAAGGTTTCGTAGAATCCGCGGTTGGCCGTAAGGACGCAGCCCGCCTGGTCAAGTACCAGAAGGGGCTCCTCAAGCGTGTCAACGATCCCTTGCGCTTGGACATGCTCGCTGCGCAGAAGCCGGTACAAGTCTTCGAGATTCATCTGCCCGCTCACTTAGAAGGTTCCTCATAAGCTAATACGGGGCGCGGTCGTTCACAAAGGAAATTGGCCAGTGTGCTGGTAACAATGTCCGCACTTGAGCGCAGACCCGCAACAGCTAGACACAATGAATGTAGCCAAAGCTTCCCTTTAGTTCGTTCAGGGCACCTGTGAGCGCTTCCGCTGAATGCCTCGGCGCGATCCCGCTTGTCAGAGGATGTCTCCTCCTGGCCGGCCCTTACCGGACCTATGTTCGCCCGAAGGGTTTGTCAGCTATCGGTGAGTGATGCGATCTCGATGGCGGGAAATTTCGCGATGGCGTTCGCCTTTGCCTTAATGGTCACATCACCGTAGCCCTCCTACCGCTAATACTGAGAACATGCTGGATGGCAATAATCGACCGCGACTTCTACGAACGGGTGCGGAAGATCAATGGACGGCAGTATCAGATCGACGAGGCTGAAGCTCAGAGGTATCGCGCGGCCTAAGCTCGGGCGGCGTTCGGTCTGGACCAACTCAGTTGGCGCAGGTCGGTGGGAGCTTGAACCTCATCTATAGCCTTCGCGAGTGGCTTCAGCGAAAAGCCCTTGCCGTACGAACGGCCAACCCCACCGCTGGAGTGACCTGTGAGGGCATCATGCATTTCTTCGGGAATGCCAGCGTCACGGGTCATCCGCTTAAAGGTATGACGGAAGGAATGAAAAACCTTAGCGGTATCCGCCACGCCGCATGTCGATCGCAGATAGCGACCGAACCACTTTGACCATGCTGATGAACGTGTCCGCTCACCCTCGGCATTGACCTCCGGCCACAGCGGGCTCTCCAAGCTGGCACCTTGCTTTAGCAGCGCCTCCCGGTACTTCAGCAACCCGATGCGCTTCAATTCCCTGTGCAGCGGCACATGGCGGATGGATGAGTTGGTCTTCGTGGAGCGTCCGCCAGTCCGGTCGATGTCGAAATACCACCGCTTCGTGTCTTCGTCCTTCCGGAGATCGCATATCCGCAACTGTGCGATTTCGTCGAGGCGCATCCCGGAGAGGAGACCGATGAGCGGAAACCAGAAAGCTGCTTCCCCGCCACCACCGGTAGGACGATCATTATTCGCATATACAGGTGATGCGAAGATTGTCTTCAGGTCGAGCTTCTCGAAATGCTTGCGCCGCGTCTGGTGGTTGTCGACTGACAACCGAATGGCCTTCCCAAACGGATTTACAAAGCCTGTCACCTTATCAAGGAAGCCTTCGCGTTCAGCCCGAGAGATAATCCCACCAAGCACCTGAACGATCTTATTCACGGTGGTTGCCTCTCGGGGCTTGAACCCGGATAGGTCCCGCTTGAGCAACTCGGGCAGGGGCAGCCTGCGGAAATCGCGCGGCAATGCGGCGGGCACCATGGCGACCGCATCACGAAATTCGCGGGCCTTCTCGCGGGTAATCTCGCCAAGCCGCAGATCGCCGTGCAGTTCCTTGAAGTACCGGATGGCTTGCTCCGCCTCCGTCACCGTGTTGGCATTCGGCTTCTTAGTATTGTGCGCCGAACCACCGGCAGCCCATGACGCCAGCGCCTCGGAGAGCTTTGGCCCCCGCTCATCGGTAGACGGCTCGGCCACTATCGGAGTCGGTATGATTTCCCCGCGCTGCCGTTTCCTCATGGCATCGTAAGCCCGCACATGGGCTTCAAGGACCACGAGAGCGGCCTTTTGAAACTCCGGCGAGGATTTGCTCAGGTAGATGCCACGCGCTTTCAGGGCGACGTTGGTCTCGGGATAGACGATCTTCGGATCACGTCGGGCGTAGGCGGCTCGGAACTCGTCTTCAAACACCGGCAGCAGTTCACCGTACATGTGAGCATGATCAGCGGACATTCCCATCTGTGTGCTGGGCGGCACCGCCACGAGGTCGGGCCACTCTGCTCGCTGCTCAGAAGTTTGCAGATGTCGCCGGTCATCGCCCTCCGTCCGCTCGACTTCGTCCTCCGCAAGCAAGGCAGCAAAGACACCCTCGCCTAATTGCTTCAGATCGAACTTTACCGGCTGCTCCGTGACAGTGGACGGTGTAAGGGCTTCCATTGCCGCGTCGAACAACTGGGTTGCCTTCAAGGCCTCCTGATGGTCGCGCCGTTTCGCCTGCTTCAATTCCTTCGTCCCGAGCGAGCGAACAAGTTCACGCTTGAAGCAACGCGTTTTCTGATTGACGAGGTCCGGGAAAGCATCGCGCATATGAGAAGGCACAGGCTTTCCGGCCAGCGCTTCAGGCAGCCTTCTGCGAAACTCGTAGGTGCCGGATGCACGCCGTTGCATGTAAGTCAGAGCCGCCATTGTGGACCACCCTTGTGGGCTACGATTGTGTAGCAGGGCGGCCTCTCTAAGCTCATGATTGCTTAGAGTTTTCAGCTTTTCAATGGCTTAGGATTTGGCTGGCGCTCCCTAGGGGAATCGAACCCCTGTTTCAGCCTTGAGAGGGCCGCGTCCTAACCGCTAGACGAAGGGAGCGTGAGGGCTAGCCAATAGCCTCGAAATTTGTCCGCCGCAAGGACCCCGAGGAGCCTTTTACGGCTCATTGGCGAATTTCAGCCGTCCGGCCGGCTTGAGGGTATGGGCGTCGAAGGTGCGGATCTCGATGATGCCGCCGACATCCAGGCTGACCACGAGGCGGTCGCCGGCGAGGCCGGTGGAGACGATTTTGGCGCCCTTCGGCAGGATGGCGGTGACGTCACTGGCCGCCTCGGCCGCCCTTCCCTCCGACTTGAAAAGGCGGTAGCCCACCGCGATCAGCACGGCGCAGATCGCCAGCGCCGTGGTCAACCCCGCGATCAGCATCATCCGCCGCACCCGCGCGAACAGCGCGGCCTGCTCGGGGCTCGGTTCGGGAACAGCGGTATCAGTCGTCGTCATGGAAAATTTTGGCTCTGCGCAAAGGTTGGAGGTTGTCGTCGCCGGCAACGAGGGGTCGGCCCGGCTCGACCGCGTGCTGGCGGCACACCTCACCGACCTGTCGCGATCGCGGCTGAAAGCCCTGATCCTGGCGGGCGCGGTGAGCCTGAAGGCCTCCGCGGTCCGCGACCCCGCTTATCACGTCACATCCGGCGATACGATCATAATCGACGTGCCGGAGGCGGCCCCGCCGGAGCCGAAGGGGGAGGATATCGCCCTCGATATCGTGTTCGAGGACGATGACATCGTCGTCCTCAACAAGCCGAAGGGGCTGGTGGTGCACCCCGCGGCCGGCCACGAGACCGGTACGCTGGTGAACGCGCTGATCGCCCATTGCGGCTCTTCGCTGTCGGGCATCGGCGGGGTGCGCCGGCCCGGCATCGTGCACCGACTCGACAAGGACACCACAGGGCTGATGGTGGTCGCCAAGAACGACCTCGCCCATGCCTCGCTGACCGCGCAATTCGCCGACCACGGCCGCACCGGCGCGATGCGCCGCGGCTACGTGGCCTTTGCCTGGGGTGTGCCGGGCCGCCATCGCGGCACCGTCGACGCGCCGATCGACCGCCATCCGCATGCACGCGAGAAGATGGCGGTGCGCCAGGGCGGCCGCGAGGCGGTGACGCATTGGGAGATTCTGGAGACTTTTAACGGACGCGACGGCAAGCCGATCGCGACGCTGCTCGCCTGCGAGCTCGAGACCGGGCGCACCCACCAGATCCGCGTCCACCTCGCTCATATCGGCCATCCCCTGATGGGCGATGCCGTCTATGGCCCGCATTTCAAGACCAAGGCGAACCAGCTGGCGCCCTCGTCGCAGGCCGCTCTGGCCGCGCTTGGGCGGCAGGCCCTGCATGCGTATTTGCTGGTATTGGAGCACCCGAGGACCGGAGAATTACTCCACTGGGAGGCGCCTTTGCC
The DNA here is from genome assembly GCF_013408065.1 of Bradyrhizobium sp. IAR9. Classification (NCBI taxonomy): domain Bacteria; kingdom Pseudomonadati; phylum Pseudomonadota; class Alphaproteobacteria; order Hyphomicrobiales; family Nitrobacteraceae; genus Bradyrhizobium; species Bradyrhizobium sp. IAR9. The sequence continues at coordinate 386,286 of NZ_JACBZW010000006.1, forward strand.
GGAGGATTTGCTTCTCCTCCAGAGCTCCCTGAAAGCGGCGGTATGACGCAGGCCCTTTAAGAAAAGCGTTACATTACAAAAGATTATAGCTGCCACACGGGGTCGTGACGTCAGCAATCCTTCCCTTTTTGCCCCCCCATGGGGTATATTGCGGCTGCGTTGGAAATGACCAACGGAACATCGCAGCTACGGCCGGCTTTAACACAGCGGTCGTCTGCCTGGCCCGCCGCTATCGGGGGCCTGAACCTTTGGAGGGCTTCAGTATGGCCCGTACCGCTGCTTTGCCGGTCCTCAATGGAGAATCCGGCCTTTCCCGTTACCTCGCCGAGATCCGCAAGTTCCCGATGCTGGAACCCCAGCAGGAATACATGCTCGCCAAGCGTTGGCGCGAGCATGACGATCGCGACGCGGCGCACCAACTCGTCACCAGCCACCTCCGGCTCGTGGCCAAGATCGCCATGGGCTATCGCGGCTACGGCCTGCCGATCTCCGAGGTCGTCTCGGAAGGCAATGTCGGCCTGATGCAGGCGGTGAAACGTTTCGAACCCGAGAAGGGGTTCCGTCTCGCCACCTATGCGATGTGGTGGATCAAGGCGTCGATTCAAGAGTACATTCTGCGTTCCTGGTCGCTCGTGAAGATGGGCACCACCGCGAACCAGAAGAAGCTGTTCTTCAACCTGCGCAAGGCGAAGAGCAAGATCAACGCGCTGGACGAGGGCGATCTGCGTCCCGACCAGGTGAAGATCATTGCCAAGCGCCTCGGCGTCACCGATCAGGACGTGATCGACATGAACCGCCGCCTCGGTGGCGACGCGTCGCTCAACGCACCGATCCGCGACGACGGCGAAGCCGGCGAATGGCAGGACTGGCTGGTCGACAATACGCCCAACCAGGAAGCCATGCTGGCCGAGCACGAGGAGTACGACGAACGCCGCGACGCGCTGAACGGCGCCATGGGCGTGCTCAACCCGCGCGAACGCCGCATCTTCGAGGCTCGCCGCCTCGCCGATGAGCCGATGACGCTGGAAGACCTTGCTGCCGAGTTCGGCGTGTCGCGCGAGCGCGTCCGCCAGATCGAGGTCCGCGCCTTTGAGAAGGTGCAGTCCGCGGTCAAGGGCACGATCGCAAGGGCCGAACAGGCCGCGCTGGAAGCCGCGCACTAAGCGGGGCGTTGCCGCGGCAAGAGATTGGCGGATCGAGAAAGAGAAAAAGCCGGCGGCAACGCCGGCTTTTTTGTTGGGTGAGCTGCGGCAGCTTCGCGAAGCTGGCGGGGCACCTTGAACGCCTATGACGGGTCGCCCGACACATGATGGTCGGATCACATCACAAGAACGGACACGCACCGTGTCGATCATCCTGCAATCCACCGTCGGCGGCTTCTCTCCCCAGTTCATGCGCAAGCTGCCGCTGGTCGAGCAGGCGATGCGCGAGCACGGGCTCGAGCCGTCGGAGTTCGTGATCTCCAAGGACTATGCAGGCACGGCGACGATCCCGCTGATGGGGCCGTTCTTCTTCAGTTACAGCGTGTTCTTCGGCGAGGAGACATTCACCGTCACCGAGCCGAACGACATGGTGTTTCTGGATTACTTCTTCAAACGCGTGCTGGCGGTCGATGATCCGCCGGAATTGCCGCAGCGGCCGGGGTTGATGCGACGGTTCTTCGGTTGGATGGCGCAGGCGGTTTAACGCCTGCCGTCACTCCCCCCACATCCTCGCCAGCGTCGCGAGCCAGCAGCCTTCGCAATAGCGCGCGTCCTTGTAGTCGATCCAGTTGTGGGCATAGACGCGGTCGAGCGGGATGTCGTAGCGCGCGCGCAGGACCTGAACGAGCACGCGCCACGCCGCGACCTGCGCGTCGGTCGGACCGGTCGTCACATCAGGATAATTGCCGGCGAACTCGACGCCGATCGAATTGTCGCGCACCACTTGCCGATAGGTCGCGCTGTTGTCGATGTACTTGTTGTCGTTGCGGTTGGCGCCGTCGCCATGGGTCGGCACCAGGTTTTCCGCGACCGCCCAATAGACCGTGCCGTCGGTTTCCACCCACACGGTGACGCCGCGCCGCGTCGGGGTCTTCGCTTGCGCTTGCGCGCCGCCGCGCGCCGAGCCCGCCGGTCCTTCGGTCTGGTGCACGATGATGTTGCGCCAGGGTCTTGCGCTCCGGACGTCACCCCATGGCGCCAGCCAGACCAGCTTCAGGCCGGGAATGTCGGGCGTGCCGGAGGCGCGTGCGAGCTTTGCGAGCTCGGCATCCTCGGCAGCGGCGGGGGCGATCAGAAAGAAAGCGGCCAGAACGGCCGCGAGCAGGCGAGCGATCATCATGCGGGTCCAACGGTGACCGCAACCTAGCATGGCCTCAGGCGAAATGGCGCGCGGTCTCGCCCCGGCCGATCGGCTCAGGCGAGAGCGGCGGCGACGGATCGTAGACGGCAAAATCGTTCTTGCCGTTCTTCTTGGCGGCATAGAGGGCGTGGTCGGCATTGGCCATCAGGCGATCCGGGAATTCGCCGATGCCGCGATCCCACTGCGCGACGCCGATCGAGATCGCGATCGGGATCTCGCTGCCGGTGCAGGCCTCGGCATCCTGACGGCAGACCTCGAGCACGCGGCGGGCGATCGCGGCGGCCTCGCGCAAGGACGAGGACGGCAGCACGACGCAGAACTCGTCGCCACCGGTGCGGGCCAGCATGTCGCCGGGCCGCAGCCGCGTCTGCGCCATCAGTGTGAAGTGCTGCAGGCAGGCATCGCCGGCGGCATGGCCGTGGGTGTCGTTGATGGTCTTGAAGCCGTCGAGATCGATCACTAGCAGCGAGAACGGCGCGCCGCTGCGCTCCGAGCGGGCGCATTCCTCGGTCAGGCGCTGCAACAGATGCCGCCGGTTGGCGACGCCGGTGAGATCGTCGAGCAGCGCGAGGTCGGCGACCTCGCCCCGCAGCCGGTCCATCGCCATCAGCAGGAAGCCGAAATTGAGCGTCATCGACAGGAACAGCAGCCCCAGCACCATCACGGCATGGGTCTGGCCGCCGGCTTTTGCCGACAGATCGTGGCCGAGCAGATTGCCGATCGTGCGGGCAATGAGGATCGCGATGATGGTGAGGATGACGATGCCGGACAGCCGCGCGCCCGGGCTGACGCGCCCTTCCGGCGGCGACAGCAGCAGACGCAGCGCCAGCATCAGCGGCAGGGCCTGACCGAGCGTGTAGCTGAGCATCCGCAGCTGCATGTGCTCGAAGCCGACCATGAAGACCACGACGCCGGCAAGGCTCAAGCCTCCCGTCGCCGTCATCAGGCGCCAAGAGACCGGCCGGCCATAGAAGCGCTGAATGCCCATCGCGGCGAGGCAGCTCGCGGCGATGACACCGGCCGCGCCGAGCAGAAGCGGGAGGGGAGACGCGACGAACAGGCGCACCAGCGCCGTCATCGCTCCGATCGCGCCGACGAAGGACGATGCCATCCAGAACCGCGCGGCGGCGAATTTCGGATAGGAGCGCGTCACGTAGGCCCAGATCACGCCGAGCGCCAGGAAGTTGACGACGAAGACGGTCCAGAGCGTCGGTACGTTCAGCATGACGCGTGCGGCATGCGCAGCGTCGCGCCCCCCGTCCCTGGCAGCCGTCCGTCCATGACCCATCCCCGTTTTCTTGCGGAGAAGAATGCGGCCTTCGCGCTTAATGGAGTCTCACCGCGTTCCGGCAAAACGCGCCTTTGGTTTTGGATTCATGAACGGCGCCGCTCCGTTGTCGGATCGTTAGGGATGTCGGCGGCGACGCCGCTTCGACGCTGCGATGCGGATTCGCGCACCAAAATCACCCGAAAATGCATCTGAGCTGTGGATAACGCGATGACACGGATGTGACAGCGCGGGGCAGGAAGGCGCGAATCTGCTGAGTTTGTCGTCGAGGATGTTGCGAGGCTGGCCCTCCGCCGAGCATCCCTCGTGTCGCGTTCCACCATTAACCCTTAAGAGGATCCTATGGCTAAGAAAGCGAAGAAGGCGACGAAGAAGAAGGCGAAGAAGGCCAAGAAGGCGAAGAAGAAGTAACGAGGCTTGTTCTTTGCCCGGGTGGAGCTTGCTCCGCCCGGGCGTCGGGTAAGTTTGAAGGTGGCGGGCGCGAGGCCCGCTTTTTTATTGGGTGGTGTTGAGAACGCTGCCCCTCCTGGACGCCGCATCAAGAACGTGGATGCCCGGGACAAGCCCGGGCATGACGAACCTTTCAAAAGGTGAAGGAGAAACTACCTTTCCGCAAAGGCCAGCTTGGCGCCGAGCGCGGCGAAACCAGCGGCGAAGCTGCGGCGCAGCCAGGCCATGATGCGCGGGCGGGAGATGACGTGCTCGCGCACCGAGGCGGCGCAGAGGCCGTAGACCACGAACACCGCAAGGGTCATCGCCATGAAGGCACCGCTCAATTCCAGCATGCGCGCCAGCACATGGGCTTCGTCCGCCGCGATGAACTGCGGCAAGAAGGCGAGAAAGAAGATCGACAGTTTTGGATTGAGGATGTTGATCAGAAAGCCGGTGACGATGACGCGGCCGACCGAACGCTCGCGGATCTCGCCCTCCACCGCCAGCGCACCTTGCTCGCGCAGCGCCTGCCAGGACATGTAGAGCAGATAGAGCACCCCGCCCCATTTCAGCGCGGCAAAGGCGAGCGCGCTGGTGTGGAGCACGGCGGCGAGCCCGAGCATGGCCGCCATCATGTGCGGCACGATCCCGAGCGTGCAGCCGAAGGCGGCGGCGAGACTGGCACGCGAGCCGCGCGTCAGCGCCGCAGCCAGGGTGTAGAGCACGCCGGTGCCGGGCGAGGCGACGACGATGAGCGAGGTGAGCAGGAAGGACCAGGACATGGGCGGACGCTAGCACCCGGCATCGCGGCGGGGAAGCCAGGTCTCGGGCCTTCAGTCTCTGACCGTCACCCTGAGGTGCTCGTCCGCTTGGGCGAGCCTCGAAGGGCGACGGCCCGGCTGCGTCTCGGCCGTGCATCCTTCGAGGCTTCCCATCGGGCGCTTTGCGCCCGATGCCTCGCACCTCAGGATGACGGATTTGATAGCGAAACCTTCGCTTCACGCCAGCTGCGCGAGCTCGGCTTCGCGCAGCACATCGAGCGGCGCCCAGGGTTTGGCCCAGAACTTTGCGCCGTCGGGCAAGGGCTGCATCAGGGGGCGGCCGGAGGTGACGACGACGTCGAGCTTGGGATTGCGGTCCTTGGCGACGTGCGCGAGCTCGACGCCGTTCATGCGCCCCGCGAGCTGGACGTCGGTCATCATCAGGCAGAGCGCGCCGGCGCTCTTGTCGAGGACGCGCTCGGCGGCCTCGGCGCTTTCGCACTGGATGACCTGGTAGCCGCTCTCCTCCAGCAGCAGGCTCAGCATCTCCCGCTGCATGACGTCGTCTTCAACGATCAGCGCAGTTGCACGAAATGGCTGTGCCTGTCCCATCAGCGTCTCCCAATGATCGCTTGCGTAACGTATGTTAAGGAGCCAGGGCGCCTGCGGTTCAGTTCCATTCTGAAAAAATGTAAATCATGGTTCCACGCGCAGGGACTTGACGGGGGGATTCATGACCACGATTCGCGGCGCCGCCGCCATCACGGGAGCCGCCAGCGGCATCGGCCGGGCGCTGGCGATCGAGCTTGCACAGCGCGGCTGCGATCTTGCGCTGGCCGATCGAGACGAGGCCGGGCTGAAGACGCTCGCGGCCGAGATCGGCGCGGGACGCAAGGTCAGCGTGCACCGCGTCGACGTCGGCGAGCCCGACGACATCGCGCAGTTCGCGAACGAGGCGACCTCCTCCCATCCCGCGCTCGGCATCGTCGTCAACAATGCCGGCGTGGCGCTGATGGGCTCGTTCGAGGAGATCGACCAGGCGCAGATGGACTGGCTGTTCGACATCAATTTCTGGGGCGTGGTGCACGGCACGCGCGCCTTCCTGCCGCATCTGAAGACGCTGGCAGAGGCGCACATCGTCAACCTCTCCTCGATCTTCGGCATCATCGCGCCGCCGGGGCAATCGGCCTATGCGGCGGCGAAATTCGCGGTGCGCGGCTTCTCCGAGAGCGTGCGGCACGAGCTTGCGGTGGCGGGCAGCCCGGTCAGACTGTCGGTCGTGCATCCCGGCGGCGTCGCTACCGCCATCGCGCGCAACTCCCGCACCGGGGTCGGCGTCACCGACAATGCCCGCCGCGCGCAATCGATCGAGCGGTTCGAGACCGCGGCGAAGACCACGCCGAAAAACGCCGCGCTGCGCATCATCAAGGGTATCGAGAAGAACGAGCCCCGCATCCTGATCGGCAACGACGCCCGCTTCATGGACCTGTTGCAGCGGTTTCGGCCGGCAACGTATTGGGCGCCGCTGCAGCGGCGGCTGGAGAAAATGGCGAAGGGGACGTGAGGTCGGGGACGCGATGGCGTTGCTTCGCCCTCCGCTGTCGTAGGGTGGGCAAAGGCGCCCTTGCGCCGTGCCCACGATCTCTTTGCCGCCGACAGAAGTCGTGGGCACGCTACGCTTTGCCCACCCTACGAGACTGAGTATGTGGTCACTGCCCCGCCAGCCGGTCCGCAAAATAGCCGATCGTCTTCCTGTAGATCACCGCCCTGTTCCACTCGCGCATCGCCTCGAAGTTCGGCGTGCCTTCGCCGTAGGGCTGGCCCAGCTTGAAGCCGCTGGTGTGGAGCAAATTCGCGGTCGAGGCGAGCACGTCGGGGACGCTGTGACGGAGGTCGACATGGCCGTCGCCGTCGAAATCGACGCCGTATTTGATGTAGGACGACGGCAGGAACTGGGTCTGGCCGATCTCGCCGGCGAAGGCGCCGATCAGGTCGCGCAGCGGCAGGTCGCCGCGTTGCACGATCTTCAGCGCAGCGAGCAGCTCGCCCTGGAACAGATCGGTGCGGCGGCAATCATGCGCGAGGGTTGCGAGCGTGCGGACCACCGGCATCTTGCCGATGTCGCCCTTGCCGAAATCGCTCTCCAGCCCCCAGATCGCGACCAGGATATAGCGGGGCACGCCGAACTGCTGCTCGATGCGCGAGAGCAGCGCGGCGTGGCGCTGCAGCAGCGCTCGGCCGCCGTTGATGCGGCCGGGACCGACGCGGGTCGAGACATACTGCTCAAAGCTCTTGTTGAAGGTGTGGCGCTGGCGCCGGTCGAAGGCGAGCACCGCGCCATCGGGGGTGACGCCGCTGAGCGCCGCGCTGGTCACGCTTGCCGAAACGCCGGCCGCTTGCGCTTCCTGGGCCATGGTGGCGACGAAACTGTTGAAGTCCCCGCCGCAGCGCGCGGCCTGCGCCCCGCCGGCCAGACAAATGACGGACGCGGCGGCGAGAAGCAGTTTCAGCATGTCGAGCAATCCCCTTAAAAATCTCAAGCTGCGAAGCAGCGCGCGGATCATGCCCGGGAACGCAGCGAGCGTCAAAGCAGCAAGCTTGATCCGCATCAAACTGTCTCACGCCCTGCTGTCTAGATTGCAGATACACGGGAGCCGCCGAGGAGAAGCGTCCGTGACCGGCCGGGTTGACGAATGAGAGAGCTGGCGCTGTGACAATGTTGCTTGCGCCACACCACTGCGCGATCGACGACGACGTTGAGCCAGGATGAAGCGATCAACCATGTCCAACCATCAACATCCTCACCGGCCAGCCCGCTCCCTCCTCCGCATTCCCCTGTTCCGCCTGCTCGCCATCAACCTCGCGATCGGCACCTGCGCCGCGACGCTCCTCGTCGGCGGGCTGCTCTGGCTCAACCCCGGACATCTGCGCGAGCTGATCTTCGCCGACAGCTCACCCGGCATCGCGCTCGCGCTGCTGGTGGCTTCGTTCCTCATCACCTTCGGCTCGGCTGCGATGGGCAGCGCGATCATGGCGCAGGGACTTAAAGAGCACAGCGGCAAGGGCGGCGGACACGGGTCGCGGCTGGCGGTGCAGGAGACGGCGCGGCGCACGCGCACGCATTGAGACATCAGCCACGACGATGGAACTCGCTTTTACAAATCGAGATCACACTGTCTGCACGCAGGCGGGAAGAGGTGCAGGCTGGCACGCCTTCCGATACAGCGCGCCACGCGCGTTGCATTGCGAAGGCCGGCAAGATGAACAAACTGGTTTGACGCTCTAAACAATTGCTTCGATGTGAATCGAAACCAGATGTCGCGACCATCGCATATCTGATCCGCTCGCTGCGACATCAACGCCGCCACGATTTGCCTTGCCATCGCAGGGCGTCTTCTATAGCCTTCTATTTTAGGTTGTCACCCTGCCAGCCCCGGGTGACGCTGAAGACCAAAAATAAGCGGCGGGCTTCGGCCCGCCGTTTATTGAGGCAAGGATCCCTTGCGCAGCGGGCCCACGGCTCCGTACCGACCCCGGCGACGCGCGAAGTCATTTGACTATGACGCGGCTATCGACGACAAGCCGCCATGGCTAAAAAACCCGGAACCAATCCCAAAGGCGAATTCGCCTTTTTCAACGTCTTCTATGAAGACGATTCCCAGCGCTCCAACCGCCGCGTGCCGAGCGAGCTGCTCGGCGGCCTCGACGGCGACGAACCCGCCCGCGCCTTCATCATGGAGCAGGACCGCGAGATCGCCGAAAAGAGCGGCCGCCCCGCGCTCGAGATCAAGCGGATCGAGCGGGTCGGGGTGAAGAAGAAGTAGGACGACATAAGCAGGCGCTCACCAGCGCCCGCTCCTTTTATTCCAGGCAAACAGCAGATCGGCAAACCGGTCGTAGCCGAACCGCGTGAATGGCAGCGCCACGCGATTGCCGAACAGCGCAGCAAGCCAGCCCTCCCCCGGCGTCAGCCTCCACAACGCAATCGCGACATCCGCACCGACGATGAGCCGCCCCGCTTCATCGGTCGCATGCAGGCGCCGCCTGATGTCGTCGAGCGAAGCACCAAAGTGCGCCAGCGCGTCGGGCTGCTCGTTGATGTCCCTGAACTCGACCGTACCCGCGCGCACCAGCGCCAGCAGCTTGTTGCGCTGCCAGTCGATGCCGGCGTCGCAAACGGGGCAGCGGGTGTTGTACCAGACGGTGAGGTGATAGTCGGGCATAGCTGGCGGGGTTGAAAAAAGCGGAAGAGCAACGGAGATGGAATGAGCAAACCAACGGCATCCGCCTCGCAATTTACTATCCGACGCAATCCAGGCGCTAGCACAAAGAAAAACGGCGGGCTTTTCGGCCCGCCGTCTTCGTTACGATGGATGCCCGGGTCGGGCCCGGGCATTACAATCCCGATCAATTATCCAAGAAGCTCCGCAGCTTCCGCGACCGCGACGGATGCTTCAGCTTCCGCAGCGCCTTGGCCTCGATCTGACGAATACGCTCGCGCGTCACCGAGAACTGCTGCCCCACTTCTTCCAGCGTGTGGTCGGTGTTCATGCCGATGCCGAAGCGCATGCGCAGCACGCGCTCTTCGCGCGGGGTGAGCGAGGCGAGCACGCGCGTGGTGGTCTCGCGCAGATTGGACTGGATCGCGGCGTCGATCGGCAGGATCGCGTTCTTGTCCTCGATGAAATCGCCGAGGTGTGAATCCTCTTCGTCACCGACGGGCGTTTCGAGCGAGAGCGGCTCCTTGGCGATCTTCAGGACCTTGCGGACCTTCTCCAAGGGCATGCCGAGCTTTTCGGCGAGCTCTTCCGGGGTCGGCTCGCGGCCGATCTCGTTGAGCATCTGGCGGCTCGTGCGCACGATCTTGTTGATCGTCTCGATCATGTGCACGGGGATGCGGATGGTGCGGGCCTGGTCCGCAATCGAGCGGGTGATCGCCTGCCGGATCCACCACGTCGCGTAGGTCGAGAACTTGTAGCCGCGGCGGTACTCGAACTTGTCGACCGCCTTCATCAGGCCGATGTTGCCTTCCTGGATCAGGTCGAGGAATTGCAGGCCGCGGTTGGTGTATTTCTTCGCGATCGAGATCACGAGACGGAGGTTGGCTTCCACCATCTCCTTCTTGGCCTGGCGTGCTTCGCGCTCGCCCTTCTGCACGGAGTGCACGATCTTGCGGAACTCGACGATCTCGAGGCCGGTCAGGGCTGCGAGCTGATGCACCTCGTGACGCAGGTCCTTGATGCGGTCCTTCTCGTGATGGACGAAGTTCTTCCAGCCCTTGGCCGAGAGCTTCGAGACGCGGTTGAGCCAGCGCGGATCGAGCTCCGAGCCGGTGTAGTTGCGCAAGAAGTCCTCGCGCGCGACGCCGTGGCTGTCGGCAAGGCGCATCAGGCGGCCCTCGTGCGAGACGAGGCGCTTATTGATGTCGTAGAGCTGCTCGACGAGCGAGTCGATACGCGCCTGGTTGAGGCGCAGCGACTTCACCTCGACGATGATCTCGTCCTTCAGCTTCTTGTACTTGCGCTCCTGGTGCGGCGAGAGCGACTCGTTCTGGAGCTGGTTCTGGATGTCCTGCTCCTGAAGCTTGCGCAGCTTCTTGTAGCTGTCGGCGATCTTGTCGAAGATCTCGACCACCTTCGGCTTGAGCTCGGCCTCGATGGCCGCGAGCGACATCTGGTTCTCGAACTCGTCGTCGTCCATGTCGGACTCGGCCGCAGCCTCGCCCGGATCCTTTTCCTCGCCGGCTTCCGTGCCGCCCGGCGCAGGCGCGGCCCGGAACGGGGTCGGCGACGGCGGCGCGGCGGGCGGGGCGACATGCGCGGGCGCGCCGGTCGCGGCGGCCTGGCCGCCCTCGGCAGGCGCTTCACCGTTCTCGCCGGTGGGACCTGCGATCATCGCATTGTTCATCCCGGCCTTGGCGTCGGGGCCGGCATAGGTGGCTTCGAGATCGATGATGTCGCGGAGGAAGATCTTGCCTTCGTTGAGCTCGTCGCGCCAGATGATGATGGCCTGAAAGGTCAGCGGGCTTTCGCACAGCCCTGCGATCATCGCCTCGCGGCCGGCCTCGATGCGCTTGGCGATGGCGATTTCGCCTTCGCGGGAGAGCAGCTCGACCGTGCCCATCTCGCGCAGATACATGCGCACGGGATCGTCGGTGCGCTCGCCCGGCTCGCTCTTCTTGACCTCGGTGACGGCCTTCTGGGTGACCTCGACGAGCTCGTTGTCGGTCTCGTCCTCGCCGCCCTCGTCCTTGTCCTCCTCGCCTTCGCTATCGTCGGCTTCGGTGACGTTGATGCCCATGTCGGAGAGCATCGACATGATGTCCTCGATCTGTTCGGGCGAGGTTTGGTCGGACGGCAAGACTTCGTTGAGCTGATCGAAGGTCACGAAGCCGCGCTTCTTGGCCTGCTTGATCATCTTCTTTACGGCGGCGTCGGACAGGTCGAGCAACGGCGAGGGCGCGTCCTGGGAATCCTTTTCCGGCGCGTCCGCTGCCTTGTCGTCTTTTTCCTTGTCCTTCGCCTGCAGCGTCTTTGCCTTGGTGGCCATCCATTGCTCCTAAACGCGCTTCAATGCAGTCGGCTCGCCGCGTCTGCCTGAATTCACATGAACCTGTTGCCCGACGCTCTCGCTTCGGCAGCTCTCGACACGGAAAGGGCGGCGCACATATCTCTCGCCACCCCCAACTCTCTCTCGCCGGAAATGCCTAACGCTTCGTCAGCCTCTTTGTCGCAGCGGATGCAGGTGTAGTGCCAACAGCAATTGCGCGGATTCATTCCTGACGCGTCTGTTCTGCCTGCGGCCGCCTGGTGGCCAAAGTGCTACAAGACCGTTAAGCCTCGATTAACCCTGTTTTTGCCGCCAAACCTTGGATTTGGCGAGTCTTTTAGCGGTTCCGGCTCCGGCCGTCCGCATGATTCTTTCATCACACGCTCTTCTGGAACCGACCCGACAGCTCGCCAAAACCCTCGATCAGGGCTTCGGTGCCATCGACCTCGGCCATCCGGGCCTTGACGTCACGCAGCCACGCCAAATTGGCCTCGCTGGGGTCCTCCCCCAAGGCCAGCTCGGCGTCTTTCAGCTCTCTAAGTAGTGAATGCCATTGCCGATGCAAGGCAACCAGCTGATGCCAGGTGGCGAGAACGTCGTCGGGGGCGGCGCCTTCGCGGGCGCCCCACACCGCCGCGGTGGTGATGCCGTTCTCAACCCGTTGAAGGATTTGCGAAAATCCGCCTTTGGCGAGATCGCCGCGCATCTTTTCGGCCTGCTCGCCGGGGTCCGGGGAATGGTGGTGGTCGTTGGCAAAGGCGGCGATGATGCCGGCCCTGAGCTTGTGGGCCTCGGGATGGGCGAGCTCCAGGGCCGCGACCTCCTCGAGGTGGTCGTGCAGCAGCCAGGGGTGGTTGATCAGGCATTGCAGGATCAGCGCCTCCCGGCGGGAGATGGCGCTGCGCTGGCCGCGCATGATCGGGCTGGCCGCCAGCTGCGGGCTCGCCGCCTGGTAGGGGCCTGACGGTAGCGGGATGGGACCGGGGGGACCGCGGCGGCCGCCGCCGAACCCTTGCCCCCCGAATCGATTCGCGCCTCCTCCCGCGGCCCGGGGCTGGAATTGGCGGCCGGAATTACCTTGGAGATTGCCCCGGCCGGCAAAGCCGCCGCGGCCACCCTCGGGCGCGAAAGTGCGCCGCAGCCGCTCGGCAAAATCATCGCGGTAATAGCGCCGCACCACCTCGTCGCGGATGCCGTTCGCGAGCTCCTTGATGCGCGCCTCCAGCGCGGCGCGGCGCTCGGGGGTGGCAAAATTGCCGCCTTCGAGCTCGCGCGACCAGATCATCTCGGCAAGCGGCTTCGCCGCCGCGATGACTTCCTCGATGGCGCCACGACCGCCGGAGCGCGCGAGATCGTCGGGGTCCTGGCCTTCCGGCAGCAGCGCGAAACGAAGACTCTTTCCGGGCGCGAGGAATGGCAGCGCGAGATCGGCGGCACGATACGCCGCCTTCTGGCCGGCGCGGTCGCCGTCGAAGCAGAGGATCGGCTCGTCCGCCATCTTCCACAACAGCGCCAGCTGGCTTTCGGTGAGCGCGGTGCCGAGCGGCGCGACGGCGCCGGCAAAGCCCGCGGTGACCATGGCGATGACGTCGACATAGCCTTCGACCACGATCAGCGCGCTGCCGTCATGGGTGGCTTTGCGCGCGGTCTGGTGATTGTAGAGATTGTCGCCCTTGTGGAAGAGCGGCGTCTCCGGCGAGTTGAGATATTTGGCCGGAACGTCCTTCTCCAGCGCGCGCCCGCCGAAGGCGATGACGCGGCCGCGTAAGTCCGTGATCGGAAACATCACGCGGTCGCGGAAGCGGTCGTAGGGAACGGGAATGTCGTCTCCGGCGACCAGCAGGCCGGTCTCGACCATGTCGTCGACGGAGACACCGAGCTTGCCGAGATGCTCCTTCAACGCGAAGCGATCGGGCGAGGCATAGCCGAGGCGGAACTGCAATTGCGTCGCCGGCGAGATCCCGCGGTCGGCGAGATAGCCGCGCGCCTTGGCGCCGACGCGCGAGGCCAGCGTCTCCGCGAAATAGGTCGCGGCGAGATCCATGACGTCATGGAGCGTGCGGCGGCGCTGCTCCTGCCGCGCCGCATCCGGCGTCACCGCCGGCAGCGCCAGGCCCGCCATGCTGGCGAGCCGCTCGACGGCCTCCGCGAACGGCAGGCCGTCGGTCTCCATCACGAAGGAGATGATGTCGCCGTGCTTGCCGGAGGAGAAGTCGTGGTAAAAACCCTTCTGGTCGTTGACGTAGAAGGACGGCGTCTTCTCCTGCTGGAACGGCGACAGCCCCTTCCACTCCCGCCCGGCCTTCTTCAGCTTGACGCGCTTGCCCACGACTTCGGAGACCGAAAGCCGGGCACGAAGCTCGTCGAGGAATTGGGGCGTGAAGCGCATGGGCCTCTGTAGCGCGAACCGGGGTGAGTCGGGCGAAAGATCAGGGATATAGGGGCGGCGGGCCTAAAAGTCAGGTTTGTCAGGATTATACGCGCTGTTCACAGGCCTTTGGTCCCGTCACCCTGAGGTGCTCGCCTCTTCGGCGAGCCTCGAAGGGCGACGGCCCGGCTCTAACCCTCGGCCGTTCATTCTTCGGGGCTCCCGGCGCGATGCATGGCATCGCGCCACTCGCGCCTCAGGATGACGGGACCGTAGTGCCGAAATGACGAGCCCCTTGAACCTAACCCGGTTCCACGCTTCCATATCCCCATGTTCAGGACCTTTCGGGGCGGCCACAGCGGGGGCTGGCGCGTGATCTCGATCGCACCCGTGACCGGCGAGCCCCTGCCCTTCATGCCGGCGCTGTCGGTGACCGACAGCGAGGCCGTCTCATTGCCGCTGGTGCCCTCGCGCAATGCGTGGCGGCTGGTCGGCGCCCCGAGCAATTTGCGCTACACCGAGCGGCCCGAGAAGCAGCAGCTTGTGGCCGTGCAGGCCGGGCTCGGCCGGATGGAAGCAACCAGCGCGGCGCTGATCCCGATCCGCAAATCGCAGGCCTGGTGGGAGCTGACGCAGGAAGAGCGCCGCCAGATCTTCGAGGACAAGTCGCACCACATCGCGAGCAGCCTTCGTTTCCTGCCCGCGATCGCGCGCCAGCTCTATCATTGCCGCGACCTCGGCGAGCCCTTCGATTTCCTGACCTGGTTCGAATTCGCCCCCGCGCATGCCTCGCTGTTCGAGGAGCTGGTGGCGATGCTCCGGGAAACCGAGGAATGGAGTTACGTCGAGCGCGAGGTCGACGTGCGCGTGGTGAAGGAAGTGCTGTCGGCTTAGAGCATGATCCGGAAAAGTGCGAAGCGGTTTTCCGAGAAGATCATGCTCGAAAACAACTAGTGCGCCAAGAACCGCCCGGACTCGATGAGCGGCAAACCCGTGACGGGCCAGTTGTAGACATAGGTCCAGGCCTTCTCCGTGGCGCCATCAGGCAGCGTCACGTCGATCAGCCGGCGCAGATATTCGGTCGGCTCCGGAAAACCCTCGCCGCAGGCCTCGTACATGTCGAGCTCGCCCAGGATCTCGTCTGGCACGCGCATCCGGAAGAGCTCGCCATGAACGATGTCGGAGGCAGCATTCGACAGCAGCAATCCCGGATAATGCTTCACCAGGACGAGGCGGCCGCGGCAGGTCGCTTCACCGAGGAAATCCGCGTGTCCCGCCAGCAGCCGCGCCATCGGATGGTCGAAGCCGCGCATCAGGGTGCCGTAGACGAAAAGGCGATCGGAGGTCATGCTGCTCTAAAGTTGCGACGTCGGTGCAATATCGTTACTCCGTTTAGACACGTAATCGTTTCATAGGCAATCAGGATGGATCTGCACACGGCCGAGGCCGCCGATCAACTGCTCGGCGAGGGCGATATTTTGCCCGTGCATGAGGTGAATGCCGAAGGGACTTCGCCCTTTCTGCTCACCTCGGATCATTACGGACGGGTGCTGCCGCGCGCGCTCGGCGATCTCGGCATCGCGGAAAGCGAGCTTGCCAGGCACATCGGCTGGGACATCGGCATTGCTGGCGTCGCCGAGCGGCTCGCAAGGTTGCTGGATGCGCATCTGATCGCGCAGCGCTATTCGCGGCTCGTGATCGACTGCAACCGCCCGCCTTCTGCTGCAAGCTCGATCCCCGTGATCTCCGAAGCCACCGCGATCCCGCGCAACGAAGGGATATCGGATGGGGAGCGGGAGGCGCGGCGGCGCGAGATTTTCGAGCCCTATCATGATCGCATCGATGCCGCGATCGACGCCCGCCTGCACGACAAGCGGCCGACGGTGCTGGTGTCGCTGCACAGCTTCACGCCCGTCTATGCCGGCGTCGCGCGGCCCTGGCACATCGCCGCGCTGTACAACCGCGACACCGTGCTGCCGCAACTGCTGTTGAAACATCTGCGCGCAGAGGGCGATCTCGTTGTCGGCGACAACGAGCCTTACGCGGTCAGCGACCTCACCGACTACACCATCCCCGTCCACGGCGAAGGGCGGGGCCTCGTCAACACCGGCATCGAGATCCGGCAGGATCTGATCACCGACCACACCGGCCAGCAGCAATGGGCCGAACGGCTGGCAAGGATCCTTGCCGAGGTCGAGATGGAGCTGAAGGTGGAGCTGTTGGCGTAAGCCTCACTTCGCCCTGGTCAGCGCCAGCCAGATGCCGCCGCCGATCATGAAGCCGCCGGAGATGCGCGACATCATCCGCGTGCGGCGCGCCGAGAAGAATTTTCGCGCGCGGCCTGCGGCGACGGCGTAGAGCGCATCGGTCACCACGGCGGTGACCATGAAGGTCGCGCCCAGCAGCGCCACTTGCGGAAAGTGCGGCTGGCTCATGTCCATGAACTGCGGGATGAAGGCGCCGAAAAACACCAGCACCTTCGGATTTGACAGCAGTACCAGGAAACCCTGCAGGAAGAAGCCGCCGCGCGGCGGCGGTGGCGGTGTGTCGACATCGACGCCCTCGACCGGCGCCCAGATCAGCTTGATGCCGAGCCAGACGAGATAAGCGGCGCCGGCAAAGCGCACCCAGTCGAACCAGTAGCCCATGGTCGCCATCAGCGAGGTCAGGCCGACCGCGACGATGCCGATGACGATGGCAAGGCCGGCCTGCGCGCCGGCCACGTTGGTCAGCGCAGCACGCGTGCCGTGGCGCAGGCCGTTGGCGATGACGAGGGTGACGATCGGCCCCGGCAGCAGCGCCAGCGCAATGCAGGCGGCGACGAAGGCGAAATAGGCTTGCATGGACATCATGGGGGAGACTCGGCTCGGAGCGTTGGGCCGTATTAATGCATGGGACGGGCGCAGAGGGAAGTGAGATGAGCGCAAGGTGCGCGCTCAACCAACGGTGTCATCCCCCGCGAAAGCGGGGGATCCAGTACGCCGCGACGCCTCCGCACTTCACCAACGTCTCTGGAATACTGGATTCCCCGCCTGCGCGGGGAATGACAGCGGAGAATGTGGAAGCGACGTACCAACATCGACGCCGACATCGGTCCGCGCCGCATCATCAGTTCTTCGGCAGGCCGGCGACATTGCGGGCCGGGCCGGTCAGCTCCAGGATATGCAGGCCGGTATTGGCGCGGTCGACGATGTAGATGTAGCCGCGATCATCGGTCTCGACATTGTTGGTCTGGATCGCGACCTTGCAGCGCTCGCCGCCCTCGATCGGGATGCAGCGCTTGTCGGTCGCGCTGGTGATCGACGGAATGAAGTAGCCGACTTCCTTCGGGTGATAGGGATCGCGGATGTCGAGCGCGCGCACGCCGGCATTGAAGAAGGCGATGAAGGCCATCTTCTTGTAGTAGACCGGCGCCATGCTCTCGTTGGAGGAATGCGCGCCGAAGCGCCCGCCGCGCTGACAGAACTGCCCGCTCGCCTCCGGCACGGTGTAGCTCGAGATCATCATCGGCCGCATCTCGGTGGTGACGTCGGCGAACCACACCATCTGCCGCGCCTCGCCGCATTCGTTGAGGATCGCTTCATTCACGATCATGACGATGTCGCGGGTCTTGCCGTCCTTGTCCTCGGCGAATTCCGCGATGGGCATGTCGAGCATCGGAAACGTCGTGTGCGCGCCGTTGAAGGCGGACATCGGCATGCGCGCAATCTCGGGATAGCGCAGATTGTCCGGCGTCGGCTCCTTTGCCCCGCTCAAGAGCTTGTCGCGATCGACGATCTGCAAAATGCCGCCCTTGTTGGTGCCGTAACCGAAATAGACGCGGTTGCCGTCGGGCCCGGTCGAGATCGGCCCGTGCAATTCGGTCGGCAGCGCGCCGGTCGAACCGGGCTCCTGACCGGGCAGACCGAAATCGCGGATCTTCTGCGGGCGCGCGGGATCGGAGAGATCGTAGATCTGCGTCATGCGCCGCGTGCGCCAGTCCGGCGCGCCCGAGACGAGATAGGCAATGCCGGTGTCGCATTCCCACCAGCTCTTGTGGGTGTCCTTCAGGCCGCCGATGCGCGTGATGAGCACGGGGCTCGCGGGATCGGTGACGTTCCAGATCTCGTGCGCCTCGCCGCCGAACGTCCGCAGCATGTAGACCGCGTTGGGATCGCCCTTCGGCAAGGTCTTGCCGTCGCAGACCCGCACCATCTGCGCGCCGCCGGATTCGTACTTGCCCTCCTGCCCCGGCAGATGCCGCAGATATTTTGGACGCGCGGGATCGGTGACGTCGACGATCGAGGTTCCGTTCGGCTCGGCCTTGCCCGTCATCGGATTGACGGGCGCGGGCACATCATCAGTGCCGCCGTGATGGCCGATATAGGCGATCCAGCGATCGCCCTGGTGATGGATGGTCGGCTGATAGGCGCTGCGGGCCTGGAGATCGTTGCTCCCGACGATCTTCATGTTGGAGGCTTCAGGCGGCGCGCCGATGGTCTGCTTCTGCGCCTGGGCCGCGGTGCTGCACGCGAAAAGGACGAGAGCGGCAACACGTGAAACGCGACGGAACATCAAAATCCTCCCGGAACCAATCTGCGTTGGCTGAGCGTCGAGGCTAGCACGGCCGACTGCGCGCGCCAAAGACTCCATCTTGACATGCAACCATTTGGTTGCCTATTATCGACACCATGGATGAGGTCTTCAAAGCGCTCGCCGATGCGTCACGACGGTCGCTGCTCGACAGGCTTCATGCCAGGAACGGCCAGACGCTGAACGAGCTCTGCGAGGGCCTCGCGATGACGCGGCAGGCCGTGACCAAGCACCTTGCGATCCTGGAAGAGGCCAATCTCGTCACCGCCATCAGGCATGGCCGCGAGAAGCTGCACTATCTCAATCCGGTGCCGATCCATCAGATCGGCGAACGCTGGATCAAAAAATTCGAGCGCGGCAAGCTCGCCGCACTCAGCGAGTTGAAACGCCAGTTGGAGAAGCGCGATGAGTAAGCCGGAGTTCGTCTACGTGACCTATATCGAGACCACGCCGGAAAAGCTGTGGGAGGCGTTGACGTCGAGCGAATTCACCAGGCAGTACTGGTTCGGCGCCGAGGTCCGCTCCGACTGGCAGATCGGCTCGCCTTTTGCGCTTACGCTCGACGGCGAGATCACCGATTCCGGCGAGATCCTGGAATCCGATCCGCCGCGCCGCCTGTCCTACAGCTTCAAGCACCAGAAATTCGAAGAGCTGCGCGGCGAGCCAATCTCACGCGTCGTCTTCACCATCGAACCGTTCGGCGCGCTCGTGCGTTTGACCGTGTTGCATGACGGCTTCGTCGAGGGCGGCAAATATCTCGGCGCCGTCTCCAATGGCTGGCCGGCGATCCTGTCCGGGCTCAAGAGCCTGCTGGAGAGAGGCAAAGTGCTCGCCATTCCCCGCACGGCGCTCAACAAGGGATTCGACGCAAAATGAACCTCGATCAATTCAAGCCGCTGACGGTCTACACCATCTACATCGCTTCGACGCCGGAGAAAGTGTGGGAGGCGCTGACCTCGGCCGAGTTCAGCAAGCAATATTTCTTCGGCAATGCCGTGGAGGTCGAGCCGCGCCTTGGCGGCGCGTTCACCGTGCGCACGCCCGATGGCGCGTTACACATCAGCGGCGAGGTTCTCGCCTACGATCCGCCGCGAAAGCTCTCGGTCACATTCAACGTGAACTGGCCCGAGCTGATCGAGAAGCTCGGCCCGACGCTCGTCACCTACGAGATCGAACAGGCCGGCGATGCGGTCCGGCTTACCATGTGCGAAGGCCACGACCGCCCGCTTAGCGACGACATCCTCGCCGGTGGCCGTTCGGGCTGGCCCGCGATCCTGTCCAGCCTCAAGAGCCTGTTGGAAACCGGCAAGCCGCTGGCGGTGAAGATGGGCCCACCGCAGCGGATGCTGGATGCGCTGAAGGCGATGGGGATCAAGACGCCTTAATTGATGAAGAACAAGCAGCGGTCGCTTCTTCCCCTCTCCCCTTGTGGGCCTGTTGCGTAATTCGCCAGTTGTGATTCCCTAGGGCAAAGCCTTGGGGGAATGACGATGGCGGTGAAGCGGACAGGACAGCCGAGCTTTGTGGAAGCGCTGATGCCGAAGGGCGCCGGCGCCAATGCGGCGCTGGATCGGTTGGCTGGCCTGGTCAAGTGGTACCGGTTCGAGAAGCTGATCGGCCATTTGCGGGATGAAGGGAGTCCCGGTCGTCCAGGCTATCCGGTGCTTGTGCTGTTTCGCGCGGTGCTGCTGCAGTCGCTCTACGGTCTTTCGGAGCGCGAACTGGAGGAGGCGCTGGGCGACCGGTTGTCATTCAAGCGCTTCGTTGGTTTGAGCCTCGAGGATGCCACCCCCGATCATACGGTCCTGAACCGCTTCCGGAACCAGCTCGTTGAACAAGGCCTGCTGGAGAAGCTGTTTGGCGAACTGGATCGCCAGCTTGAGAATGCCGGCGTCATCCTCAAGCGCGGCACGATGCTGGATGCAACCTTGATCCAGGCGGTGTCAGCTCCTCCGAGGGAGGATCGTCCCTCAAACGATCCCGACGCCCGCTTCACCAAGCGGCAGGGCAAGAGCGGCTCGACCTTCGGTTACAAGGCCCATGTGGGGGTCG